>NZ_CP036292.1:6944198-7250512 GCF_007751715.1 Rosistilla oblonga | reverse complement strand
AACAGAACGCTCGCAAATAATGCGTGTCACTGGTCCGGAATTCCACAGGTTACGTAACCGCTGGAATCGGTTATATCAAGGAATCGAAAAGTTATCCACAAACAATACGTTATTTTTCCACATCTTGATAATCCCTTAACTTGTTGCAACAGCGGACGATACGCGAGACGGCCGTGTCGATCTCTGAATCGGTGGTAAAAATCGAGCCGCTCAGGCGAATCGAACTGCTGAGGAGCGACGAATCGGCTCCCATCGCTTGCAAAACGTGGCTCGGTTCGCTGCTGCCACTCGCACAGGCGCTACCCGTGCTGCAGGCGACCGATTCGAAATCCAACCGCATCAATAACGCTTGGCGATCGATGTTGGGGATTGAAAAGCAGGTCGTTTGCGGCAGCCGATCGACCGCGGCGCTGTGGACTACCAGATCGGGAATCTGTTGCCGCAGCCCCGCTTCCAACGCGTCGCGGCGTTGTCGCATCGCGGTTTGCGTTGTGGATAAGTCGTTCAAACATTGTTGGATAGCGGTCATCATGCCGACGACCAGGGCAGTCGGTTCGGTCCCGGCGCGGTGTTCCAGTTGCTGTGCCCCGCCGACCAGCAGCGGCGAGATCGGTGCGTTGCGACGCAGGATCAGCCCTCCGACTCCGACGGGTCCATGGAATTTGTGGGCCGCGATGGTCGCGGCGGTGATTCCCATTTGGTCGATGTCGACGGGCAGCTTGCCCAGCATTTGCGAAAGATCCGAATGGAAGGGGACCCCAGCATCATTGCAGCAGGCAGCTAACGGCGCGATTGTTTGGATCACGCCGGTTTCGTTGTTGGCAGCCATGATCGAGACCAGCCGTGGCTTGGGAGTCTCGGCGAGCCAAGTTTGCAACAGCGGAAGATCGACGATTCCGTTGGCATCGACCGGCAGATAGCGGACGGGGATGCCGCGAGCCTGCGCGGCGCGAGCCGCCGCGAGAATGCTGGGGTGTTCGATCTGGCTGACGACGATCGGCCCGTCCCCCTGTCCCAGGTTGCCGATCACCCAGTTATTGGCTTCGGTGCCGCCGCTGGTCAGTAGAAAACGATGTTCGCTGGCGGACAAGCAATCCAACATCGCATCGCAGGCATCCTCCAACCGCAGTTTGGCCGATCGACCGATGCGATGTTGAGCCGACGGATTGGCGGGCCCCAGCAGCCAATCGGCTCGCATCGCGTCGAGCACTTCGGGGGTGATCGCCGTCGTGGCGTTGTTGTCTAAATAGATCATGGCTTCGAGAAATCCGGGGCGTTCATTTTTGCGACTGCAGATCGTCCAAGGCGGCTGAAAAGGAAGCCTGTTGGGGATAGCGATCGATCGCCGATTCGAGGGCCGCGATCGCTTCGGCCTCTCGACCAGCATGGGCCAGGTCGGCGGCGAAGGCGGGGAATTCGGCGACGAAGTAGTCGTCGAGCGCTTGTTGCAGTTCGACTGGATCGGTCTGTTGGCGAGCCAGATCGAAGGCTTGCGGCAGCATGAGATACAGTTGGTCGATCGCCAGTTGTTGCACAAACGGCCAAAAAACAGCGGCGGCGGCTGGATGATCCTTGCTCCATTGTTCCCAATCGACGCCGTGGCTGCCCCGCCCCGTCAGGTAGAGCGTCAGTACGCTTGCATCGGCATCGTGAGGGAGGCTGACATTGCGGTGGATTTCCAGCAGGTCCCAGCGTTTGGGTGGCGTCGCGGGAACGTTGATCAATTTGTTGGCGATCAGATATTGGCTGGTCGCATCGTTGACGGAGGAGTGATCGAGGCTGCCGATCTGGAATCCGATCCAGGGGACCGAAGCGACATTAAATGTCCGAGTCTGGAAGTGCGAAGGGGCAAATTCGCGGCCCGAGACGCCACTGGCGAGCCACAGGATAAGGCAACCAAACAGCCCGACGACCAGCAACACGATCGCGGTGATGATCCACACGATCGGGCTGCGTGATTTGGAGACTGGCGAAGGGGATGCAGTCATATAAGAGCCTTGCTGGAATGATTCGATTTGGATCAGGTCGAACGATCCGCTAACGGCATCGAGATGCGATCATGAAGGTCCTTGCTGGAATGCTCCGATCGCCCGCTGGATGATCGGTTCAACATTTTCCGTGGGAAAGAAGTGGCCGCCGGGGATCGTCTGCAATTCGAACGATTCGCTGGTAAACCGCTCCCACTGCCGCATCGCTTCGGGGCTGACGGCGCGATCGTCGCTGCCGGCCAACGCCAGGATCGGAATCGGCAGCGGCGGGGTCGGTTGGTGAACGTACGATTCGAGCAATTGTAAGTCGTAGCGAACGATCGGCAAAAACAACGCTGCCGCTTCGGGATTCGTCCGCAACGCGCGGGGGACGCTGCCGAAGCGGTGGTCGAGGTAGTCGAGGAATTCTTCGTTGCTCAGATGGGCGGTTCGCGGATTTCGGTTGACGCGGTCGGGCGCGGCTAGCGTCATCACGGTCAGGCTGAGTGGCGGCAGACCGGCGGCGATCATTTTCTGAGCCAGCAGATAGCTCAACAGGCTGCCAAAACTGTGCCCTATTAAATGATAGGGGCCGCGAATCTGAGCTCGCAGTTCGGCGGCCAATTGGTCGACTAATTCATCGAGCGAGAGGTTCAGCCCATCGCGGAAGCGGTGTTCGCGTCCGGGGAGCGAAGCCACTTGCAGACTCAGCGGCCCCGATAAACCTCGAGCCGCTCGGACCAGTGACGCCGAACCGGCACCGGCGTGGCAGAACCAGAAAAACTGCAGCTTCGGCTCGGCGGCCTCGTAAATCGTTCGGAACATGGACTTTGAGGTGACGAGTTTTTTAGAAAAAACGATCCAAAGGGGGGGCGAAACGGTCGGCGCGGCCGTTTGGTTGGCACGCCATTCTCGTTACAATCGTAACGTCCACGGCGTATTTCCATCGTAACAGGGCAGCCAGATCTCAACGAGTCGACGACGGTCGTCGGCATGTTGTGACTTTCGTAGACCGGGCAACATGATTTCCAGCCATAAAAATATGTCGCTACCACAAGAAACAACGCAGCGGCATGGCGGTTGGCGATCGTTGACCGAACTGATGGTCGATCGCAGCCGCCGCCACCCCGACCGAGCGGTCGCCACGTTTTTGACCGACGCAGGGGAATCGCAATCGATCACCTACGGCCAGCTGGATCGGCGAGCCCGATCGGTCGCCGCCGAATTGGCCCAGTGCACCACGCCGGGGGATCGGGCGCTGCTGCTGTTCCCGCCGGGGCTCGAGTTTTTAGTCGGCTTCTTTGGCGCCAGCTATGCCGGCCTAGTCCCCGTCCCCACCTGCTTCCCCAAGCCGGGGCGAGCGATGCCGCGCTTGGACACTGCGGCTGTCGATTGCCAACCGGCGGCCTTGATCGCCGATCGCGAGACCCTTGAAGGTTTGGACTTTAAGCGGTTGAACGAGGTTGTTCATAAGACCCACCGGATCGCCACCGATGGCGTCGCGGCGGTCGACTTCGATCCTCACATCGACGACGGTTCGGGCGAAGCGTTGGGGCTGCTGCAATACACAAGCGGTTCGACAAGCGATCCGAAGGGAGTGATGGTTCGCAACGCCAACCTGCTGAGCAATCTCGAATCGATCCGCAGCAGTTACGCATTGGAGTTTGCCGCCGATGACGCGAGCGAGCACAGCCGGGGTGTCTTTTGGTTGCCCGCCTACCACGACATGGGTTTGATCGGCGGGATCTTGGAACCTATCTACGTCGGCGGCGAAGCGGTTTTGATGTCGCCGCGAAGCTTTCTGCAGCGGCCGCTGCGGTGGTTGCAAGCGATCAGTTCGCATCGGGCTTCGTTCAGCGGAGCTCCCAATTTTGCTTACCAGTTGTGTGTCGATCGGATCGATCCGGAACACACCCGGGGGTTGGATCTGAGTTGTTGGACGACGGCGTTTTGCGGGGCTGAACCGGTGCGGGCGGCGACGCTGGAGGCGTTTATCCAGCGATTTGAACCGGCGGGCTATCGCGCCAGCAGCTTCTGCCCCTGTTACGGTTTGGCCGAAGCGACGCTGTTGGCCGCTGGCGGTGGCGATCGCAACGAACCCAAATATCTGGATGTCGATCGCGATTCGCTCTCCGTGGGAAGGTATCAGCCGGCGGCTGAAGGTCAGCCCGAAGCGACGGTCCAACGATTGGTCAGTAGCGGTCCGGCAGCCGATGGAATGCGAATCGCAATCGTCGATCCCGATACCGCCGCGGCGCAGGCCGATGGCGCGGTGGGAGAGATCTGGTTGCAGGGACCCAGCGTCGCCGACGGTTATTGGAATCGAGAGGCGGTCAACGCGGAACAGTTTCATGCGACGATCGCTGGCGAGCCCGAGGCGGGAAAGTTTTTGCGGAGCGGGGATTTAGGGTTCCTGCACCGCGACCAGTTATACGTGACCGGGCGGATGAAAGACGTGATCATCCTTCGCGGCCGCAACGTCTATCCGCAAGATATCGAAGCGACGGTCTGCGAGTGTTTAGGGGAAGCCAGCGGTGGCCCAGCGGCAGCCTTTTCGGCGCAAGGAGACGGGCAAGAGGCGTTGGCGGTTGTGGCGGAAGTCGCTCGGCAGACGCCACCGGAATCGTTGGCCGGTCTGGTCCGCCGATTGCGGCGACGGTTGATCGAACAACACGAAGTCGATGCGCGGACGATCGCGTTGACGCGGCCCGGAGGCGTTCCGTTGACGACCAGCGGCAAGGTGCAACGGCAAGCGTGTCGGCGTCAGTTTTTCAGCGGCGAATTGAAGACTAAACATCGCTGGGATCGATCGATCATGTTGGGTGGGAACGTCGAATTTCCCGAGCTCCCCACAACGATCACGCCCGACGATTTGCCGGCTGTTAGCGCGGCGATCGAAGGTTGGTTGTTGGAGTGGTTGGCAGCGCGAGGAAATCCGGACAACGGCCCGGCCGATCGCGATAAACCGCTGGCCGATTATGGCCTCGATTCATTGGCCACGATGGAACTGGCGGGAGATGTCGAAGATTGGTTGGGGCTGGAACTGACGCCCACCCTAGCCTGGGACTACCCGACGCCGGCAGTCCTGGCACCTCATCTGGCTGAAAACATGCTCGAAACCGGGCCGGACGAAACGGCCCGCGAGCGTTAGAGTCGTTCGACCGACTGCGTAGAGGCAGCGGCGTTAGAAACCGCGGCGACGATTAAAATTCATCTTCGTCGTCGTCATCCCAGTCGTCGTCGTCTTCATCGTCGACCCACTCGTCTCCCTCGCCGTCAGCTTCTTCGAGGTCATCGTCATCATCGTCGTCGACTTCTTCCCAGTCGTCGTCCTTGCTGTCGTCGTCGTCGTCCTCGTCGGCTTCTTCTTCTTCGTCCCAGTCATCGTCGTCGTCATCTGAGTCGTCGTCGTCGGGATCTTCATCGTCCCAATCGTCGTCTTCGTCGTCCCAGTCGTCGTCATCATCGTCGTCGTTCCACTGCTCATCTTCTTCGTCTTCGATGATCGCAGCTGGCGGATTGGAAACACTCGACTCAGTACTTGAAACGGCGACGATCGCGTCGGTGTGCTCGGGTGAGGCATCATGATGGGATGAAGCGATAGCGATACTCACGTCGGACTCCTTATCGGGACTGTCAAGAACTGGGTCTAGGTTATCGGGGGTGCCGGTTGTTGGTACGTCGACCGGCTGTTCTTTGAACCACTGGCTGCATGGTAAGGCATCGGTGTTACGGAGGCCAAAGACCTGCAAAAATCTCTTTGTCGTGGAATACAAATAGGGACGGCCCAGTTCGTCGCTGCGACCGCTGATCCGGACTAAATCCTTTTCCATCAATTGCCGCAGCAATTCACCGCTTTGCACGCCGCGAACCGCTTCGATATCGGCTCGCAACACAGGTTGGCGGTAAGCCACGATGGCCAATGTTTCGAGCATCGGGGAGGACAACCGAACCGCTTGCGGCACGTGCCCCAATCGCCGCAGGTAGGGGGCAAATTGTGGTCGGGTTAACAATTGGTAACCGCCGGCAATCTCTTCGGCGCGAAACGCGCGACCCCGTTGATCGTAAAGCTGGTTAAGTTGGCGGATCAGTGTACGCGCTTCGGTGGCGTCCGCCAAGCCAGCCAAAGCGGCCAATTTCCGCGTCGTAAGTGATCCCCGTGACAGGACTAAGATCGCTTCGGTTCGCTGAAGTTTGTGCTTTGGATCGTCATCCTCTGCCGGCGAACTTGAGCTAGTCTGCGAAGCTTCCGCATCGCGCGTTGTGCTGCGCCGCCGCCGCGTCGCCGAGCTCTCCAGCGGGCGGAACAAATTTCGATCCTGCCAGCCGCCGCGGCGGGGTCCCCAAGGTCGCATTGATCGTCTCCGTCGGATGAACGTTGCTTCGAATATTCCCAGCTTATACAGCAAATTACAGCGTCAGCGTCCAACCTGCGACCGCTGCAAAGATCGCTGTCCCCGATCGAGATGACCCCCAATCGTCCATAACCCCCAGAACAGAAATCCCAGGAACCAGCTTGCTTCGATTGATAGCACCCCGACCTGGCGACGGCTTGTGCATCGCCCAGTGCACGCCGGACGAATCGGAACGTCGATCGATCGCAGTCCTGGCGATCGATCCCGCGGCAACGCACGGTAGCGGATTCCACGATTTAATACAAAAGAATCTCAGCCAAGCAGACACTTGGAACATGTTAGCGAATCGAAGCGATATCGATAGCTTGGTTTGGGGGCGATCGAACCGCGTTTGCTTCCCCGTTGGGGGGCCCAATCGCCTGCGAACGATGCCCGATCGGCCGAATATGGAAGTTGACCTGGCTTTAACAGCTTCCGTAAGATGCTTTGGCGTGCTTCTTCTCGCATCCAATGGCTTCAGGGACTTTGCCATGCGACGGCTATTGAAAACACTCGGACTGGTTCTCGTTTTTATCGCAACCGGTCTGGGAGCGTTCACCTGGTGGGCCGCTCGCGCCGCACAGCAGGCTCCGGCGTTTTATAAGACCGCGGTCGCATCGGCACCGCTGGCACTGCAACATAAAGAAGAACTGCAAGCTCAGTTCGAACAGCTCTCTCAACAGGTGCAGATCGTCGGCGATTGGCACGCCACGTTTACCACCGATCAGATCAACGCTTGGCTAGCGTCGGAACTGGCGAATCAATTTCCCAACGTCCTCCCCCCGGGAACCGAAGATCCGCGGGTCTCGGTCGAAGATGGCAAGGTGATCGTCGCGGCTCGCTACCGGCGGGGGCGGATCGATTCGGTGATCTCGTTTGAACTGCACGCCCAGCTGACCGACGAACCGAACGTGATCGCGCTGCAGATTCACCGTTTGCGAGCCGGCGCGCTGCCGATCCCTCTGCAACACTTCTCCGACAAGATCAGCATCGCCGCATCGCGGGGGGATCTGGAAGTTCGCTGGGAGAACGAAGAGGACGACTTGATAGCACTGGTGACCGTTCCCAGCGAACACGACCGCTACGTCGAAACCCCCGTCGTGATCGAGACGCTGGAATTGTTGGATGGCGAGATCGTGTTGGCCGGCCGCACCGGCGCCAAGGCTCACACCGCTTGGATCCCCGACGGGCCGATCTACAAATTGGCCAAGGCGTCGACTCGCGAGATCTCCCACAACTGATCCGATTCGGTTGCGCGAAACCGCAACTGCCCCGTCAGCTGATCGCCGCGGATCTCGATCGATAGTTGTTCGTCACTCGATTCGATGATCGTGTAGGTCCCCCGATCGATGCGCCGCACCGACCCGCGTCCGCCGGAGATCTCCCCTTCCAGATCGAGGTAGGCGATTCGATGTGGAGGCAGACCAAGTCCCTGGACGCTTTCGCCAGGTGAGGGGATCCGCGGGATCGCCCAAGTTCTCAGCTGTCCGGAGTCCTCCAACATCAGATCGAAATGGGATCGTCGCGGCGAGGATGCTGGCAATTGGTGCCACAGCAGGACAAAGTTGCTAGCTGTGGCAGCGGAAGATAGGGAATCTTCGTTCACTTGGAAATCGTCGCTGGGAACTGTAGAGGAAGAGAGAAGGTGCTAAATGAGGGAGTGCGCCTGTTTAATAACCAGGAAACCTCGATAACTTGGCGTTAACTGGGGTGATTGTAACGATTCTACGCTTGAGGCGATAAACGCTGGCTACTATTCTATTTGCGTTAAGGCACGTTAATCCCTTGCCCAGCGATCGTGAAGGAATTTGATTTTGTCCAAGATGCGTTACAGTCAGCTCGACGAAATCGTTGCGCTCCAACCCGGGATTCAACTTATCGCCCGCCGCACGCTGCACGCGTCGGAAGACTATCTATTGGACCATTTCCCACGTTTTCCGGTCATGCCGGGGGTGATGATGCTCGAAGCATTGTACCAAGCGGCGATGTGGATGGTTCGAACCGGCGAAGATTTTGCCTCGCCTCACGTCTTTTTGGTCGAAGCCAAATCGGTCAAGTTCGGTGACTTTTTGTGTCCCGGAGAGACCTTGGAGATCAAAGCTGACAAGTTTAAAGAGGATGGTCCGCTAGTGACGGTCAAGGCTCAGGCCACGAAGGGCGATAAAGTAACGGTATCGGCACGTTTAATCTTGGAGCGGTCCGGCAGCGAAGCGAGTCCGCACAATAACGACGACGATACCCGAAGGTTTGTTCGAGAGCAGTTCTTTAATATGTTTGGGGATCAGCCCGCAGTGATCCAAGCGATGACGCAGTCGACATTGTAATTGCAACACAGCAAATCACTTTGATACACGTGCCGAAGAAACAGTCAAACGGCACATATTCGTAAATACGAAAGGTTTAAATAACGATGCCTACGCAAGACGAAGTCTACGAAAAGGTTCAAGCTGCTCTGGTCGACGCACTAGGTGTTGACGACGACGAAGTCACTCCCGAAGCGACGATGGTTGGCGATCTTGGTGCCGAATCGATCGACTTTCTGGACATCGTGTTCAAGTTGGAAAAAGCCTTCGACATCCAAATTCCTCGCGAAGAATTGTTCCCCGAGGACATTTTGACCAACAGCGAATATGTCAAAGATGGCAAGGTCACCGAAGACGGCTTGGTCGAGCTGAAGAAGCGTATGTCGTGGGCCGATCTGTCGAAGTTCGAAAAGAACCCTCGCGTTCAAGACTTCGGCGATCTGTTGACCGTCAACGATCTGTGCAGCTACGTCAACTCCAAGGTCGGCGCCTAATTAGGCCCCGCCCCGGCGGGACCGTCCGCTGGGAGTTGTTCGTCGGATCGGGTGAGCCGCCGCGAGGCGAGGTGCTTCGTTTTGATAGCATCATCGCCTCGGTCTGTCGCTCGCCAGGAAGCAGAGGTGCGAACGCAATCGACCTCTGCAGCGTCTCGCCAAACCGCGTCCCTCCCCGGGGCGCGTTGGGACAGAGAATCGCGGGGCGTTGCCGCCCCCCGGTTGGAACAAAAATCGGTTTCTACCCGATTGCAAACGCTCGTTTTCTGCGACGCATCCTCGTCGGTAGGTCCCAATCGATTGCGGTTTGGACCCAGCGAAGTTTGTGTCGCCCGGACAGGCGAACGATGGCCGCCGCAGCGGCTGTGATGGCGGGGTTCGCCCGTCAAATGGCATCGAGGCCATTCGCGGAACAGCTGGCTGTCAGCGTGGAAGCTTTTATTTATCGACAGAGTGGCATAAGACAATGCGTTGGTTTTGGATCGATCGCTTCACCTATTTCAAGAGCCGTGAGCGCGCCGAAGCGATCAAAAATATCTCGTTGACCGAGGAACCGGTCGACGAATATCTGCCGGCGCACCCCGTCTTTCCCAACACTCTGATCATCGAAGGTCTCGCCCAGACCGGCGGGATCCTGGTCTCGGAGTGCTTCGATTTTCAACAGCGGATCGTGCTGGCGAAGGTTGGGAAAGCCAAATTCCACCAACCCGCTCGCCCCGGCGATACCCTGCACTACACCGCCACGATCGACGATCTGCAGAACGATGGGGCGGTGATCACCGGAACCAGTTACTGCGAAGGCAAACTGCAGGCGGAGGTGCAGATGTTGTTTGCCTTCCTGGACGAGGAACGCTTTGGCACCGGCCAGCTGTTCAATCCGGCGAATCTGCTGACGATGTTGCGGCTGATGCGATTGTGGGAAGTCGCTCAGGATGCCGACGGAAATCCGCTGCCAGTCTCCAAGAATCTGCTGGACGACGAATCGACTCCGGCAACCTAAAGCCGCCAGCAAATCTAACCCGGCTGGCGGAAGAGGATCGACCACTGGTTCTCCCTGCCGCCACGCGGGGATCCGCAATTGTCGGGTCCTAGCCGGCGAGATCGCTCGGATCCGAGGGGAAACCCGAATACCAATCGGCGGCAAGTTCGGCTACGCTTAAGTTTCGCGATTCGGGCTCGCGATTTTCCCAACCGGTAAACTCACGTTTTCAGCTTTGGATCAAAAGCTTCCCGATCAGCCGTCCCGACGGTCTCCGTCGCTTCGCCACATCGAAGATCGGTAGGCTGCGGGAATCGCAAATCAAAAATCCAATCTGTCCAAATATTTGCATCTTCAAAGGTAACACCATGCGTCCACGCGTTGTCGTCACTGGCATCGGTATGATCAACCCCATGGGACATGATCCAACCACCGTATGGAAAGGCTTGCAGGAGGGTCAAAGCGGCGTCGGGTATACGACGTTGTTTAACGCCAAAGGTTTTCCGACCCAAATCTCGGCAGAGGTGAAGGGTTGGGACATCACCGATACCGGCGAAGATCCCGAATTGTGGAAGCACCGTGGCCGGCACACCAAGTTTGCTGCCGGTGCGGCGAAGCAGGCGATCAGCGAAAGCGGGATCATGGACGCCGGCGTCGCCCCGCACCGCTTTGGCGTCTACCTGGGCAGCGGCGAAGGAAACCAGGACTTTGTCACCTTCACCGACATGATGACCGTCGCGATGGAGGGGGGCGAGTACGACATGGCCAAGTTCCTGCAGAAGGGACTGGAAGTACTCAATCCGCTGGTCGAATTGGAACAGGAACCGAACATGCCGGCGGCCCATCTGGCGGCGATGTTCAACGCTCAAGGGCCCAACTACAACTGTCTGACAGCTTGTGCGGCCAGCAGCCAAGCGATCGGCGAAGCGACCGAGATCATCCGCCGCGGCGATGCCGACGTGATGCTTTCCGGCGGCACGCACAGCATGATCCATCCCTTTGGCGTCACCGGATTTAATCTGCTGACGGCTCTCAGCGAGAACAACGCTAACCCGACAGCGGCCAGCCGCCCGTTCGACGCCCGTCGCGATGGGTTTGTTTTGGGCGAGGGCTCCGGCATGGTTGTTCTCGAAGAACTCGAACACGCTCGCCGCCGTGGGGCCCCGATCTACGGTGAGATCCTCGGTTATGGAACGACAGCCGACGCGTTCCGGATCACCGACATTCCACCCGATGGGCACGGCGGAATTGCAAGCATGCGGATGGCGATCAGCGATGCGGGACTGAATCCCGAGGACATTGATTACGTCAATGCTCACGGAACCAGCACGACGGTCAACGACAAGGTCGAAACGCTAGCATGCAAGCAGGTCTTTGGCGACAACGCTTATAAGACGCCGGTCAGCAGTACGAAGAGCATGATGGGGCACTTGATTGCCGCAGCGGGCGTGACCGAGATGATCGTCTGTTTGCTAGCGATTCGCGACAGCGTGCTGCCACCGACGATCAATTATGAAAATCCCGATCCGCTTTGCGATCTGGATTACGTGCCCAACGAAGCGCGGCAGGCCAAAGTGAAGTATGCGTTGAACAACAGCTTCGGTTTTGGTGGCCAGAACGTGACCCTCTGCTTGGGCAAGTTCGAAGCTTAGGCCTATAGAATGATCGATCGCGGTGGGCGGTGTCGCCCGCCGCGAGTGCTTCAATCGTCGTTAGCGTCCGCTGCGCAACGACTTCTTCAGCGTGTTGGGCGTAATGAAATCGCTCAACTGATTTTCGATACGCTCGAGATCTGCCTCGATCCATTGAGCCAAAGCGCTGGTATCGGATTTGTCTGTCCGTTCGGAGAGCTCTGCCCAAGTCGCTTCGATAGGAAGCGTGGTGGCAGTTCCGTTTTTCGGATTGGAATAGATTGGCGACATAATTCGTCTCCCGGTTCGACAGTCCCTAGTATCGTTTATCGGCATTGCCGCGGTTGCGGTCGATGCCAATTAAGACCGATTCTTCTGAATAAAGGTTCGGAGCAATCAACGTGCCATGGTGACATGGCAATTCTTGCTGAGAACGCTTAACTCCTTTTGCTCTATCAAGTTAAGTCAACTTGCCTAAATTCTGACGCGGTTTACCGCGCTGCTTTTTTAGGACGCGAATGTCTCAAAAAGGCAGCATTGTCTCTTTAATACGGCTTCCAACGTGTCCAAGTGATGCGAACACTTCATCCGCAACGGAGGAGCAAGCAGCATTGTCACTTTAATACGGCTTCCAGCGTGCCAGGGTTCCCTCTCCTTTCCCGAACTTAATCGAGTTCGCCCGGCAAACCAAAAGAACTCTGCGGCAAATCAGGCTTTTCCCTTGGAAGGACGGGCAATTGTTCCGACCTGGAAAAATTTTCGGTTCGATTCACCAAGATCCCCGCGGCGGCGGCGAACTACTGGATGAATGGAACATGGATCCTTGGTGGGGTCGCAAGAATTCAGGGAATGCAAAGTCAAATTTAGATAGAGAGTAAGTGTGATGATTAAGAAAACCCTAGTTGGCGGTAGCCTGGCCCTGTTGCTTTCTGGGCTCGTTTTTGGGACCGGAATGTCGAGCTATATGAAGACCGGGTTCGGTTACGCTCGCGATGCGGTCAAAGATGTCGTACCGGTAAACGTGGAAATCGATCGTGCCCGTCAGATGATCGACGACCTGCAGCCGGAGATCGCCAAGAACATGAAGTTGATCGCGTCGGAAAAAATCCACGTCGCAAAACTTCAAAAGCAGATCGATTCGAAGGCCGACATGTTGGCTTCGGCTGAACGCGACATCATGCGTTTGACCGCCGATCTGCAAAGTGGCGACACGCGGTTCGTTTACGCCAAGCGAACTTATAGTGCCGACCAAGTGAAAGACGATCTGGCCGGTCGCTTCAACCGATTCAAGACCCAGAAGGCAACCGTGGACAAGCTGCAACAGATGCTCACCGCTCGTGAGAAGACGCTGCAAGCTGCCAAGGACCGCATGGATGAGATGTTGTCGGCCAAGCGTCAGTTGGAAGTCGAAGTCGAAAACTTGCAGGCTCAATATGCAGCCAACCAAGTTGCACACGCCGCCAGCTCGCTGAACCTGGACGATAGCCATCTGTCGCGAACCCGCGATCTTATCGACAGCATCCGCACTCGGATCGAAGTCGACGAAGAGTTGTTGGCTGTCGACAATCAGTATTACGGTACGATCGAGTTGACCGAGGAGTCGGACGAAGACATCTTGAATCAGGTCTCGACCTACTTCAACGGCGACCAACCTACCGCGGAAGATTCGGTTGCGATGATTCAGATCGACTGATCGACGGTGGTGAAAGTCAATCGATGACCTGTGGCCCGGTTGTTAATCCAACCGGGCTGCCGTCGTGGAACAACGAATATTTAGCTGGTTCGACAATCGAGGTGAACAGCGTGGTGGAAGACCGACCGCACGACCGATCGCATGCCCAGCGCGGCAGCGATAGCAAGAACGCGCGGATGCTGTGGATCGATGGTGTGGGTGGCTTCTTGATCGTCGCCGGCGACGAGTGGTTGATCGGTGGTCCGGGAGCGGGTTCGTCGGTCGAGATCAATGTCCAAGGCGACCTCTCGCGGCGGGCAGCGGCGGTTCGCCGGCAGGGGAGCGATTACGTGTTGCAACCGCTGGCCTCAACGCGTCTGCAAGGCGAACCGTTGGACCGCCCTACCCTGCTGCGAACCGGCGATCGGTTTCAACTGGGGAGCGTCGTCCAGTTCGAGTTTCAAAAAACGCATCCGCTGAGTTCTTCAGCGCGATTGAATTTGGTCAGCCGTCATCGCACGCAGCCCCGCGCCGACGGAATGATCCTGCTGGCCGACACCTGCGTGATCGGGCCCTCTCAAGGGGCTCATATCCAATGTTCGCATTGGACCAGCGACGTGATCCTGTTTGTCTCTGGAGACGATTGGCGGATCCGCAGCGAGGAACCGTTGGTCGTCGATGGGACGCAGATCGGGCAGACGGCGGTATTGAGTTCGGACTGTCGGATCGTTGGAGAAACGTTGGCGATGTCGATGGAGCGGTTATGAAAAGCACGAAAAACGAGACGATTTGAATGTTTTGGCGCCCTAAACGCGAATCGATCCGGCCTGTTAACTCGGACCCAACTTCCGATGGCTCGGCGCACATCGGTGCTGCAACGACGCTGTCCGATAAGGAACTTAACGCGATGCCCGCATTAGCAGATAAAATAGAATCGACGCGATATGCTCCCAATCCGCTGGCCGACGAGGATTTGCGGAAAACAGGTTTAACGATGAAATTCACCTACGCCACCGGCGACCAACCCTTAAAGGGATACACGATCAAGCGTGGGATCGGTGTAGGCGGATTTGGTGAGGTCTATTTCGCTGTCAGCGGTGCGGGCAAAGAAGTCGCTCTGAAGCGGGTCCAACGCAACCTGGATATCGAGCTGCGTGGCGTCGGTCACTGCATGAATCTGAAGCATCCCAATCTGGTCGCGCTGTACGACGTGAAGTACGACGACAACGATCAGGCTTGGATCTTGATGGAGTATGTCGCCGGTGCGACCCTTCGCGACGAACTCGATCGCCACCGCCAAGGTCTCCCTCGCGAGCAAGCCCTGCGTTGGTTCGGCGATCTCGCCGCCGGTGTCGCTTACCTGCACGATCATGGGATCGTGCACCGCGATCTCAAACCTGGAAACATCTTCGACGACGAAGGGATCTTCAAGATCGGCGACTATGGTCTCAGCAAGTTCATCTCCTGTTCGCGACGCGGTGGCAACACCGAAAGCGTTGGCACGTTCCACTACATGGCACCGGAGATCGGTCGCGGAGAGTATGGCAAAGAGATCGACATCTACGCCCTTGGGATCATCCTGTTCGAACTGTTGACCGGAGACGTTCCCTTCAATGGCGAATCGTCTCACGAGATCATCATGAAGCACTTGACCAGCGATCCCGATCTGTCGCAGGTCGAACCGCCCTTCCGCGGCGTGATCGCCAAGGCGTTGCAAAAGAATCCCGAAGCGCGACAGAAGAGCGTCGCCGAGTTGTTGGAACCGCTGGGGATGTTGCTCGATAAACATGGACTCGCCCAACTCGATCCCGACGCGCACGCACGGCCGATCCTTGCCGAATTGATTTCCGACCCGGCGACGCCTCACTACGCACAACAAAACAATCCACGGAACAACGCTGCCGGACCGGCGATGAACTCCGGGCCGGTCCATAACGCGAAGAAGGCGCCGAGTGAACCGCTTGCCTTTGCTGTACACAAGAGCGCTCACGATCTGAATCATTGGTGGCACGATCGCAGTGCCAACCCGTTGGGACGCTTGATCGTTGTCGTCGTTGCGGTGGTGATCCTGTTGATGAACTCCGCCTGGTTGCTGCCAATGCTGTCGCTGTTGGCGATGCTCTATATTCCGTATTACGTGATTCGCACGATGGTCTTAACCAATCAACGACAGCCCAGTTATGCCGCGGCGCATGCGGCAGCTGTCAACGCCCAGCGGCGACAGCAGATGACGCCGACGCGGCAGCAGTGGCGGATGATGGCCCGCCGCGAATTGGCTGACAAATCGCTTCGCACCCGCGCCGCGGAACTGACCGAATCCTGGGCAACCGCGTTGATCGTGCTGGGTGTTTTGGGCTGGGTGGCGACGATGTTTGGCATCGCCGAAGGAGATGGCGGAGCCCGTGCGATCGCTCCTTTTGCTTGGGGGGCGGCGACGGCGCTTGCCGGCGCTTGGTTGATGCTGGGCTTGGGCAAAGCGTGGGAGAGCGACGAAGCCGAAGGGCTGCCGCGACGCATCGTTCAATTGGGCGTGGGAGCGGTGGTTGGCGCGATCGCGTATGGCTTGGGACGCGGGTTGATGATCCCGATGGATTCGGGGTTTGACCTGGACCGCGTCGCGCTGGATCTGCCCCGTCACATGTATTCCGGGTCGGGTGAGATCCTGTTGCCAGCGATGATGGCTCACTTCGCAGCGATCTTTTTCCTGGCTCGCTGGTGGCGAGCGGCTGATCCGCTGCGAGCTCGCCGGATGAGTATCTGGTCGATCGCGGTTGTTGTCGTTGTCGCCTGGTTGGTCAACCAAGTGATCCCCGTGCCACAACCTTGGGGCATGCTGACCGCCGCCGCGATGGTGATCGCCATCCAGATGGCAGCGGTTTGGAAAAACCCCGCCCACCGAATCGCGCGGGTTCACGGTGCGTGATGGCAACCGCTTCACGTCCCTTCGTGAATCGTCGTCTTCGATCGGTGTTGTGATTGAAAAAACGTCAGGAGCTCAAAGAGCCATGTTGATATCAAAAACGAAATCGCCCTACCTCGCTCTGCTGTTGGCAACGGTGTTTGGCTTTGTCATGGGCGTCGCGTCGAGCGGCATCGCCGACGAAGCGGACGAGCCGAAGGAGTTGTCGAAAGTCGAAGCGGCGGCCGATGAGAAATCGGATTCGAAGCTGGAGGAAAAGCCAGAATCGAAGGTCGAGCCGAGCGAAGACGATTCGCAGCCTCACGAACTTTCCACCGCTCCGCTCGACTACCCGATCTATCCCGAAGACCGACCGATGTGGGTCGATCAACCCGATAAGATCGGCGACGACTGGGCTGAACTGGTCGTCCAATCGGTCCCTAGTTTGTCGGCCGATTCGAGTCGCGAGAGCTTGCTGCAACAGCAGAAGATCGCGTTGATCGCTTACATCGATCAAGCCCTTGGTTTTCCGGGAGCGGGCGAGAAGATCGCCGTGCCGGCCGAACAGATCGCGTCGGGGCTGGTCGATCCCGATCGGACCTACAACGGCAAACTGACGAC
Source organism: Rosistilla oblonga (assembly GCF_007751715.1). NCBI lineage: Bacteria > Pseudomonadati > Planctomycetota > Planctomycetia > Pirellulales > Pirellulaceae > Rosistilla > Rosistilla oblonga. Next base: position 7,233,552 of record NZ_CP036292.1, on the reverse strand, counting down.
CAGCACCGGAGAGATGTTCCAACACGCGAGCGTCTTGGTTTTGGACGACGACTTCCATTCCGAGATCACGCAACAATGGCAGGCCTTGGAAGTTGGCCAGCGATTGAAAGGGCTCGGCGTGTTGGCCGCCTTGGCTTTGGTGGGGCTGTCGGGACTGACGGTGCTGCTAAAATCGATCTCGCCGCGGTCCAAAGTAGGACACGACGACAAAACCGCGTTGGCATAAAACCGTCGCCGCACGGCATCGCGATTGTCGAACGATTCGCCGCAACGCCCTACTCTTCCTTCGATCCTAAAACCTAAGTTTGATGATGTCCGAAACCCAAGCCAATTCGCTGCTCGTGAGTCGCATTCGCGAGGGAGACCAGCGGGCGTGGGAGGATCTGATCGATCGCTACGAAGGCCGGTTGTTGGCGTTTGCGGAGAGTCGGATTCGGAACCGGGCGGCCAGCGAAGATATCGTGCAGGAAGCGTTTATCGGCTTCCTGACCAGCCTGCCGAACTACGACGGGGCGCGGCCGTTGGAGAGTTATCTGTTTTCGATCTGCGCCTACAAATTGACCGATCACTTGCGTCGCGAGGGGCGTCGACCGGCGATCTCCTTCTCCGCCACCGGATCGCAGGGATCGTGGGATCTCGCCGGGACAGCCCGCCCGGCCAGCTCGATCGCCCGCAGCGGCGAGCGGCGGAATCTGGAGGAGACCGCAGTTCGGGAGGCTCTCGAATCGCAAATCAAACATTGGAAACAACGCGGCGATTGGAAGAAGCTGCGATGTCTGGAACTTCTGTTCGTCCGCGGCGTCGGCAACAAGCAAGTCGCTGAGGAATTGAATCTCAACGAACAACAAGTCGCCAATTACAAGAGCGACTTTCTGCTACGGGTTCGTACCCTAGTCAAACGTATGAACCTCGACGAAGAGGTTTTTCCAGAGCTGGCTGGGGATTGATCGAGTCCGCGAAACGCAAGCCACCGCGCGCGTTGAGCCACTGATCCCAATCGATCGTATCGCCGCATCTGCCCGCGATTCCAAGCGGTCTTCTACATCTACCAACGGCATCTCGCTAGATCGTTGGTAACCCAAGGCGGCTGCGTGGAGCAGTGTGAAGCTCTCGTTGACGCGTCGCGTTACCTTCTTTTCTGACGCTTCCATTGGACGCTCGGATTCGTCCTGTCACCTATCAAGGGTGCTAACAAGGTCGAGGTGAAATCTATATAAAGATGGGGAGAATGCTGGCGATTCTGTTAGCCTGTCCGCTACAATCTGGCCGGATTCGCGTCACCTATTTCAGTAGAAAGATCTCATCATGAACAAGAATTGCTTGCGCGCCGTGTCTAGGCGTTTGTTCCCCGTGTTTGTTGTCGGAATGGTCATGACCAGTCCGGGCTGGTCTCAAGATGGTTCTCCGCCGGCGGCCGGTCGCGGCGGCTCAAACGCTGGCACCGCCAAGTCGGCATTTGTTCCACAAGTCATCGGTGAACTTGGTTCTCCCGCGGCGACGACTACGATCGATGGCAAACAATTGCCCGCTCCGGCGGAGAAGTTTGGCGGAAAGATCAAAGACAACGCGGCTCAGTCGAAGGCGTGGTGGGCACCGCGGATCGTGCCTCCCAAAGAAGCTCCCAACGTGTTGTTGATCATGACCGACGACGTCGGATTTGGCGCACCAAGCACCTTTGGCGGCGTCATCCCAACGCCCGCGTTGGATCGAATCGGCAAAGCCGGCCTGCGTTATACGCAGTTCCATTCGACATCGCTCTGCTCGCCAACTCGGGCTGCGTTGATCACCGGTCGCAACCATCACTCCGCCGGCTTCGGTGTGATCTCCGAGCAATCGACCGGCTTCCCCGGCTACAACAGCATTATCGAAAAGGACAAAGCCACGATCGGCCGAATCCTCAAAGACAATGGCTACAGCACGTCATGGTTCGGCAAGGATCACAATGTTCCCACGTTCCAAGCGAGCCAAGTCGGCCCGTTTGACCAATGGCCGATCGGCATGGGATTCGACTATTTCTACGGGTTTGTCGGTGGAGATACGAGCCAGTGGCAACCGAATCTGTACCGTCAGACAACTCCCATCTATCCTTATGTCGACAATCCCGAGTGGAACCTGACGACCGCGCAAGCGGACGACGCGATCGCGAAACTGAACCAACTGAATCAGATCGATCCGACCAAACCGTTCTTCTGTTATTACGTCCCCGGCGGCACGCACGCACCTCATCACGCGACGCCTGAGTGGATCGAGAAGATCAGCGACATGCATCTCTTCGACGAGGGCTGGAACGAACTTCGCAAAACGATTTTCGCCAACCAGAAGAAGTTGGGAGTGATCCCGGCGGATGCCAAGCTGACGCCATGGCCCGATGATCTGTTGAAGCATTGGGACGAATTGACTGCCGACGAGAAGAAGCTGTTCATTCGCCAAGTCGAAGTCTACGCCGCCTACCTGGCCTACACCGACCATGAAATCGGCCGCGTCATTCAAGCCGTCGAAGATATGGGCAAACTGGACGACACGCTGATTATCTACATCAGTGGCGACAACGGCGGCAGTGTCGAAGGAACTCAGGTTGGCACGCCGAACGAAGTCGCTGCGTTTAACGGAGTCGAAGTTCCTGTCGAGCTGCAACTGGAGAAGTTCTACGACGTCTGGGGTTCGGATCAGACCTACAATCACATGGCTGTGCCATGGTCGTGGTCGTTCTGCACGCCTTACAGTTGGACCAAGCAGGTTGCTTCGCATCTGGGCGGCGTTCGCCAGGGTATGTGCGTTTCGTGGCCAGCGAAGATCAAAGATGCAGGCGGGATTCGGCACCAGTTCCATCACGTGATCGACGTCGTACCAACGATCCTGGAAACGGCTGGCATCGCGGCTCCCGAAGAAGTTGATGGCATCCCGCAAAAGCCGATCGAAGGCGTCAGCTTTGCCTACACGTTCGACGAATCAAACGCCAACGCGCCCTCGACGCACAAGACGCAATACTTCGAAATGATGGGAGATCACGCGATCTATCATGAGGGTTGGATGGCCAGCACAAAGGTCGTCCGTCCGCCATGGGAAATCGTGGGCGCTGTCAATCAAGATCCCGTCAACAACGTCACATGGGAACTATTTGACCTGACCAAAGACTGGACGCAGAGCAACGATATCGCCGCCGAGCATCCGGAAAAGCTGGAAGAGTTGAAGGCGTTGTTCCTGGAGGAAGCTCGCAAGTACCAAGTGCTTCCATTGGACGCCACCGTGGCGACCCGGTTGGTCGCGCCCCGTCCGAACATCACCGCCGGGCGGACCGAGTTCACCTACACGCAGCCGATGACGGGCGTCCCACAAGGCGATTCGCCGGTACTGATCAATTGTTCGTATTCGATCACCGCCGATATCGAAGTCCCAGAAAATGGTGCCGAAGGGATGCTGCTGACATCGGGCGGCCGATTCGGTGGCTACGGCTTCTACCTACTTAAAGGCAAGCCGGTCTTTCTGTGGAACCTTGTCGATCTGAAACGCCAGCGTTGGGAAGGACCCGACGCGCTCGCTCCCGGCAAGCACGTGTTGGAGTTCGAATTCACTTACGACGGAATGGGGATGGGGACATTGGCGTTCAACAACCTCAGCGGTATTGGGCAAAGCGGAATCGGCGTCCTCAAAGTCGATGGCAAGGAAGTCGCCACCGGCAAGCTGCCCCATACGATTCCACTGATTCTGCAATGGGACGAAACGTTTGATATCGGATCGGACACCGGCACGCCGGTCGATGACAAAGATTACAAAACGCCCTTTGAGTTCACCGGCAAGCTGAACAAGCTGACGTTGGAACTGCAGCGGCCCAACTTGAGTCCTGCAGACATCCGCAAGCTCGAAGCGGCTCAGCGGAACAACAAGGCTAGCGAGTAGCCGACGTCCAACCCAAGCGCCAGGACCTGTTCGCGGGGACCTGGCGTATTGGGGACGAGCGAGTTATCCGATGAATCGGCCGGGGGTGAGATCGCTGCGATTTTGCGGTCTTACGCTTCGGCTTGCATTCCCGAATGGTCCAGCCCCATCGTGCGGAAGATCTTGTCGCGGATCGCGAGGTATTCGGGAGAGTCGAGGTTGCGGGGACGCGGCAGGTCGACGTCGAGAATCGCGCGGATCTCCGCCGGCCGTGGACTCATCACAACGACGCGGTCGGCTAATTGCACCGATTCCTCGACGTCGTGCGTTACGAATAGGATCGTCTTCTGCGTCCGCCGCCAGATCTCGACCAGATCGGTCCGCATCTTCAGACGGGTCAAAAAGTCGAGCGCACCCAACGGCTCGTCCATGTACAGCACATCGGGATCGGCAGCCAATGCCCTTGCGATCTCGACCCGTTGGTTCATTCCGCCGGAGAGTTCGCGGGGATAGGCCTGTTCGAAACCGGTCAATCCGACCATCTCGGTGTAATGCCGGACCGCTTCGTCGCGCTCTTTTGGCGATTGATCCAACAGACCAAATCCGATGTTCTGCTGGACGGTCAGCCACGGGAAGACGGCGTTGTTCTGGAAGATAAAGACGCGGCGCCGATCGGGACGCTGGACCACCGTGCCGTCGATCAAGACTTGACCGCGAGTCGGTTGCAGGAATCCGCAGGCGATGTTCAACAACGTCGACTTGCCGCAACCCGAAGGGCCGACGATGCAGATGAACTCTCCCTCGCGGACCGTCAGGTCGATCGATTGCAGCACCGGCATCACAGCCCCATCGCGGCCGCTGTATTCCAGTTGCAGATCGCGAAGTTCGATCTTGGGTGTTGGTTGGGTCATCGTCTTGCCATCCCGGTGCGTGCCAATGATGTCCGTTCGATCCGCGACATCGCGGCATCCAACAGCATCCCGATCACCGAAATCACCAACATTGCAGCGACGACAAAATCGTAGCGGAGGTTGTTCCGCGAATCGTTGATCTGAAACCCTAGCCCCGATTGAACGCCCAACATCTCCGCCGCCACGACGACGACCCAGGCGATCCCCATCGCCAATCGCAGGCCCGTCAAAATCTGAGGCAGCGCGGCGGGCAGGATCACCAATCGCAGCAGCGGCAACCCGCGAACGCCAAAGTTCTCGGCGGCTCGCAAATACTTTTCATCGATCGCACCGACCGACGATGTCGCGGCGGTAACGATTGGAAACAACGACGCCAGGAAGATCAAGAAGATCGCCGCCAGATCGCTTGGTTCCCACCATTGCACTCCGCCAAAGACCAACACTGCAATCGGCAGCCATGCGATCGGCGAGATCGGCCGCAACGCTTGAACCAACGGATTCAACAACTCGCGAATCCACAGCGACCAACCGATCGCCAGGCCCAACGGAATACCAACGATCGCGGCCAGGAAAAATCCCCAAGCGACGCGGAAGACCGAAGCGATCACGTACCGCCACAACACGCCTTGCCCGGCCAGTTCGATCAGCCCGTTGAACGCCAACCAAGGCCCGGGAACATCGGTCCGGCTGTTCCCCAGCGTCGCCAGATGCCAGATCAACAGGAAGATCCCGATCCCCAGAGTGCCCAGCAGAATCTTGCGTGCAAGCATCACTGCGGCTCCTCGGATTCCAGCGGCAGCGACCACATTCCCGATTGCTCAAACGATGGGTCGCAGTAGTCGTCGAATCCAAACGGATCGTCGGCTGTCACGGGGCGAAAGCTGAAGAAGCCCAGCCGTTGGGCGTAATCTTGGATCTCGGCAAAATCTTCTCTGGCCAGATCCAAGCGGCTGTAACTGACGCGGTCCAAGGGACGCGTCAGGACAAACTTTAGTAGCTCGGGATCTTGGTTGTAATATTCTTGCCGGGCGGCGATCCAGGCGGCCTGCATCCGCGGCGAGCGGCCGAACTGTTCGGGAATCGCATCGCCATCGGCCGACGGCGTTCCTTCGACAGCCAGACCGGCCATCAAGCGATCGTCCCCTTGGTCGATCCACTTTCCCGATGCCGATATTCCCTGCACCAGTTCGGTAACAAGTTCCGGGTCGCGCTCGATCAACCGCTCGGTCACGACCAAGACACAGGAGATAAAGTTGGGCCAGATATCTTTGGTGAAGTAGAGGACGCGGCCGAAGCCGTCCATCTCTGCTTTGGCGGCAAACGGTTCGCCGACGATGTAGGCTTCGAACTGCCCCGATTTCAAACCGGCAGGCATCTCCGGCGGCGGGTAATCGATCAGCGTGATCTCGGCATTCGTCAACCCGAACTCATCTTTCAGTTTTTCGATCAGGATGCGTTGGTTCGAATAGCGATGCGGAATCGCGATCCGCTTGCCGCGAAGATCGGCAAACGTTTTGTAGGGTGAGTCTTTATTAACGACGATCGCCGTGCCGTCGCGATGCCCCAGGTGGACGATCTTGACCGGCGTTCCCTGACGCTGCATCACCATCGCAAGCGGAGCCAGGATGAAGGCGGCGTCGAGATTCCCCGCGTCGATGTCTTCGGTCATCGCTGGCCAGCTGGTGTACCGCCACGAAACGAATTCCGAATGCTGCTGCGAATGCTTGCTGACCCAGCTGGTGACCGGACAGGTCAGATGGCAGGTCACCGGCAGATGACCAACTCGCAATGACTTCCGAACCGCCCCATTCTCGTCTCCGGCGATGTGTTGCGGCCGATCGAACATGCCTAGATTAAAGTGGGCATGCAGAATCGTTACAGTGCCCAGCAGGCAAAGGCAAGATAGCGCTAGTTTGCCAACGGATGACATGAACGGCTGGGTTTTCTGGGGTTCGGGTTTTGGGGCTTAGGTCAACTTTTGAGCGCAAGTATACAACGCATTCTCGACGGTGCGCATCGGTTGCGGCGCAGAGCGCATCGCCCGTGCGCAGCGGTTATGATGGGGGCCAACCAAGCCTACTACGGGATCACACCACGCCCTCCGGTTTGTGGAGCTGATCGCGAATCGGATTCCTCGAGTCTCCGCCGCCGTAGGTTTGTCGGTCTTCCAACTCCTCACCTACCCCCATCCCCCACCCTTTGGAGTCGCCATGAGATACCCTCGCAATCGCATGCTTCCGGCACTCGTGATCCTTGCCTCGCTGACCGCATCAAACCATGCCGCCGAACCTTTGATGCTCGGGTCGCGATGGGAGCTGTTCGTCGACGAATACCTTATCGATTCCAAGCAGAACGTCGAATTGAAGCTGCACGAGCCCGTTCGCCGGGAGATCGTGCTGACGACCGACAAACCTTGGGAGGGGCCGACGAGCGCCTATTTTTCGGTAGTCCAAGATGGCGAGAAGGTTCGGCTGTACTACCGCGGATCCGACGGAGGCCCCGATCATTCCGAGTCGCAATTCACCTGTGTCGCCGAGAGCGAGGATGGGATTCATTTCACGCGTCCCAAGCTGGGACTGATCGAAGCGGGGGGGACCAAAGAAAACAACGTGATCTGGCGTGGCGTCGAATCGCACAACTTCGCTCCTTTCCTCGATGCCAACCCGTCGGCCAAACCCGATGCCCGTTTCAAAGCGTTGGGCGGGGTCAAGATGCCCGGAAAGAACTGGCAATACGGTGACACGCCAGGCGGTCTGTACGCCTTCGCATCGGCCGACGGGATTCACTGGCGAAAGCTTCAAAAGGAACCGGTCATTACCAAAGGGGCGTTCGATTCTCAGAACCTCGCTTTTTGGGACGCCGCGCGAAACCGGTACGCATGTTTCAGTCGCATCTTTTCCGTCGAAGACCAACTGCGAGCGATTCAGAGCAGCCATTCACAGGACTTTCTGAAATGGTCGACCGGCGTTCCCCATCGTTATGCGGAGGATGCACCGAAGGAACACTTTTACACCTCGGCCACCATTCCCTGCCCGACCGCGCCTCATCTGTTTCTGTCGTTCCCCAAACGCTTCCAACCCGCTCGGCGGAAGATTCCCGAACACAGCGTCAAAGGCGTTTCCGATACGATCTTCATGTCCAGCCGCGACGGGGTCCACTGGGATCGCCCCTTCCTGCAAGCCTGGGCTAGGCCGGGGCTGGATCCAAAAAATTGGACCGACCGTAGCAACATGGTTGCGTATGGCATCTACGACGGGGGCGATGGTGAGTGGTCGCTTTATATCAGCGAGCACTATCGACACGCCGACCATCGCATCCGTCGGCTGACCGTCCGCCAACAAGGATTTGCCTCGGCTCATGTCGGAGGCGGCAAACATGGCGAGTTCACCACGCATCCGATCCAATTCGACGGCGACTCGCTGCAGCTCAACTACGCCAGCTCCGCAGCTGGCAGCATCCAGATCGAGATCCAGGACGAAAAGGGCCAACCGATTCCAGGGTTCACGATGCAGGAGATGCCCGAACTTTTTGGAGACGAATTGGCGGCAACCGCAACCTGGAACTCGGGCTCCGACCTCAGCTCGCTGCGCGGGAAGACGATTCGGTTGCGGGTCAAGATGATCGACGCCGATCTCTACGCACTGCGGTTCACCGACAACGTCAAATGATCTGCACGCGACCACGGCACACACACTCATTCTCGGGTGAGTATGATGTTGGCGATGGCAGCCGCGGCACATCGAGCTGGCTCGTTGTGACCGTTTCGCACCCCCGATTTACTTCAACACGACGTGAGATTCCACATGATGAAGCTGAAAGCCTTCCTGTTTGCACCGCTGACCTGCTTGATTTTGTCAGCCACCGTTGTTGCCGATTCGCCTGAACCGAAACCGCTTTGGAAGGATGGAGCTCCCGGTGCGGGAGGCGATCAGGTTGGCGATCTGCCTAATTTGACGATCTACAAGGCGGCCGGCGACGGTCCACGGCCGGCGATCGTCGTCCTCCCCGGTGGTGGCTACGGCGGATTGGCGATCGATCACGAGGGGTATGCGATTGCAAATTGGTTGCAGGATCTCGGCGTCACCGCAGCGATCTGCCAGTACCGCCATCGCGGCAAAGGAAACCAGGGAGCCGGTTACAAACACCCCTATCCGTTGATGGATGCCCAGCGAGCGATCCGCACCCTCCGCGCTCAAGCTGCTGAACTGAACATCGATCCCAATCGGATCGGGATCCTCGGCTTCTCCGCCGGCGGTCACTTGGCATCGACTGCGGCGACCCACTTCGACGACGGGAATCCCGACGCGGCCGATCCGATCGATCGCGTCAGCTGCCGCCCCGACTTTGCCGTCTTGTGTTACGCGGTGATCGGGCTGAACAAACCGTATACGCACCGCGGCAGCCAACGCAATCTGCTGGGCGAAGACGCACCCGAAGAACTTGTCGAGTCGCTGTCGAACGAATCGCAGGTGACCGAAAAGACACCGCCGATCTTCTTGCTCCACACCAGCGAAGATACCGCTGTGCCGCCGCAGAACTCCATCCACTTCTATCTGGCCTGCCACAAGCACAAGGTGCCCGTCGAGATGCACATCTTCGAGAAGGGCCGACACGGATTAGGCCTAGCCGCAGGCCGCCCCGGCGCCGAACACTGGCCGATGCTATGCCACGAGTGGATGATCTCGCGAGGCATCCTTCCAGCCGCCAAGTAGCCCGTGCAACCGCAGCGTTCCCGACAACTCGCGTTGTCGGGAACGTTCGGATCCGAACTCGGATCGCGATTAGAACCAGACGTTGCTCAACTGGCCCGATTCGAGTTCGTTGGCATAGCTGAGGTAGTAGTTTCTGTTGGGCGCGTTGTACTCTCTCGCTGCCAAGCCTCGCAGCGCCGCGATCTTTGTTTTGCGGGCGAGCTTCCGATCGGCATCGTCGAGCCATTTCACGTGGTCGGACAGCTCCAGTGCCCATTGGTAATCCTGCTTCTCCAGGGCGGCTTCCATCTGAGCGGTTAGTTCGGCAGTCCCGCCTGCCAGCTGAGCCATCTTCTTCGCTTTGATCCTGGGCTCCAGCGGATTTAGCGTCGTTGGATTGCCGTCGTACCAACCCAACAACCCGCAATAGATGGCGCGTACCGCATGCGGCACCGCTCCGTAGAACTGAATCAGGTACGGTTTGTCTTGAAGATGCTCGGGGAGTTCGACTTCGTGCGCAAGTTGTTCGGGACCTTTTCCGGCGTTGATGCCTCGCACGGTTTGATCGTACACGCTGCGAATCGCATCGCTGTAATCCTGCAGTGCCGCGGTCGCCGCTTCCTCTCCTGCGATCGGCATCGTGTGGCCCGGGACGACTACATGTGGTTTTAACGCGGCCATCTTGCCAACGCTTTCGGACCAATTCAGCACGTCGCGATAGGCGGTGCCACGGATCGCGTAGAGGTTGGGAAAGGAATTGTAAAAGTTGTCCCCCGCGAAAAGCACCTTCTCGCTGGGCAGCCAGATAAACATCGCGTCGTCGGTTTCTCCGGGGCTGATGTGGAATTCGATATCGATTCCCGCGATCGTTGTTTTGAGTCCGCTGTTGGGAACGGTGACGGTCGGTGGAAGAAACCCTTCGCCGCGGTCGCCATCTTTTGTACCCGCCGGGGCAACACCGCGGTTGGTGCTTTCGGCCGGCGAGAGCTTGCGACCGAACTGGCGTACGTTTCGCTTCTGCTTAATCGGATCGACAGCTTTGTTGACGCCTTCGGCCGAACCAAAACTCTCGGTGGCGTAGATGTCGGGCTTCGCGTCGCCGACAAACGCACTGCCGCCACCGATGTGATCGCCATGGCTGTGCGTATAGATGATCGCCTTGACCGGTTTGTCGCTGTATTGCCGAAAGGCCTCAGCTGCGTCGGCCGCACTGCTGGGACCGAAGAGCGTATCGATGATGATCACCCCGTCGGTGCCGACGATCATCGAAGTGTTCGCGCCGTGAAAACCTACCGCGGTGAAGACGTTGTCCGCGACTTGGATAACTCCCTTTTCAAACTGCTGCTGCTGAGCGTTCAGCATCCGTAGCGCCGTGTCGGGATCGGTTTGCGTTTGGCCATGGGCGACCGTGGCGGTCAGCGCGACGATGCCGAGTAGCCAGGCTTTCGCTGCGCCAACAGTGAACCGAGAAAGGTCGAATGAGAATCTGTTTTTACTCATGAGCTTAATCCTTTGCGACGTGGTTTCTTAAGTTGATCTGCATTTTTTGCAAGACGTTTCGCGTTGTTTCCAAGTCAGACTTGGGGATTCCCTGCAATGCAGTTTTTCGCAAGTCATCCAGCAGTGGGAGGATCTTCTGCAGTTTCTGTTCGCCACGGCGAGTCAAGCGGATCATCACAATCCGGGCGTCTTCGCTCGAGGCACTGCGTTCGACAAATTGATGTTCGACCAACCGATCCAACTGGCGTTTCACCGTCGTTGGATCGCGAATCATCAGCGATGCCAACTCGTTCATACTCCTCGGTTCCCCGGCGTCGGACAACGTGATCAACGTCTGCGTTTCCTCCGGCGAAAAGGGCCAGCCGGCTTTCTTCAGCTCTGCCGCCATCCCACTACGAATCAGATAAGCGACACGCCCTATGGCAAATCCGGGCGAGGATTCGGAATCAAAGTGCATTTCCATCTCCACAAGAAACCTGCCACGGCGCCGTCGTTGGTCCAGCAAAGATCGGGCGATACCAATCGAAGTAGCAATAAATCAACAGCGCACACGCTGCGAAATCGGGGAGGCCGACCACAAGATATTGATGGGCGAAGAGCGTCACATACAGCAGGATATTGAAGGCATAAGGGAGAGACATCAGCACAGCCAAGGGGGCGGTCCGAGGCACGAACATCAGTCCCCCCACAACCGCTTTGAAAAAGCCGACCCAGAAAATCAGATAGCCCGTCTTTTCGAGCGCCATCATGAATCGACCGACATCTCCTGGTGGATCACCGACGGGATACCCGTTGATGGCAAAGCTGATCGTCATGATCCCGGTGCTCAACAGAAAGAGAGCGAACAGAAGTCGTACCGCCATCGCGACACGCGGGATTCGGATGCTGCGTGTTTCTAGTGACAAAACATCTGTCCCGTGCATGAGTTAATGAGGAAGTGCTAATGACTTGAGGCATGAGGAACGGTTGCCGCGATCCCGCTGCTAGGTAGCTGTATGTTACAGGTATCGGCTGTCCGGTCAACGGATTTGGGAACTAGAAAGCACTTGCGCAGATGGCGCTATCGCCGTGAAAGCCCAGCAAAAAGGCTGCTCTTTTGAGCAAATTACCAGCGTTTATCAGAAAAACTGTCATCCAGGCGAGACAGTTTGCGGAGAGTCATCGCGGCGCGAATTTGTGTCGATCAAGAACACGACACTGTTGGAAGAAGGCCAACCGATGCGCCTCGTCACGGAATCGCAACCCGGATCGGGCCGGAGGCGGCCGCGACGTGAATCTTGAGAGATCCGATGCTTGAGCGATGCGCGGCTTGAAGGTGTCGTGGAGGCTGAGCAACTGCACCGGCCGCGCCTCCATTCACCATGCTGCAACGGAAGTTCTCATTTCCGTTCAACCAAGTCACACCAAGGGCCTTAGCCGATCATCGATCGACCGACCTCTTTCGCCTTGTCGATCGCAGCGGGGAGTTTTTCGGGATCCTTGCCGCCGGCTTGAGCCAGGTCGGGTTTGCCACCGCCGCCGCCACCGACGACCGCTGCGACTTCGCCAACCCATTTGCCAGCGCTCATCCCGCCTTCGACCAGGGATTTGCTGATCCCTGCGACCAAGATCACCTTGTCGCCGCCAACAACCGTCGCCAACAGAACCGCAACCGGCTTGTCGCTTTTCTTTCGCAGCTGGTCGATCAACTGGCGGATCACGTTGGGATTGGCACCATCGATCGTCCGGACGATCAACAGCGCTTCGCCTACGGTTTCGGCGTCGGCCAAAAGATCGTCGGCGGTCACTTGTTCACCGGCGGTCAGGTTGGCCAGTTGCTGGATCAATGACTTTTCGTCGGCCAACAGGGCATCGATCCGCGAGCTGACATCGGCCGCTGCGACGTTCAACATTCGAGCGGTATCGCGGACGATCAACTTCATCTTTGCATAGCTCGCCTCGCCACCGCCGCCGGTCACGGGAGTCCGCTTTTGGACGTCGGCGTTTCCGCTGGCCAGTTGCTTCTTCAGCTTACGAACCTGGTCGATCAAGCTCTTGGTCGCTTCGCTAACCGCAGCGACGGGACAGGCCAATTGTTTGGCTGCCGCTTCGAGAATCTCGGTCGTTTGCTGGCGATAGGCTTTCGCTTTTTCGCCCGTCAACGCCACGATCCGGCGGGTGTTGCTGGAAACGCTCTCCTCGCTTGTCAATTCAAACGCTTGAACGTCGCCGGTGTTATCCAAGTGCGTGCCGCCGCACAACTCTTTGGAGAACTCTCCCATCGATACCATCCGTACCGGGTCGGGATACTTTTCACCAAACAGCATCATCGCTCCGGCAGCTCGGGCGTCGGCCAACGGGACGGTGTCCCACCGAATCGGATCGCCGGCGGCGACATGTTCCAAGACGTCGCTTTGAATCGCTTCGATCTGCGTTTCGGAAAGGGCTTCTTGATTGGTGAAGTCGAATCGCAACACGTCGGCTTCGACCTTGGATCCCTGTTGTTGGGCGTGTTGGCCGACATGTTTTTGCAACGCGTGGTGCAGGATGTGGGTCGCGGAGTGGGCGCGGCTGATCGCGCCGCGTCGCGTCGCGTCGACGTCGGCGGTGACCGTTGCGTTTTCATGGATCGTGCCGCGGACTAGATGTCCGTAATGGACGATCAATGCGGCATGCTTCTGCGTGTCGGTGACATGGAACTCAAAATCGTCGTTGTGGATCGTCCCGACGTCGCCAACTTGGCCGCCGCTTTCGGCGTAGAAGGGAGTGTGGTCCAAGACGACGCGGAGTTCTTGATCGGCACCGCCCGCGGCAACTTTGCCCAACAGATGCTCGTCGCCATCGGTGTTGCCGACGATGATGCCTTTGACGTGGCAGCTGGCCGAGATCTGTTCGTAGCCCAGGAACGGAGTCTCGCGGAGCGATTCCTTCAGCGTTTCCAAAGGACCGGTCTGGAACAGCTCTTTCTGACCCGCGCCGCTATCGACGGCGTGTTGGTCCATCGATTTGTTGTATCCGTCCCAGTCGAAGGTCAGGTTCTTTTCCGATGCCAGCGTCTGCAACAGTTCCGGCGGGACGCCGTAGGTTTTGTAGAGGTCGGCCGCTTCGTTGCCGTCGACCATCACGCCGGCGACATCTTCCATCCGCGTGAACATCTGATCGATCCGCGAGAGCGCGGCGTCGAGCGTTTGGAAGAACGCTTCTTCCTCTTTCTGCATCACGCGGGTGACGCGTTGAACCGATTCAGCCAGTTCCGGATACGGCCTCTTCATCTGTTCGACAACCGCCGGCACGATTTGGTGCAGGAACGGTTCACGTAAACCCATTTGATGTCCGTCCAAGACGGCGCGGCGGATCAAGCGGCGGACGACATATTTGGCTTTGTCGGGGCCGGGGTAGACGTTTTCGTGGATCGAAAAAGTGCAGGCGCGGACGTGATCGGTGATCCGTCGCAAGCGGCGGCCATCGTCGCTGTCCAACGAATAATTGCGGCTGCAGACTTCGGCGGCAGCTTGCACGATCGGGAACAGATTATCGATGTGGTAATTGGTCGGTTGACCCTGCAGGACGCTGGCACAGCGTTCCAGCCCCATTCCGGTGTCGATGTTTTTGCTGGGCAGCGGATGCAGGTTGTCGGGAGGGCTGCCGATGCGGTTGAACTGGGTGAAGACGAGGTTCCAGATCTCGACCGATTCGCCACCTTCCAATTCGTAATAGATCTCGCTGCAGGGACCGCAGACGCCATCGGGGCCCTGGCTCGGCGCGCTGGCGGGCCAGAAGTTTTCGTCCTCGTCCATCCGGGCGATCTTGGATGTCGGCAGGCCGATCTGTTCGTGCCAGATCCCAAACGCTTCGTCATCGTCTTTGTAGACCGTCACGTTCAGCCGGCCGGCGGGGATGTTCAACCACTTCTTGCTGGTCAGGAATTCCCACGCCCAGTGGATCGCTTCGGCCTTGAAATAATCGCCGAAGCTGAAGTTGCCCAGCATCTCGAAGAAGGTGTGGTGGTAGGCGGTGCGGCCGACGTTTTCGATGTCGCCGGTTCGCAGACACTTTTGGCAGGTCGTCGCCCGCGTGAAATCGAGCTTCACCTTGCCCAGGAAGTGATCCTTGAACTGGTTCATGCCCGCGGGAGTGAACAGCACCGAGGGATCCCAGGTCGGCACCAGCACATCGCTTCCCTGCAGCGTATGTCCTTTGCTGACATAGAAATCCAAGTACATTTCACGCAGTTCGTCGGTCTTCATCGATGCTGCTCTTTGAGTCGGGTGGGGCGCGGGAGGCGAAGTTTCAAAACTGCATTTTTAACGAGAAATGGAGTTTTCCAACAGGTAGCATGAGCTGTGGAGCTTGCCTAGTCGGCAGAAACGGTCCGGCTGCGGTCTCGGGGCATTCCCCGCAAACCTTCGCGTTTCGCATCGCCGCAGCGACTATTGGATGCTCGTCGGGACCGAGATCCGTTGCTCGCGATCGCCGGGGCCCACAATCGTCAGCGCGACCGCATCGGTCTGCTCTTTCACTAGCTCATAGAAGGTATCGGGATCTGGCACCGATTTGTCGCCCACTTTCTGCACGAATTGCCCCGGTCGCAGCCCGGCGTTCCAGGCGGGCGTGTCGGGATCGACGCTGATCACCGCAACGGGCAGGATCTCCCGAGGCCGCGAGAACCCAAACAACTGGCCCGGCGGTAGGGCCGTCCCGTGGTCGACTCGCAATCCACGCCAGCTCGGTTCGGGAAAGCGGCTGTAGCCCGGTTTGGTCAACGCTAGGTACTTCTTCCCCAGCGTGACGTCGACGATTTTGGATTGAAAGTCGTCGGTCAGCGGATTGCCTTGCAGCAGTGTCATCTGGACCTTCGCGTTCGCCGGTCGGCGACTCATCTCGCGAAACAATCCCGCCGCGCCATCGATCGGTTGGCCGTCGATCTTGGTGATCAAATCGCCACTGCGCAAACCAGCCCGTTGAGCTGGCATGCCTTGCAGCACCTGGCGAACGATCGCTCCACGCAGCCCGCGGGCGCGTTGCGGTTCGGGGAGGTCGGCTGGTTCCAACCCCAAGAAGCCGAACGCGGGCGTTTTGCCCTCGAGCAATTGATCGATCGCGGCTCGCATCGATTTGTCGATCGGAATCGCAAACCCGGCCGATTGTTCGTATCCAGCGACCGCGGCCAGCGATGTCGTCAGCCCGATCATCTCGCCCTGCAGATTAACCAACGCTCCGCCGCTGGTCCCCAGGTTCAACTTGGCGTCGGTTTGAATCAAGGTCCCAAATTCGTGCAGCTGTTGGCTAGGGGGAGCTTGGCCGCGCGATTCCTTGTCGGGCTGCGCCGCCGCGGCCCGCTGAAGATTTGAAACGATCCCCATGCTGGCGCTGGGGTATCCGTCGCGAGCGATAGCGTACGGATTGCCTAAAGAGATCACGAACATGCCGCGCTGGATCTGCGAGGCATCGCCCATTTTGATCGCGGGGAGATCCTTGGCGTTTTCGATTCGCAGGATCGCCAGATCGGTCCACGGGTCGCCTGCTTGGACTTCGGCGGGAGTCGCTTGGACGACCGCCTGGCTGCCGATTCCGCGATGCCAGACGTAATAGTCGTTCTGTTTGGGATCGTCGAGGACGTGGAAGTTCGTCAGGACGTCGCCGTCGGCCGAAACGATCACGCCCGACGCAAACTCGGTCGGAACAAACGCCGGATTGGTCGGATCGATCAGCGGTTGACCGAGCCCGGGGAGATTAAATTTCAGATCACCCATCGCATCGGCGGGCAGATCTTTGCGAACGCGAGCGATCGCAACGACCGAACGCCCCGCGCGATCGATCGCATTGGTTAACGCCGACTGCATCGACAGCAACGCGTCGGGCGGTTGCTGTGCCGAGGTCGGACAGGCCGAGAGCAAAATGACAACGAGGAAAGCAATTTGTCGCATCTTGAATCAACCCGTCCGCAAATCGAAGCCGTTGTTAACTGTTGGTCGTCGCTTCTTCATCGACATCGCTCAAGTCATCCGCATTGGCAGCGTCGTCCTCGGGACCGATTTCGACAGGGCCTGCGAACCCGCCCGCGGTCATGATCCGGTCGCGGATCTCGTCGCGCGTTTCGGTGTTCTCGATCAGGAAGTTACGCGCCTTCTCCTTGCCTTGTCCAAGATAGGTTTCGCCATACTTGAACCAAGCACCGCTGCGAGTGAGCACGTTGTGTTCCAGTCCCAAGTCGAGGATGTCGCCTTCGAAACTGATACCATTATTATGCATCATATCGAATTCAGCGATCCGGAACGGCGGTGCCACCTTGTTCTTGACGATCTTGCATTTGACCCGTTGGCCGACCTGTTCTTCGCCATCTTTGAGAGCACCGATCCGACGGACGTCGATCCGGCAACTGGCGTAGAACTTCAACGCCCGACCGCCCGGTGTGGTTTCGGGGCTGCCGAACATCACGCCGATCTTTTCGCGGATCTGGTTGATGAAGATCACCACCGATTTGCTCTTCGCGATCGCACCGGTCAGCTTCCGCATCGATTGGCTCATCAGACGCGCTTGCAGCCCGACGTGCGACGCTCCGATTTCGCCTTCGAGTTCCGCACGTGGTACCAAAGCCGCGACCGAGTCGATGATGATCACGTCGACCGAGTTGCTTTTGACCAACATCTCGGTGATCTGCATCGCCTCTTCACCGCTGCTGGGTTGGCTGACCAACAGCGAATCGAGTTCGACGCCCAGCTTCTTACCCCAGCCGGGATCAAAAGCGTGCTCGGCATCGATGATCGCCGCGATGCCACCCGCCTTTTGTGCTTCGGCGGCGACGTGCAATGCTAGCGTCGTCTTACCGCTCGATTCGGGGCCGTAGACTTCGATGATCCGGCCGCGAGGCAGACCGAAGCCGCCCAAGGCCATGTCCAGGCTCAAGCTGCCGGTCGGAATCCCGCTGATTTTTAATTGTGATTCGGCACCCAAAGGCATGATCGCCCCACCGCCAAACGATTTTTCGATCTGCTGCAAGGTGGAGGCCAAACCCGGTTCACGCGCCAAAACGGCTTTCATGCCTGGGTCGATCTTACCTGCTTTTGCACTCGATTTTGCTGATTTCTTGGCCATGGTGATCCCTTTCGATTCGCTTTCCCAAATGTGATTCGCCCGCTTGCCGGACCTGCTCGTAAGCATCGTCTGCTCGCCAAAAGTGGACAATCGGATAGTACCCTTTGTATCGGGGACCAACAACCACTTGATTTGGGAACAGTCTCTCTTGCTCTGTAAATAGTATTGGCTCGGGGCGTGACACCTCTGGTCCCAGGCTGCTATCGGTTGCTAGGTTAACGGCGGACTAACACCGGAACCCCTGACAAAGGGGTACCCCCATAAAACAATCAACAGGAGCATTTTCGATGCCAAAGTTAACTATCGAAGGTCAGGGTGAATTTGAAGTTCCCGCCGGGACACGCTTGGTCAACGCGTTGACCAAGATCGCCAGCACCGATCAATTGCATGCCTGTGGTGGCAAATGCCGCTGCACCACCTGCCGCGTTGAATTTATCGCAGGCGAACCGTCGAAGATGACCGAAGCCGAACAAGCGACGCTGTCGGCTCGCGGCATCGACCAACAGGGGGTTCGATTGAGTTGCCAAATCTTGTGCGAGCAGGATCAACATATCAAGTTGATCAGCCGACTCGAAGGCAGCGGCCGCGCCGACCAAGGCGGTGCATGTGCCGAAGCGATCGAACCCGAACCACAATGGGTCGAGAAGTCGTAAGCAGCTTCGATCGATTTTTGGGCGGGGTTCAAACAACCCGCTAAGCGAGTCAGAAATTTCCCCCGATCGAGCACGGTGAGCGACGCGATTACGCGTCCTTTGATGGTGAGCAGAGGTCGTGACGACCTGTTGTTAGAACCGATGAAGCCTCTAGCGTTTCCGCTTGGACAGAGGCTTCAAGGCACAACCGTCTCGCATTGGGGGAACACTCGGATGAAACGTTCTGCATTTCTATTGTTGTTGGCGGCGGTCGCGATCGTCGCCAATCTGCCAGCTCGTTCGATCGGACAACAAGAGGCTGGGACCACCCCGGTGGCGAACGACCTGCCGGGAGACGAACAGGAATCGGCGGCTGGCGAAGCGAGCGACGCGGCGCAGATCGATGGCGAATTGGGTTCCGGTAGCGGCGTCGAGACGCAGCGACTGCCGCCGGGCTATTCGGAGATCATCACCAATTCCCAGCGACGCAAGATCTACCAGATCCAACAGGGTTACCAATCGCAGATCGATGTGCTGCAGCGGCAGATCGCCGCTTTGGTCGCCACTCGCGATGCCGAGATCGGTGCGGTGTTGGATCCGCAGCAGCAACAGGTGCTGAAGTTCATCCTCGAGATTCGCGAGCGAAATCGTGCCGAGATGGAACAAACCATTTCCACGCAGCGCGGTTTGGAACCACCCGAAGCGAACGGGCCGGTCCCCACCGAGCCGGAGTTGGAAGAGACCGAACTGACGCCGATCGAATAAGCCGTGCCTTGGGCCTGGCCGGAGGTCACGAGAGCTCTTTAGAAGCCCCGTCGCATCGACGCGATCGATCGTCGATGCGGTCCAATGACGCTGGTGTTACGCAGCGATCAGTCCAACGCGACGCGATCCATCACGTTGTAGGTCGGCCCTTTCTGGTGTTTGTCCATAAAACTGGCGAAGACGTGGACTTCCTGGACATGAATCGTCCCCAGTTCGGTATCAGCTTCCTTTTCCGCCGCGGCGACAAAGTCCTCCCCTAAACGACTTCCTTTTTTCAGTCGGCCCAGGGTCAGGTGAGGGGTGTAGTCGCGGAACTCCCGCTTAAAGCCCAGCTTGCCCATTTCGATGTCGATCGATTCTGCCAACGGGCACAGACCCGAGGATTGATCTTCGACGCCAGCCCAGACGACGCGGGCCCGTTGCAGATCGGGGAATCCACCGATCCCCTGGATCGAGAGCGAGAAGGGTTCGACGTTCGCACAACACTTCCGCAACGCCTTGCAGACGTCGGGGACTTCGATATTGTCGACGTCGCCGAGAAACTTCAGCGTCAGGTGCAGATTGTCGGCATCGACCCACTTTACGCCGGTTGCCGGTTCGCGAAGCCGATCGACCATCCGACCCGCGGCGTTTTGAATTTCATCGGTGAGCGGTATCGCAATAAACGATCGAATCTTCTGCATCGCTAGACATCCAAATCAAGAAACTCTTATTATAGCTGGTGCATCAAAAATCGGCACCAGCACGCGCGTCGTCTTCGCCGGGCGCGGCAGTCTTCGCCACGGGATGGCTGGATTTGTTTGTTGCCGCTTCTCCAAACCAAGGAACTCGCCGCTGTGTCCCTTTCGTTCCAACCCCATCCCTTGCTGTTGGGGGGACATCTGCAAACGCTCGCCACGACGCTGATCCCCACGCCCCAGATCCCCTACAAGGCGACGCAGCATCGCGTCGTCCTGGACGATGGGGATCAGATCGTTTTGCACGATGATACTCCGCCGGGTTGGACACCTGGCCAGCCGGTCGTCATTTTGCTGCATGGTTTGTGCGGCTGCCATGGGGCCAGTTACATGATTCGGATGGCCGACAAACTCAACCGCTGCGGCGTCCGTGTCTTTCGCATGGACATGCGCGGCTGTGGCGCCGGCCGCGATCTGGCTCGCGAGCTGCCGCACTCGGGTCGCAGCGGCGATCTCTTAGCCGCCATCACCCGGATCGCCGAACTGTGCGACGATTCGCCGATCTGGCCGATCGGCATTTCGATGGGAGGCAACATCTTATTAAAGATGCTCGGCGAGATCGGCAAAGGGATCCTGGTCCCCGAGTTCCCAGCCGACCGGATCACGCGAGCTGCGGCGGTCGCTCCGCCGATCGATCCAGCCCGATGTTGCCGCAACATGAGCCGCTGGATGATGCGGCCCTACGGCCTGTACTTCATCCGCAAGCTGCGGTCGCGGGTCGCTCCGTTGGTCGAGCAGCGGGAGGATTGGCGGGCGATCAACTGGAATCCTCACCCCAGAACGCTGTGGGACTTCGATGGCCTTGTCACCGCTCCGCTCAGCGGATTCCGCGACGTGGAGGACTATTACGCGCAAGCTGCCGCGGCGCCGTTGGCCTCCGGGATCGCAGTCCCCACGATGATCCTGGCTTCCGAAGACGATCCGATCATCCCGATCGGCTGCCTTCGCGAAGCCGACTGGCCCGGCCACGTCGAACTGCACACCACCCGCCGCGGCGGACATGTCGGCTTCATCGGCGGCCGGCAACTCGAAACCGGCGACCGCTACTGGATGGACGCCAAGCTGCTGAACTGGTTCGATTGCCCGCAGCTGTAATAGCGGAGAGTCGCTAACCAGGTTCGGCTTGTGCAGTCGATAAGCCGCCGTAGGTCGAGCGTTTCGCAAAACGAGATCAATTGGGTTTTAATCCGTACCCGCCGCCGCCGGGCGTCAGCAAGGTGATCCTGTCGCCGGCTTGGACTTCGATCCGGCAACAGGCGGCTAGCCGCTGTTTCTCGCCGTCGGCCGCGGTGTGCCAATTCTCGCCCAACGCGCCATCGGCTCCACCAGCGAGACCGTAGGGTGGGCGATCGGTTCGCCGCCCTGTCAACAAGGAAACGGTCAGCGGTTTCAAAAACTCGACCTCGCGAATCGCGCCGTCGCCGCCGTCATGTTCGCCCACGCCGCCGCTGCCGCGCCGAATCGCAAACCGAATCAAACGCATCGGATACCGCAATTCGAGCACCTCCGGATCGGTGATCCTTGTGTTGGTCATGTGCGTGTGGACCGCCGACGCTCCGTTGCCAGTCGCCGTCGCGCCGCTGCCACCACAAATCGTTTCATAGTAGCCGAATGTGGCGTCGCCGATGACGAAGTTGTTCATCGTCCCTTGGCTTGCCGCCGCCACGCCTAATGCCCCCAACAGCACATCGACCACGCGTTGGCTCGTCTCCACATTTCCCGCCACCACCGCGGGACACTTTCTCGGATCGTCGTCTCGCGTCGGGTTCAACAGCCCAACCGGAAGATGCAGGTCGACGCATCGCAGCACGCCTTCGTTTAACGGCAACGGTTGATCGATCAAGGTTCGCAGCACATACAAAACCGCTGCGGTCACAATCGCCGGGGTCGCATTAAAACCACGCGGATGGACGCCGGCGGTGCCGGCGAAATCGATCCGCAAGCGATCGTCGATCACCTGCATCTGCACGCAGATCGGCGTGCCATCGTCCAGAGAGTCTTCGAACTGCATCGCCCCAGCGGGCAACCGACGCAGGCGAGCGGAAACCGCGGCGGCGGCGACATCTTGCAGATGCATCATGTAGCGATCGACCACCGCGCCGCCGTATTGAGCGACCAGCGAGCACAGATCACGTGCCCCGCCCGTTCCGGCGGCTTGTTGCGCTGCGATGTCGGCAAGATTCTCCGCCACGCATCGCGAAGGATATTCGCCGGCCGAAAGCAACCGCTTCAAATCCTCTTGATGTTGCTGGCCGTTGCGGACCAATGCCAGACCGCGAATCAAGACGCCTTCCTGGTTGAGGTTGCTCGCGTCCGGCGGCATCGAACCGGGGGTGATCCCACCGATCTCAGCGTGATGCGCACGGCTGGCGACAAAGAAATCGGGACGTCTCGTTCCCCGATCGCTTGCGGATTCTGGATCGCTATCGACAAAGACCGGCGTGATCACCGTCACGTCGGGTAGATGCGAACCGCCGGCAAACGGATCGTTGGTGACAAAACAATCCCCCGGAAACATCTCGGGAAACTGCGCCATAATCGATCGGACGGTATGCCCCATCGCACCCAGATGCACCGGCACGTGAGGCGCGTTGGCGACTAGGCTGCCGTCGCCACGGAAGATTGCACAACTGTAGTCCCGCCGCTCTTTGACGTTCACACTGATCGCGGTCCGCCCGAGGACCAGTCCCATCTGATTGGCGATCTGCTGGAATCGGCTGGCAAAAATTTCCAACAGCACCGGATCGCAAGTCGCTTCGTCCGTTTCGACAGCAACTCGCCGATCGCTTGCCGCTTCCTCTTGAACCAACACGATCGAAAGGTCTTCGGCGACTTGAGCCTTCCAGTTGCGATCGACGACCAACGTGTGATGGTCCGACGCGACGATCGCGGGTCCCACGATCTGCGCTCCGGGGACCAATTGGTCGCGGTCGAACGAAGCGACTTGTTGCCAGCGGTCGCCGAGCCAGACGTCTTGAAACGCTGCCGGTTGGCAAGCCTGAGATTCGACTTCGGCAAGACGCTGCAAACTGGCTGCACCCGGCAAGCTGACAGTCGCACGAACCGCGACAAGTTCCAACGGTTGATCGATCCGCTGGTACCCAAACTGTTCGCGATGCTGACGGTGAAATGCCGCTGCGATCTCGTCGCGCGATCGGCAATCGATCTCGAGCGCCGCGTCGGTTCCGAGGTAGCGGACGTCGATCGTTTCACGAATCGTTGCCGCGACACCGTCGGGAGCGGTTGGAAGTTCGGCGAGCGCCTGTTGCGTGACTGCTTCGATCCGATCGGTTAGCTCCTCGTCGGAGACTTTTTCCAGCGGCCGATAGATGCCATGCGATTGCGTGTTGCCGGTCGCGGCCAATCCCATCCCCAACGCGCTCAACAGACTCGCTTGCGGGTGATCGATGATCTTGCGAATCCCCAACACCTCGGCGACATCACACAGATGCTGCCCCGCGGCGCCGCCAAATCCGACAAGCGTCATCCCTCGCGGATCGCGGCCTTCGGCGGTCGTGACCGCGCGGACGGCTTCGGCCATATGATGGTTTGCGATCGCACGAAAACCAGCGGCTAACGCTTCGGCCGATTCGATCGGATGTCCCGCCGCTTCCATCGTCTGTTGAATCTCAGCCAACCGAGCGATCGCCGCATCGCGATCCATCGGGAAGGGAAACCGATCGGCCAACACGCGACCCAGGACGACGTTCAGGTCGGTGACCGTCAACGGACCACCACGTCCATAACAGGCCGGCCCCGGATCGGCGCCAGCGCTTTCGGGCCCCACGCACATCCGTTGGCCATCGAATCGGCAGATCGAACCGCCCCCGGCGGCAACCGTTTCGATCGCCATCATCGGTGTCAGGATCCGCGTCCCCGCTTTGAAGGCTTCGTATTGGCGGACCGGCTGCCCCGCGAATCGACTGACGTCGGTACTGGTCCCTCCCATGTCGAAACCGATCGCCTCGGCCGCTCCATGCGCGCGGGCGATTTCCGCAAGCGCAACGACACCGCCGGCGGGCCCCGAAAGGATGCTGTCCTTGCCGCGGAAGGCGTCGCCGGGAACCAGCGTCCCGCCACTGGTCATCAACTGCAACTGACATCGATCGACGCCGCCGAACTGCTGCCAAACTCGAGCGACATAGTCGGCGATGACCGGATTCAGATAGGCGTCCAAGACCGTCGTTTCAGCTCGATCGACCAACTTGATCACCGGAGCAATCCGATGCGACGCGCTGACGTTGGCGAACCCAGCGGCCAGGGCAAGATCGACCAGTGCTTGTTCGTGGGCCGGGTTGATGTAGGCGTTTAATAGACCGATCGCCAGCGATTCAGCTCCGGAGCGTCGCAGCGCATCGATCTGCAGGCGGGCGGCTTCGAGATCCAGCGGTTGCAAAATCGTGCCATCGGCGGCGATCCGTTCTTCGACTGCGGCGACCGCAGAATAGAGCGGCTTGCGTTTGACGATGTTTAGCGTGAACAGATCGGGGCGATCCTGTTGGCCGATCTCCAACAGATCCTCGAAGCCGGCGGTCGTCAGGAAGGCGGTCGGCGCACCGCGACGAGTCAACAGCGCGTTGGTGCCGCGCGTGGTTCCCATCCGAACGTCCAGCGGCGGCAGCGGTTGATCCGCAGGCAGACGCAGCAGCAGCCGCGTGGCGATCACCGGAGCGGTCAGATCGCTTGTCAGCTCGTATGCCCAACCGGGCTGTGGTGGCTGAGAAAACGGCTCGGCCAGTTGCAACTGGCCCGTCGCGGCGGTGAATGACTCGACGTGTCGTTGCTCGACCAGCGTGCCGTGGGGGTCGAGCAGCCGCAGGACCGAACCGTTCCAAAATCGGTCGGGATCGTCGACGCGAAGCCGATCGATCACCGTCGCGGCGGTCGAATCGGCGTCGATGCGTCCCTTGATGCTGCCACTGCTGAGCACCTTGGTCCAACGCAGCGGCTGTCCTGGAATCGAAACAAAACAATCGGTAAATGTGCCGCCGATATCGGCCCAGACTTTGATCATTCCTAGACTATCGCATTTTTCGGGCCACTTTCCCAGACAACCAGCCCGACCGCTCGCAAACCGAGACGATAGTGAACAGAATAGAGAGGAATCTCTGGCCCCTTGTTGTTTCTCTTCCACATTTTGTGTCGCCGATGTCTCGCTCTCGCCTCGGACCGCTCGCCCTAGAATCCAAGCTAGGTGCCCATCCTTCGCAGTCCTCGGTCTGGAGTGCCGTGCATGTGGAGCAGCGTATTCGGTTGGCGATCAAAGTCTTTTCGCTGCCGCTGGGAGGGACGACGGAGTCGCGGAAGGAGCTGGCGGCGGAGTGGGCGCGGTTGAAACAATTGCAACATCCAGCGATCGCCCGCTGCTACGGCGGCGGGTTTGAAGAGACCGACGCCTACTTGGCGTACGAGCTGGTCGAGGGTGAAACGCTGGCTCAACAGATCGAACGCCGCGGGCGGTTGCCTTGGGAAACGGTGCTCGATTACGCCGACGCATTGATCGCCGCGATGGTTCTGGCGCACGATCAACAGATCATTCATGGGGCGTTGGAGCCCGACAAGATCATGATCGAACCGTTGGGGCAGCCGCAGATCCTCGACTTCCGCATCGATCGCTACGATTCGCCCTACCACACCAATCAGCCTGCATCGTTGTTGCACTACGCTTGCCGGGCGCCCGAATTGATCACGTCGACCAGCAATCTGTCGGTTAAGTCGGATCTCTATTCGCTCGGCGCGATCCTCTATTTCGCTCTGACCGGGCGACCACCAATCTCCGGCGATACGCCCGAAGCGGTTGCTGCGGCGAGCGCCACCGAAGTCCCATCGCCGATCAATGCCGTCGTGATGGAGTGTCCGATCTGGTTCGCCGCCGTCATCGACCAGTTGTTAGACAAAGATCCCGCCGGGCGACCGTTTGGCACGCAAGCGGCTCAGTTGGCCTTCGTCGAAGTCCGCCGCAAATCGGCGTCGGGAGTCGGCGTGGCCGAACACGCTTCGGCCGGCTTCAGTCCGCTGAACATGAAAGTCGACAAGCAGGAAGCGAAGAAGGTGTTGGGGCGAGCCGACGATGGCGTGCTCAAACCTGTCGACGGCGCGTCGTTCTACGAGAAGGCATGGTTCCTTCTGTTCACGTTAGTCGTCTTGGTTGGCGTGGCGGCATGGTTCTTCATTCCACCGAGCGAAGACAAATTGCGAGCCAGCGCCGAACGGATGTTGGCGACCGAGAACCGGACCAATCTGCGGATCGCCAAAGACGAATACCTGATGCCGATGACGCGTCGCTTCCCCGATGGAAAACACATCGATTGGGCGATGGAACAGATCGACCAGATCGACATGCTGGAAGCTGAATACCAGTTGGGGATCAAGCTGAAGCATGGCCGTCCGATTCGCAACGAGGCGGAGCGGTTGTATTCACAGGGCCGCGAATACGAACAGTTTGGCGATATGGTCTCGGCGCTCGATCAGTACAAAAACATGGTCACGCTGTTGGATCCCGACGATGAAAAATCGCGGCCCTACATCAATCTTGCTCACCGCCAGATCAGGACGATCGAACGCGAAGGGACTCAGTCGGGCGTGCGGGTCAAATTGATCGAAGCCCGGTTGTCCGAAGCCGAAGCGTTGGAAGCTCAAGGCCGCCAGATCGAAGCTCGCAAGATCTGGTACAGCATCGTCGAACTGTATGCCGACAACCAAGAGATGCAGCGGCAAGTTCAGATCGCCCAAGACAAGCTCCGCGAAGTGACCGAGAAGTCCAAGCCACGGGAATCCGACAGCAGCGATGAGTGATCCATCGAAGTCCACGCCCATCGAAGCCGAGATCGTCTCGGCGACGCTCGTCGACGACGCGCCGCAGCCCGAGCCCGATGCGAAGCACTGGATCGAGGAGCTGACCGACAACCGCGCGATCGTCCTCGGCACGCTGTTTTTTGTGACCGGAGTGTTGGGGCTGCCGCTGTTGTGGATCAGCCGCCAATTCACGCCGCTGCAGAAATGGCTGCTCTCGATCGTCGTCACGATCTACACGCTGGTCCTGATCGTAATCGTCGCCGTGGTGCTGATGTGGAGCTGGAATCAGATCCAACAATCGATCGCCTGAAGGACCACCAGATCGCACGCAATCCCTCGGGGCCTCTGCCCCAATCATTCTGCTCCCTCTCCTTTCTGCGAGGAGGCGGATTGCAGATAGGTTTGGATGCTCGCGTCGGGAGATTGATTCGGGCCATGCGATGGCTGGCCGTATCGCGATCGCAGGAAGCGGAAATCGGGCTGCGGTGACGCAGGTGAAGTCGATGGGGGATGATGCGGATCGGCGGCGAAGTTGATCTCGACGCGGTGTTGCAAGTCGTCGAAATCCCAGTCGCGGCCGGATCGCACAAGGCAGGTGGCGTAGTCGTCCCGGAGTTCTTCCCAGTCGCATGGCCATGAGTCGCCATTGGCTTTCATGTGCTCGATGCACATCGACGCGACAAACTGGGACGCGTTAAAACTGGTCACGCGGCGAATCGTCTGATAGGCATTCCGCAGGCCGAGGCACAAGGCGGCCACAAGGAGGACCGCCAGCAACAGCGAGCGAAGCCGGAACCGCATTACATGCTAGCCCAGCGGCTGCCGGCGTAGCGGTCGTTCAGCAGGTTGCGAGCCGCGTTGGCGCGGTCGGTCTTCTTGACTTGCTCCCACAGCTTGCTCAATTGATACAGCGCTTCGGCGTGGATCTCGGGTTGAGCGTAAAACAAGACGTCGACGTGCAGGTAGGCCATCAGAGCTTCCTTGGGCTTGTTGGCTTTCAAATAACAAGCACCCAGCGCGTTGTAGGCTCGGCCGAACAGTTCGGCATCCGATTCATCGTTGTCGGCAACCAATTTCTGGATCGCGGCGATTGCGGCTTCGGGCGACTGCGTCTCCGCTTGGCATCGCGCCACGCCGACTTGGGCCAACAATTGTTGACGCTTGGTTTCCGCGGTCGATGCGGTTGCGTTGGCTAGCGATGCAAACTTCTTCTCCGCATTGGCGAAGTCCTTTTGAGCCATCAAGGCGCGGGCTTCGAGCATCACCGCGTGCATCTTGTATTCGGGCCAAGGAGCTTGAGCGGAGATCGCGCCGTAATATTTGATCGCTTCGGGGTATTTGCCCAACGCGACAGCGAGATCGCCGAGCATTTCCGCCGCGGCAAAGAAGTGGTGACTCTTGGAAGCCTTGCGGACAAATGCCAACATCGCCGACGCGGCACTTCCCTTGTCGCCGCCGCTGGAAAGAGCCAGTTTGCCTTCGCACAAAGCCAAGTAGAATTGCAGGTCCAGCAGAATGATCGGTCGCGTGACGCTGGCCGGATTGATTTTCTTCAGCTCGTCCATCGCCGCTTGATAATCGCCCGAGGCGACTCGCGATCGAGCTTGCTTCAGTTCCGCCGGGTCCTCTTTGAAACCGAGTCGACGGATCTCGTTAACCGCGATCTCGCGGTCGGTCCCCTGCACCTTGATCGTGACCTCGGTTGGCGTCGAACCAACAAACTCGCCATTCATCGGCGCGCCACGCAGCGGATAGACTTGATCGAATTGCGCCGTTGCGATCCCTGGCAGCCCCATTAACATCGCAAAGGCAAGACACTTGATCGGGGCGCAGAGACCGATCGACCGACCTGTGGATCGGCGTTGTTGTGGCGAACCCATCTCTTCAGCGGTCGGCAACGGAGAACCGTGCAGTCGAGCCATCAAGCTAGTCCCATTTAAATCGAGGTTGTCAAAACTCATTTACCTTCTCCGCTGTCGGCTTCGTTTGCTGGTTGTTCGATCTTGGGAAGTCCGACGGCTGGCTTGCCCATCGCGGTCTGCACTTCCTTCAATGTTTCGTCGTATTTGGCTGGCCACTGATCGCCACCCAAAGTGGGATACAATTTCTGAGTTTGAGATAGGCTGCGCTCGGCCTTCGCCAACAGCTTGTCCTTTTCGGTCCCCTGTTGCGACGCAGCCAATGCCAGCGCGCTGCGGGCGTATTCGTAACGGGCTTCGTAGAACGTGTTGCGAAATTGTGGGTAGGTGATCGTCGTCTTGGCGATCTTCGCCCATCCCCAGACCGATGCGGCGGCGCTGCCGGGACCATTCATCGCGTCGAGATATTTGTCAGCATCCTGCTTGCCCCAGTCTTGCAGCAGCTTGGCCGCTTCGACCTGCACGTTCAACATCATCGCATTTTTTGCCAGCACCTCTTCGAAGATCGCTAGCGCCGCATCGAAGTCGCCGGTGGTGGCTTGCACCTGAGCCATCCGCAACTTGATCTGCGTCGCGGTCCCCTCGGGAAGTTCGGGACGCTGCAACATGTTCTCAAACGCGGCGAGCGATTGGTCGTAGTACTTCTTCGCATCGGGACCGATCTCGCCGTCGGTCGTGAATCCAGCGCCTAGGCTGGAGAAGGTCTCCGCGACCCAGTTCAAGACGTTCAGATCGTTCGATCCGCTGCTCAGCTGTTCCAGGAAGGCTTCAAAAACGACCGACAACGCCCGCTTATCCTCCGGCGATTGGGCAGCTTTCATCTGGCGTTCGATGTCTTGAGCCAAGCTGATGTAGACGCTCAACATCCGCTGTTTGCCAGCTTCATCGTCGGCGACCGCTTCTTGCATCGAAGCCATCACGCCTTTGGCTTTTTCCATCATCGCATCGCCACCGCTGCCCAACGATCCGATGTAGGCGCGAAGCGCGGTCCGGTAGGTCTCTTCGGCCAAGACGGGATTGGCGACTGCGGCGTCTTTCTTATCGACCAACGCCAGCGGGCCAAACTTTGAATTCTCGAGAACCTCGACAGCCTTTTCACCCTGCAACGTTTCGACGTAGGCTTGGGCGAGCGACAGCATCGCGGTGACCGTTGTTGTGTCAGCAGTTCCCTGCTTGTCGAGACTGGCAAACGCCGCCGACAACAACTCGATCGTCCCCTTTTGCAACTCTTCCAACTGAGTTCGCTCTTTGGCCAGATCGGTTCCCTCGGGAGCTCCTTCCTGTTCCCATGTGCGGACTTGTTGTGAGTGGGTGATGTATCGGCCCCACATCGCTTGCCCGGTTTGCCGTTCGGCCTGCAGACGTCCCGCCGATCCGGCGGGGATCCGCTGCGTCAGCTGTTTCGCAAGCGGCAGGTCGCCATCGTTGATCACAAACGGAATCACCGTCGTCAGCGCTTCGGCGGCTTCGGGACGCTTGGGCCAGGTGTCGGCGATATACATTGCCAGGTTGGTGATCCGATCGGCTTCGAAGTCGGCATCTTCGGCATCCGCTAGATCGTACAAGTTGACATAGCTGGCCAGAGCGATCTTGGCCGAGGGGACTGCGCCGGCGGAAGTGGGATGCCGGCGGGCGACAAATTCTCCCATCAAGGCAGCTTCGAATGGCTTTTGTTCCAGGTAATACAGATAGCACATGAAGTAGCGGACGAAGTTGACTTCCGATTGCGGCGTATCGCGATCGGCCAACGCCAGGGCTCGCCGGAACAGACGCATCGCTTTGTCGCGAGCTGCTTGCGCGGCGGCTTGGCTAGCCTTCAACTTCTCTTGCAGCGACTTCTTTGCGGCGTCATCTTTGGCCGCCGCCAATTCGCGGGTCGCTTGTTGGACTGCCGCATCGCTGCTGGCGATCGCTTGCAGCGCCTCTTGCCCGGCGATCTTTGCATCCTCGAAGTTTTCCGGGACGAATTCGACTTGCGCGTCCTCGGGGCCGCCCAATCGAGCAGCCAGTCGGCGCGCTTCGTCCTGGAATTCGGAGCGTACCTTGGCAACCGATTCGGCCAGCTCGCGAGCTTCGGCGATCGACCGACTGACCAGCCGGCTGTCGTTTTCACCCGCGTCGTCGGCTTGCATTTTATAGGCTTGGGCGAGACTCAATCGGATCGCCAGCCAATCGGGTTCGCGGTCTTCGTGCGGCCGCGCCAGGCTGTTCCAACGCGAGCCCTGCTTGATCGCCTCGCGGTATTTCCGCTGCGAATTATCGAGCCAGCATTCCATCGCCAATCGCAGCGTCTTGGTCTTCAGCACGCGGAACGCTTCGGGTTCATCGGGTTGGTCCAATAGTTCGCCGTAATAACCGAGGGCATCGCGAAGCTGTCCCAGCCGCTGATTGCAGCGGCCTTGGTACATCCGCGCGTACAAACCGGCCAGCCGCGTGCGGTACTCTTTGTAGATCCCGTCGTACAACGAGGCCGCTTCGCTGAGATACTTCTTCTGTTCGGGCGAACCGGCGGCAACGGTGTCGGCCAATTCTTCGCGGATCGCGGCGGCCAGCAGTTGCGTTTGCAAGTTATCGGCTCGCAGCTGCGTTCGCTGTTGGATCAACTCCGCCTGTTTGCGATCCTTGGCATCGAGAACCTTGGGGATTTTGTCCAGCTGGGCAGTCACCGATTTATTTAATTCGGTCAACACCGCAGCCGCTTCGTTGTACTGTTTGGTCGCCTGTTGAAGCAGCTTGGGGCCGCCGCCGTCGTTGGCTTTCTGGACAGTCATCCGCGCCCGTTCGGCGATCAAGCCGGCCAACTGGCTGCGGGCCGCGTTGACTTGCGGGCTGCTGGGATTCGCTTCCGCAAACGCCTTTAGCGCCGCTTCGGCATCGCTGAGGAATTGGGTCCGCAGTTTGGGATCGTTTTGCGACCGAGAGGCTTCGATCAACGTCACGCCGCGTTCGAATTCGATCGCCTCCTTCAGGTCTGCAGGAGCCGCCGGATTCGATTTTAGCGACTGCAGATATTCCAGCGCGATGTCGTGGTAGCCGCGCGCTCGGAGCCCATCGAGGAAGGCGCGGGCGGGTTCGTCGGCCGCCGCGGGAATCACCATGCCAATCAACCAGCAGGCGATGATCTGTAAACAAAATCGTTGCATTTTCTTGGATTAGCCGTGCTGCCGGTTGGATTGCGAATAGCTGGGAACTAGTGCAAGTTAAGCTGAAACGGTGCGTCGAAGCAAGCATCTGCACAACGGCTGAACCTGCCAATGCTTCGACTTGCCCTTGATCTTCGGACATAATTCTATGGAACGAGATCGACGACGTGGAAACATTCCGCTGTCGACCCAGTATACTTGCGCCCCAAGGCCGCTCCCTTCCCAAATTGTAATAGGATTGAATTGGTGGACGAGCAAGACTTCAAGGACTTGTATGGTTTGATGCGAGGTAATTCCGACGCGACCTCCGTGATGGATGCACAGGGGCTGTTCGCGCTCAAGGACTACCAACAAACGCTCGAAAAGTTGCAAGGGATCCAACAACGTTACGAGAGCAGCAAAATTCGTGTTATGCGGACGAAGATCGAAGAGTCCGGGGGGCGGAAATCGAGCGAGCAGGAAGCGAAAGAGCGGCGGTTGCAGAAAAAACAAACCCGTTACCGCGAGGTGATGGAGAAGTTGGATGAGATGCAGGCGGCGCTGCCGACGTTGATCCAACGCGCCGAGGCGCGGAAGGCTCGCGAGCAGTCGCAGCAAGCCGCGGTGGTCGATCAATCGCACGAGGATACGATCGATGGCGAGGCGAGCGAAGAATTGACGCACAGCGGCGAAGAGCAGTCGCCGTCGTTGGAGCAGTTCATTCGTGAGTTTGTCGCGGCACCGGCGGCGACCAATCAACGCGATCTGATCGATCGCTGCTTTAAAGTTCGCCCCGTGAGCGACGCCAAAGACGTGCGAGCCGGTGAGCTCTATTTCATCGATGGCGGCGGACAGACCTATCTCGCGCTCGTCCGCAAGTCGGATAATCCGGAGCGCGTGCGGTTGAAGTCGGCGATCACCGGCGAGCGGTTGCGAACGATCGACCTGCCGACGTTTTTAAAGCTGGGCCAACGCGACCGTGTCGTCCGCCTGAAACCGCTTCCGCAGAACAGCGGCAGCAGCCAGCGTACCCAAACTTCGACATCCGCGCCGGCACCAACCCCTGCACCACAAACGACCGCCGCTGCGCCGCCAATCGAAGACGATGACGACGTCGTGATCGGTGGCAATGCGTTACAGGAATCGGCGGAGACGGCGAAGATCCTCGACAAGGGAGCGTTCTCGCAACTTGCCGACGCAGCGAATCGGTCGGGGATCTGTCCGGGAGCCGACTTGATCGCGCATGTCCGCGATCGCGATTTCCGCATGGGTAACTTTCAAGACGCACTGCAGACGATGGAAGGTATCTACGGCAAGTTCACTGCCGCAGCCGCTTCGCGAACGGCACAGCTGCGCCAAGAGGATGCTGCGATTCAATCGGGGCGCGTGAAAATGTCGCCCAAGGATTTGGCGGCGAAACGAGCTCGCGACGCAGCGCAAAATCAACTGGTCGAACGGGCCCGCAATCGCTTCTCTCGCGTCTTGGACGGATTGCGCGTGCTGTTGCGGAAAGAGACTGGCGAAGGCTGATCGCCGATACTATCGCTGGCAATTGTCGATTGCCGTTTCGCGATTCTATTCACTCTTCGTTTGTATCGTCGCCAAATTGCAGCGGCGCGACTTGATCGCCCGCCGGCTGGAAGAAAACGTCGCCCGGCGGTGTTGGTTCTCCGCTCTGCAGGCACTTGGCTGCTTGCCGTCGCATCTGGCGCACCAACTGCTGACGCTCGAGGTCGCTTTGGCTCGGCAGCGCGGCGAGCATCCGCGAAGTCTTCAACAGCATCTCGGCGACGCGATAGTGCGCGTCGGAGACCGCGGTCGATTTCGCCTGCTCCGGTTTGGGATCGTCTTCGGTATCCAGAGTCGATCCGTCGAGGATGCTTCCCTGGCGACGAATTAAATCCAGCACGTCGCCCAACAGCGGCTCTTCCGCCGGCGCGGTCGACGATTCGCCTTGCAGCGCGCTGCGGATCGAATCCTGGATCTTTTGATCCGCGTCGGGCGATGTCGGTTCCTGTCCATAGGCTCTCAGAATGACGAGCGACGATAACATGCCGACGGCGACCAACGTCACGAGCATCCACTGCGTCGAACCGATAACTTTGTTGTGCGACATCATTTCCCAACTCCTTGGCTACATCTTTAACGCTTCGTCGTAGACCCCAAACACACTCATGGCCATCTTCAAAATAATAGCGACCAACATGATGGTAACGGCAGCCCAAATCACTCCGGTCATCACACCAACCAGGACTCGCGTGGCCGTTTTGGCGCGTTGATCGTAGACATCGGCGAGGTTTCCGAGCGATTCGGCGTCGGTTCCCGAGAGTTCGGCGACTTCGACAAAGTGCAGGAATTCTTCGGGAAAGATGCCGGTGGAGGCAAACGATTCGGTGAGGGTTCCGCCCGATTTGATCGTCGCGATCGCGGTATCGGCTCGCGAGGCGAAGTGATCGTTCTGCGTGCTCTGCAGCGCCATCTTCACGCTCCGCATCGCATCCATCCCCGAATCCAATGCTAGCGACAGCGTCCAACAGATCCGCGACAACGCGATCGTCTGCAACGCTTCACCCGCCTTGGGAATCCGATAGACGAGGGCGAACAATCGATGGCATCCAAACGCGTTGAACTTGAGTGCCAGCACCGCCGCGGTGATCGAACCGAAGAACAGGAAGACAAGAGTCAGGTACTGCGTCATGTTGAGACCGACGGCATTGAATTCCGATCCGAGCATCTGCGTGATCAGGATCGCCAACCCGATCACGGCGATCCCGCCGATCAATTGCAGCATCGGCCAAGCGATCCCCATCAGAAACATCCGCTGCATCGCGATCCGATGGTCGTAGTGATCGGCCAATTCCTTGAGTGTGCGTTCCAGCCGCCCCGTCGTCTCGCCGATGTGAACCATTTGGATCATCAGCGGCGGGAAATATTTTCCCTCGGCGACGTCGATCATCGCGCGAGCCATCGGCGTGCCGTCGCGGAGCTGGGCGGCGACAGCTTCCATCGCCGCTTTGTGCTTTGGCGATCCGTGCTGCGCTTCCCGCTGACACAGCTTCAGCAGGTCGACGCCAGCGTGAAACCCCGTAGCCATTCGGCGACAGAACCTCGCAGAGACCGTTTGGCTCATCCCTTTCGAAAACACCCGCTATCGACTCCGTTGGATTGGTTTAAATGTGGCGAACTCAGCGAACAATCAAATCTTCGGCTGCTGCCGGCAAGTCGCTGACAGTTGACGTAATGAAACGTGGCGAACTCAGCGAACAATCAAATCTTCGCCAGCTGCCCGCAAGTCGCTGACAGTCGACGCAATGAAACGTGGCGAACTCAGCTGAAGTTTAACCGTAGATCGAAGTCCGCGAATCGTCGACTGTCGGCCTGCGTACCAATATTAATGATCTCACTGCAGTGGCCAGACCCAGGGGATCATGACCATCGCCACGGCGAACACGATCAAGTCCAACGGACCGCCAAACCGCAGGTAATCGGTGAAGCGATAGCCGCCGGGGCCGTAGACCATCAGATTGGTTTGATATCCAAAGGGCGTGGCAAAGCCGGCCGACGCGGCGATCATCACCGCGATCGCAAAGGGCAATGGATCGACGCCAGGCATGCTCGACGCTGCGCTCCAGGCCATCGGAAACATCAGCGCCGCTGCCGCGTTGTTGGTGATCAATTCGGTGCAGATCATCGTCGACAGATAGACCGCCGCCAGGACAAACATCGGGTTGTTGCCGGCGAGCAACAAGATCGTGTCGGCGATTCCAGCTGCTGCGCCGGTCGTCTCCATCGCCTTGC
Organism: Rosistilla oblonga; assembly: GCF_007751715.1. Taxonomy (NCBI): domain Bacteria; kingdom Pseudomonadati; phylum Planctomycetota; class Planctomycetia; order Pirellulales; family Pirellulaceae; genus Rosistilla; species Rosistilla oblonga. The sequence goes on along the minus strand of NZ_CP036292.1, from coordinate 7,197,732 downwards.
CAATTCCCAAGGCGGCGCCGATCACGACAAGCACCGACCAATCGATCCCGCGTCGGGCTTCGGTCGACGTGCAGCAACGCGAGCAGATCATGGCGATCACCGCGCAGAGCGCCGCAGTGGTCAGGTCCAGGAATCCGCTCGCAGCCGCCAAGACCATCAACGTGATCACTCCCAAAGCGATCCAGGCCCGTTCGGGACGTCGGACCGAAGCGTTTTCAACGGCGCTGACTAGGAAGAAATCACGGGTATCGCGGCGTGATTGAGTGAACGAAGCGGGCGCGTCCAACAGAAGCACGTCGCCGGGCTGCAGCACGACATCGCCCAGCTTGCCCGGCACGCGGCGGTCGCCTCGAGCGACGGCGATCACGGCGGCTCCGTAATGCGTGCGGAAGCCTCCCTCGCGAATCGATTTGCTGACCAACGGGCACCGCGGCGAAACCACCGCTTCGACCAGCGATCGGTTCCAGGCCGGCGCGGCGACTTTCCGCGCCTGTTCCGACGCGATCTCCAGCCCTCGAATCTTTTGCAGATCGACGACCGATTCGAGCATCCCGACGAAGATCAAGATATCGCCCGACTGCAGCTTCTGTGTCGGCCTAACCGCTTGAAAGACCTCGCCGCCCCGTTCGATCTCGGCGAGGTAGAGGCCTGGTAGATGCCGCAGCCCCGCATCTTCGATCGATTGTCCGGCCAAGGGGCCGCTGGGAACCACTTCCATCTCCACGGTGTACTGCCGTGGATCGTCGCTGGTGCTGACCGCGGGCTTGCGATCGCGCATCAACCAGCGACTGCCAACGGTCATGTACAGGATCCCGATCAAGGTCGCTGGCAATCCAACCCAAGCGGGTTCGAAAAAGTGCAGCGGCCGCCCACCGGGACTCTGTTGGATCATGTCGTAGACCATGATGTTGGTACTGGTTCCCATCAAGGTGCACATCCCGCCAAGGATCGCGGCGTAGCTGAGCGGCAGAAAAAACTTGCTGGGGCTGACCTGCATCTTCTTTGCCAGATCGGTCACGACCGGCAACATCGCAGCGACGATCGGAGTGTTGTTCAGGAACGCGCTAAGCGCCGCCACGGGAGCGACGAGGCGCAGCTGGGCATCGACGGCCGATTTAGGTCGCCGCAACAACCAACTGGTTGCCAGTTCGGTGCCGCCAGTCAATTCCAGCCCAACGACCGCGGCGAACAACAGCGCGATCGTGACCACGCTGCGGCTGCCAAATCCGTCGATCGCTTGAGCGACGGTCGGCAGATAGAAGGTTGCCTCCGGGTTCAACGACCGGCTGTCCAAGGCAAACGCTGTCGACAGTTCGCCGACTGTGACCAAGGCGGCTAGGCTGGCCAGGACCAACAGATCGGTCGATGCCCAGCGGCGAGCCAACGCGTACAGCAAGACGCAAACGATGGCGATCGTAAACCAACTTTCCCAAACCAAGTGCTGGAAGCTCCTTTGTATCGATTGCCAACAGGGTTGCGAAACAACCCCAGCGGCGATTGCCCGCGGGGTTTTGTAATCAGGGACGATTCAAGCGGTCGACGGCGACCAAAACGTGTCGGATCGGCGGCTTCACCGCGGCGATCATTTCTGCGGCGAACCGCCGAAGAATTTTTCCAGCGTTGCCGCGTCGGGCCGCTTGGTGACCAACGAAACGAGCACCAGTGTAATTGCTGAAACGACAAAAACCGCAACCACCGGATGCAATGGCGGGACTTGTAAAAAGCCCAGCGAAAGCGGCTGTTCCGGGAAACTGTAGCGGGGGTTGCCGCCGAAATCGGAGCGGTAAAACAGCACGAACCAGGTCGAAATTGCTGCGATCACGCTGGCGATCGCGCCGGCGGCGGTCAGCCGTCGCCAGTAGATCGCCGCAAAAACTAAGGGGAACAGCCCGGTGAAGCCGGCAAACGACCACAGCCCCAGGTCGAATACGCTGCGAGGCAACACGAGACTCAGACAATAAGTAGCCAGCACCACGGCGACGACAAATGTTCGCGCGATCCTCACCGTTTTCTGATCGTCGCGGCCCTCGGAGTCCCCCGTTTGCAGAACGTCTTCGGTGAACATCGTCCCCAGGCAAAGGAATTGGCTATCCAGCGACGACATCACCGCCGCCAGAATGCCGGCGCACAACAACCCGCCCAACAGCGGACCGGCATGGGTACTGACCAACAATCCCAGCACCGCGTTGCCGCGATCGTGCGGGTCCATCGCCGCCAACGCGTCGGCGATTCCCGACTCGGGACCGCTGGCCCAGATCCCCAACAGCACGCAGGGAACCCAAACGATCATAATAAAGATCGGGTGCATCACGATCGGCAGCTTAAACGCATTGGCATTCCGGGCCGTCAACCAATGCTGGAAGACGTGCGGGAACATTCCGACCGACAGCGGAATCAACAGGAACGAAAAGAAGAGCGGCTTGGGAATCTTGGCCCGCGTCAGCTGGCTCTCGTCGACTTGCGACGATGCGATCCGCAGATTCTCGATGAAGCTGTCGGTGCCGCCGATCGCTCCGGCGATCACGACAAAACTGACAACTCCCAGAACCATAAAGACAGCGGTCTGGAAAGCGTTTGCCCAAGCGGTGCCTCGCATGCCGCCAAAAAAGACGTAGACCAGCACCACCAGACAGATCACCGCCGACGCGATAGCTGACGGAACGCCATATCCCGACGCGGCAAACATCCCCGATTTTTCGAACGCTCCCTGCGTGACCGCTTCGACCACCGCGCCGCCGCCGAGTACGCCGACCATCAGGTAACCGATCACCAAGAAGACCAAGATCGGGAACAACAGGAAACCGATCGCGTGGCTGTCCAAGCGATCGCGAAAGAATTGAATCTGAGTGCGGTAGCCGTTCCGCTGGCCCAGTCGCCACAGCGGAACTCCAATCACAAAGAAGCACAGCGAGTGGACGATTCCGCTGGCCGAACCCAACAGCCCATACACGCCCGCTCCGGCGCGAAACGCTTGGCCCGTCGAACCGACAAGCGCAAAGGCGGTCATCGTCGTTCCGAACAGCGACATCAACAGCAGGAATGGGCCGATCGAATGGCTGGCGAACATGTAGTCTTTTGCGGTGCCGCGAAACAGCCGATTGGCGGCTAGTCCCAGTGTGATCAGCAGCGCCAGGTAGATCAGGATTACAACCAACTGGATCATCGGTCGCCCTCCTTCAACTCACCTTCGATCGCTGCATCGGGCCAACAGAACTTGGTCGCCAGCAACCACAGCGTCGCCGCGGCGATCGAGATCCCGACGTGATAGGAGATCGCTCGGGGTAGGAACCCAAAATCGAGCGTCGCGTTGTTCCATTGCCAATAGTCTTGGTGCAAGACCACCAGCACGACAATCAGAAACCAGATCAAATACTTCAACGCAGGACCTTTGCAGCGGGCGATCGATTAATTTGGTGGGAAATCTTCGGCACGAGGGCGTGTAATGTACCAAGTTAGCGGCCCCGCTGTCGCGATCCCCTGAGTCAGCCGATTCGACGCGCGACACCGCGACTTGTGCGATTCGGCGGTCTAGTGCGATAATCGCTCGGATGAGCAATTCAACCTACGATTACGATGTTTTGGTGATTGGAACGGGGCCTGGAGGCGAGGGGGCGGCGATGCAAGCCGCCAAAGCGGGGCTGCGAGTCGCGGTGGTCGAGCGGCATACGTCGATTGGCGGCGGCTGCACCCACTGGGGGACAATCCCATCCAAAGCCCTGCGGTATTCGATCTCGAGCGTCATGAACGCGCTGGGCAGCCCGGTGCTGCGAGCCTGCGGCGTACACGCCAACCCGACGATGAAGCAGCTGCGCAGCAGCGCTCAACAGATCATCGGCAAACAGGTCTCGATGCGGCAGACGTTTTACGATCGCAACAACGTGCCGGTCCTGGTCGGCCAAGCGAGCTTTGTCGACGATCACACGATCCGCATCGATGGCCAGAGCGATCAGAAGGTGACGGCCAACAAGATCGTGATCGCCGTCGGTTCGCGTCCCTACCATCCGCCGGATGTCGATTTTGAACATCCACGAATCTTCGACAGCGACACGATTCTGGGAATCGACGAAAAGCCGTTTTCGATCACGATCTACGGCGCCGGAGTGATCGGTTGCGAATACGCATCGATGTTTCGCAACCTGGGGATCAAAGTCAATTTGATCAACACGCGGGCCAAGCTGCTGGAGTTTTTGGACGATGAGATCATCGACGCTCTCGCGTACCACATGCGCGATCAAGGCGTTGTGATTCGCCACAACGAAACGCTCGACAAAATCGAAGGGGTCGACGACGGAGTCATCTTGCATCTCAAAAGCGGCAAGCAATTGAAGAGCGATGCGCTGCTGTGGGCCAACGGCCGGCAGGGCAACACCGACGGCTTGGGCTTGGAAAACGTCGGCTTAACGCCCGACAAGCGGGGCCAGTTGGAGGTCGATGAGCAATTCCAAACCGCTCGCGATCATATCTATGCCGTCGGCGACGTGATCGGATTCCCCTCGCTGGCCAGTGCGGCGTACACGCAGGGCCGCGCCGCGGCGCGACACTTTTCCGACAGCGTCGAGGTCGAATCGAATCTGCGAATTCGCGACATCCCGACCGGGATCTACACCAGTCCCGAGATCAGTTCGGTCGGCAAGACCGAACGCGAATTGACCGAGGAATGTGTGCCGTACGAAGTCGGTTCGTCGCAGTTCAAGAGTCTCGCCCGGGCACAGATCACCGGCCGGACCGCGGGAATGCTGAAGATCCTGTTCCACCGCGAGACCCGCGAGGTGCTGGGCGTGCACTGTTTTGGAGCCGAGGCGAGCGAGATCATCCATATCGGCCAGGCGATCATGAATCAGCCCGAAGGACACAACACGATCGACTATTTTGTCGACACGACCTTCAATTACCCCACGATGGCCGAAGCCTACCGCGTCGCCGCGTTAAACGGCTACAACCGCCTGTTTTAAGTTGCGTATTCGCTGGAGTCGAGGCTTCAGCCGAAATACGGGCAACTCCAACCCCCGTTCGGCTGAAGCCTCCACTCCAGCAATTCGTCGGCTGAAGCCTCGACTCCAGCGAAAACGTCGACTCCAGCTATTTGCGGTGTGGCATTGGGACCGGGCCTGCTATCGGCGGGCAAATCTTGGCATAATGGTGCGGCCCCCAGCATCCCGCTTTCTCTGGGGGCACTCACAAATTCCAAGTAGGATGGGCGGTTTCGCCTTTCCGCTGCAAAACGCCGCGTTTGGGCAGACGTGCCCGAAGCTACCAATCGACGAATGATATGCCAGTAACCTACAAAGATTCCGGAGTCGATCTCGATCTGTACGCTCAAGCGATGCAGCGGTTGCCCTCCCTTGCCCGGCGAACGTTCAGCCCCCGCGTGGTTTCCAACGACGGTGGATTCGCAGGGCTGTTCAAGCTCGACTTCTCCAGCCCGCTCTTCTCCCGCAACTACGAAGATCCGATTCTGGTTGCCGGAACCGATGGCGTCGGCACGAAACTAAAAGTCGCTCAGATGACCGGCCGCCACGATACGGTGGGAATCGATCTGGTGGCGATGTGCGTCAACGATCTGATCTGCACCGGCGCCGAACCGCTCTTCTTTCTCGATTACATCGCGATGGGACGCGACGATGCCGATCGGTTGGAACAGGTCGTCAAAGGGATCAGCGACGGTTGCCTGCAAGCCGACAGTGCGCTGTTGGGTGGCGAGACGGCGATCATGCCCGACATGTACGCTGCCGAAGATTACGACCTAGCCGGGTTTGCCGTCGGCGTCGTCGATCGCAAACATTTGGTCGATGGCAAATCGATCGTCCCGGGAGACAAGATCATCGGCATCTCCAGCGACGGCATCCACTCCAACGGCTACAGCTTGGTCCGCAAGATCATCTCGCATGCCGGGATCGCGTTGGATGCCTGCCCCGCGGAACTGGGCGGCGCATCGGTCGCCGATGAATTGCTGCGACCGACACGGATCTATTCGTCGATGCTGCGTCGCGTGCTGGGGCACTACCGCGTCAAACATGTCGTCCACGGGATCGCTCACATCACCGGCGGCGGGCTGCACGAGAACCTCTCGCGGATCTTGCCAAAGACCGTCGATACGGTGATCCAACCCGACAGCTGGCCGATGCCGCCGGTCTTCCCTTGGTTGCAGGGATTGGGAGACGTCGCCGATGAAGAGATGCAGCGAGTCTTTAATATGGGATTGGGGCTGGTTTTGGTCGTCAGCGATTTCTACGCTGCCAAGATTATGGAACTGGTGCGGGCTGGCGGATGCGAGTGCACCGAGATCGGCCATGTCGAAGCCGGCAGTGGTGAGAGTCGATTTGCATGATCTGTGATGCTGCATTGTTGCCGCTGCTGAATTCGTCGCTGCCGCTGGCCGTGGCGCAGATGACGACATCGACCTTCTGGTTGCTGGGCGTGGTTGTCGCCGTCTTGGCGATCCTGCTGTTGACCGGCCGTTTGTTGGAACGACGGCAGAGTTCGATGATGAACCCGGCGCTGCTGCAGCGGTTCAACCATCGCGTTCGCGTCTGGTTGATGATGTCGGCGATCCTGGTCTTCGCCTTCTTGATGGACCAGTTCATCCGCGGCGTGACGGTGTTGTTGTTCGGATTTGTTTCGTTCTGGGCGCTCCGCGAATTTGTCACGATGACCCCGACGCGGCGCGGCGATCACCGAACGCTCTTCTGGGTCTTCTTTATCTTCACGCCGCTGCAATATGTGCTGATCGCCTTGGGCCCGGCCTATTACGGTCTCTACAGCATCATGATCCCGGTCTACGGATCGCTGTTCATCCCGGCGCGAAACGCATTGGCTGGCGATTCGAAGCGGTTCCTGGAACGGACCGCCAAGATCCAAGTCGGTCTACTGATCTGCGTCTATTCGCTCAGCTACGCCCCGGCGATGTTGGACCTGAACCTCAGCAGCAGCCGCAAGGTCCAGTGGGATGGCAGCCCCGTTAGCTTGCTGTTCTTCTTCATCCTGATCGCCCAGATCGCCGACGTGCTGCAACAGGCCTGGAATCGATTCGCCGGCGTCCATGTGATCGCCAAAGAGATCAACGCCAGCCGCACCTGGGAGGGACTGTTGGGGAGCATCGTTTCGACCGGAGCGATCGGCGCGGCACTCTGGTGGGCGACGCCGTTTGAATGGTACGAAGCAGCGGTGATGTCGATGATCGTGGCGATGATGTCATCCGCTGGCACGATGACCTTAAGTGCGATCAAACGCGACCGCGGCGTGACCGATACCGGCACCTTGGTTCAAGGGCACGCCGGGCTGTTGGACCGCATCGACAACGTCTGCTTTGCCGCTCCCGTCTTTTATCACCTGACCCGCTACTTCTTTTCCGTCTGATTCAATCGTGAAACTGTTCGACACCCACGCCCATCTCGATAACCCGCGCTACGACGACGATCGCGACGCGTTGATGCAGCGGTCCCGCGACGCCGGTGTCGTCTGCACCTTGGCGATGGGAACCACCGCGGCGTCGAGTCGCAAATGCATCGAGATAGCCGATCGCTACCCCGACGTCTACGCCGCCGTCGGGATTCAACCGACCTACGTCGGCAAACCCGATGCGGGCGATTGGGACGAGATCGTCGAACTGGCCAAACATCCGCGAGTCAAAGCGATCGGCGAGACGGGCCTCGATTGCTACTGGGACGACAACGCGCCGCTGCCGCTGCAACAGACGCTGTTCGAGCAGCACATCGAACTCTCCCGGCAGACCGGACTGCCGTTTATCGTCCACATGCGAAACAGCGAAGTCGAGGTTTTGCAGGTGCTGCAAGACGCGGGCAAACAGGGGCCGGTCAACGGCATCATGCACTCCTTCACCGGCGACTGGGAACTGGCGCAAAAGTGCCTGGACCTGGGGATGGACATCAGTTTCGCCGGGATGGTGACGTTTAAGAAGTCGCAGGATCTTCGCGACGTCGCCGCAAAGATCCCCGCCGATCGGATCCTTATCGAAACCGATTCCCCCTACCTGACGCCGCATCCCTTCCGCAGCAAACGCCCCAATGAACCGTGGTATGTTCAGCACACGGCGGAGTGTTTGGCTGAGGCCCGCGGCGTTTCGGTGCAGCAATTTGCAGACCAGACGACGCAGAACGCCTGCCGCCGGTTTGCTATCGCGTTAGACGCCTAAAATCCAGCGAATCCGAAGCTCCACCAAACAACTTCGCGTTTCGATGCGTACTGTCAGGTTCGAGCCCACGCTGCAAACGCGGCCACATCTCCCTCCCTCCCCCAAAGAAAAGCCTACGATGCTTGAACTTGTTGACGTGAAGAAACAGTTCCCTCAGCCTGGCGGGGGAACGCTGACGGTTCTGGACATCCCCAAGCTTTCGATCGATGCGGGGGAACAGGTCGTGTTGATCGGCCGCAGTGGCGGCGGCAAGTCGACGCTGCTGCACACGATCGCTGGGATCACCAAAGCGGACGGTGGCAAGGTGATCGTTAATGGCTACGACATCGCGCGGCTCAGCGAAGCCGGCCGCGATCGGTTCCGCGCCGGGGCGATCGGTTACGTCTTCCAGACCTTCAACCTGCTGGGCGGGTTTACGGCGCTAGAGAACGTTCGTCTGGGAATGACTTTCGGCAGCGGACGCCACGACATCGCCCGAGCTCGGCATCTGTTGGAACGCGTCGGGCTGGCCGATCGGATGCACTACAAGCCCAGCCAGTTATCGGTTGGTCAACAGCAACGCGTTGCGATCGCGCGATCGCTGGCCGGACGTCCCAAGTTGTTGCTGGCCGACGAACCGACAGCGAACATCGATCCCGCGAATCAACAAACGATCATCGATCTGATCCGCGACACCTGCCGCGAGGAACAGGTGGCGCTGCTGTTGGTTACGCACAGCATGCAGGTAGCGGAACAGTTCGATCGGATCGAAAAGTTCGAAGACCTCAATCGCGCCATGGCGACCGCCAGCATCTAAGACGATCCCGCGTCACCCCGCAATCGAACCGACGGAATTGCAAACACTATGAACCTCTTTAAGATCGCCTGGCGAAACGCCCAACAACGCGGACTGTCGACCCTGCTGACCACGATCTCGTTGGCTCTAGGAGTCGGCTTGGTCGTGCTGGTGCTGTCGATTCACGGCATCGTTTCGGACGCCTTCCAACGCAACGCAACCGTTGGCTACAACCTGGTGGTCGGGGCCAAGGGGAGCCCGCTGCAGCTGACCCTGAACACGGTTTATTACCTCAGTCAACCCGTCGAAAACCTGCCTTACGACTACTATTTGGAGTTCTTTGGCCAGGAGGAGCGAGAGCGGCAACTGGCGGCTTATGGCGGTCACTTGGACGAACCCGATCGCCCCGGCAAATTCTCGCTCTACACCGGCAGCGACTCCGGCGGACTCGTGATTCCCGTCTGCCTGGGCGACTACTTTGGCGAGTACCGCGTCGTCGGAACAACGCCTGCGTTCCTGGATAATCTGAAGCACGGTCCCGACGTCGACCAGCCTTACGAATTTCGCGAGGGGCGGAACTTCCAAACGCACAGCGAAGAGAACGGCTTCTTCGAAGCGGTTGTTGGATCGCGAGTCGCTTCGACGATGAACATCAAAGTCGGCGACACGTTCAACCCAACCCACGGCGATCCCGATGGCAAGGGGCACGACCTCGGATTCAAGATCGTTGGCGTCCTGAAACCGACCGGCACGCCCAACGACCGGGCGACGTTTGTGAACATGGAAGGCTTCTATTTGATGGAAGGCCACGCCAAGCCGAGCGAACATGGCGACGAAGAGGAAGAAGCCGAAGTCGAAGAGGAAGTTGTTGTCGCCGGCGAAGAGGGAGCGGTTCCCAACACTCCGCTGCCGTTGGACCAACGTGAAGTCACCGCGATCCTGCTGCGTCCGTCGCAGACGATGTTTGCGATGATGCTGCAAAACGTGATCAACGAAGGCCTGCAAGCTCAAGCTGCGACGCCGATCGGCGAGATTTCCAAACTGATGGAACAGTTCGTCGATCCGATCCGCTACGTGCTGCTGCTGATCACCGCGATCACCTGCATCGTCGCCGGCGTCGGGATCCTTGTCAGCATCTACAACTCGATGAACGACCGCCGCCGCGACATCGCGGTGATGCGGGCGCTGGGAGCTCGGCGAGGCACCGTGATGTGGATCATCCTGTTGGAGAGCGGCATGATCGCCGTCTTGGGCGGGCTGTTGGGCTGGATCGCCGCGCACGGCGCGATCGCTCTGGCTAGCGGCACGATCGAAGATCGAACCGGCGTCCCCGTCAACTTCTTCAGCACCACATCGGCAGAACTGTACGTCCTGCCGCTGGTCCTGGGACTCGCCGCAATCGCCGGCTTTGTCCCCGCACTGGTCGCCTATCGAACCGACGTCAGCCGCGCCCTAGCGTCTTAAAATCGAAGCGTCGGTCGAGGTTTGCTAGCGAGGCGATTCGCGTCCGGCAGCGGCCTCGGCTGGACGATTTGTAGGGCCAGTGGAAGTGTCGGGCGGAAAAATTGCAACTATTTTTCGCTCAGCGCAAATCCCTTGCGGGAAACCTTAAGTTGCCTGCGGTCCCATTGAATCCGGATTTTACGCTTCAATGGCGATCAATCCAGCGGGCAAATCACGCCCGGAAACCGCACAAAATCAACGCTTTTGAAAAAGTGCTCAATGACTACGTGTTGAAGTAGACAAAGGTTCGGACGGTCGTTAATATTCTTTCCGGACAGCAGCTGAGTGGTTTTCCATAACCTTGGGAGATCGAAAGCTCGGAGATGGCTTTGGCAGCAGGTCCACTTATAACATCTCTAAATCTCATCATGAGTGTATTCGTCGATCGGCGAGTGCACTTTTTTTGTTTGCCTGAGCCAGGTTTCTCACCCTCCCTGGCAATACGAGCACGAAGCGCAAGCGAGTGACAGGAAAATCCACTCGCTTGCGCTTCGTGCTGGTATTGGGGACTGCTAACTCTCGTGCCCCGGTGCCTTTGGCGGATGGTTCTGCACGAACGACCGCAGGCACTCTTGGAAGCGGAGCACTAGCTTGCTCTGGAATCGGTACGGATTCCAGGCCATCACGATCTGTCGCGTTGGTTGGTTGCCGGCGAGCGATCGGTAGATCCGCCGATCCGAAGCGTCCAACGCCCGAGCCATCGCGGGGATCAAACTGATCCCGTGTCCCAGCGTCACCAGTTCCTGGACCGATGCCAGTTGGCTGGTCCGTTCGACCGAGACCGGTTGCAACGACTTCTGCTGGCAGAATTGTACGATGTTTCGCGTCAGGCAGTGCGCTTCGCCCAACAGCACAAACGGCATCGCATCGAGATCGGCCAAGTGGATCTGAGGTTTGTCGCGCAGCGGATGCTGTGGCGACATCACCAGCAGCAGTTCCTCTTCGAACAGGTCTTCGAAATCCAGATGCTTCGCGTCCAATGGTCGAGCGAGGATCGCGAGGTCGGTCTCACCATCGGCCAGCTGTTTCAGCAGGACCTCGGTCGTATCCTCCTGCACGCGAACCGTCGCCGCCGGACAAGCTTGGCCGAATTCGCGCAGCAGCGGCGGCAGGAAATAGGGGACGATCGTCGGAATGCCTGCCAGCCGGATCGTGCCGGTCTCGCCATCGTCGGTGATCTCACGATGGACGTCGTCGACCAGCGCTAAGATCTGGCGAGCCCTATCGTGCAGGATGTGCCCCGCGTCGGTCAGCGCGATCAGCCGCGGTTGACGCTCAAAAACCGGCTGCCCCAGTTCCTCTTCGAGCCGCGCGATCGAACGACTGAGCGCCGGTTGGGAGAGTCCGATCGCTTCGGCAGCGCGAGTGAAGTTGCCAAACTCGGCGACCCTCAAGAAATTGCGTAGCTGATCGAGTTCCAAAGCGACCTCATTGCCAAAGGTTGGCGGAATGGTTGGGGCGGAATGCGCGGCGTCGAATACATATCATTCTGCCCCCATCATTCTGCCAACCTTCCCCTGTAAGTTAACAAAATAAGGTCGAACGTCCTGCGGATCAGCGAGCAACCGCGAAGGTGCCGAGCGTCAGCGTTCCGCTGCGGGGATCGACGGCTTGGTTGGCGAAGCGGAGTGGTTTGCCTGAGGGCATCGGGTTGGGGATCTGCAGCTGCAGTTGATGTTTGCCGGCGGGGAGCTCTGTCGGGTCGAGCGTATGTTCGAACGTCTTCCGCTCTCCCGGTTGGATCATCCGCGGCGACCAATCGGTCGCCAGTTCCCCAATCAACTTTTGATCGCTGGCGATCTGTAACCGAGCGGTCCAGCCGTGGTGATAAAACGGAGCGATCCCGCGGTTTTCGACCGTCACTTGAACCTTGACCGATCCGTCGGGCTGACGCTTCGCCGCCGCAGCGACAACTTGCAGGTCGTAGCCCATTTTCTGAACCGCCTCGATCGCCCGCCGATAACGATCCGCATCGGCTTTCTTGCGACTCAATCCCGTGTCCATCATCCAAGTCGCGTGCGTTACGTCGCGGCACTCATCGAAGCTCTGCGACGCGGCGGTGCAAGGTTCTTTGTCGAAACAGCAGCCCCAGACCTCCGGCCGAATCTCGCCTCCGATCGGCGCGGTCTGCCAACGCTGCGACAAACCAGCGTGCAGCATCTTGGGCCAGAAGTACCAGTCGTCCTGCTTCCGCCCGGTGGGGAGTGTCGAATGAGCAAACGAGTCGTCGTGGTATCCGAAGGGGTAGGTGGTGCTGTCGTAGTAGAGTTCGTCGTTGGGGCCGGCGGGATAACGCAGCAGAACCGGCGTCTTTGGGAACGCGGCGACATACGCATCCAAGATCTCACGCTGCACCTGCTTGCTGGCCCACAGTTCGGTCTTCGGATAGGTGTGCCATTCGCCCCACGTCCCCAACAGCCCCGCGGTGATGTACGCCAGTCGAGGATCGCCGTCGTAGCGTGCGCCCCAGGCGGCGATGAAATCGGTCATCGTTTTCCGCAGGTTGGGATCTTCGTAATCGGGAGTCTCGATCGCGGCCGGTGGGTGCGGCGCGGTGTTGGTGTTCATGTAATAATGAACCTTCAATCCGCCGTCGATCAGAAATTGTGGGATCAGGTTTTTCCTGCCCGGGTATTCCAAGAAGACGCGGACCACGGTCTGCCGGCCGCGCGACGCGATGTCTTCGAGCATCGCATCCATCGGTTGCCAATCGTATTGCCCTGGCCCGGTCACCAGCTTGGCAAGCGGCAGATAGTTGAACTCCATGCTGTACGGAAACCGATCCGCCGGCGGATCCTGATAGGGAACCAAGCCTTTCAGCGGATTGTCGGCAGGCCCCGGGGAGTAGCTGAAATCGGCGGGGGTGAATCGCCACGCCGCGGTCGGCTGGGCAATGGCTGGCGATGCGAGGGCGGCCAGCAAAAGCAAGGCGATCGAAAATGGGAGGCTTGCAAACGGGCGAGTTCTGGTCACGTGGAATCTCCGGTGGTGACAGCACGCTGCGCCGCAATCACCTCTGATTGCCCTCCTACTTCGCAACGACTTCGATTCGATACGGTTGCGATTGTACCAGTGTTTTGCGCCCCGCAGGTTTTGCCAAGGCGGCGATCTCTTTGTCCGCAGCCGCTTTGGCAGCGGTGATCTGCGCCAGCTTCGCATCGAGCGCCTTCTGCTTTTCGGGATCCTGCTCCGCGGTGCGCTCCGTTTTGGTCGCCTGTTCGACAGAGTCGAGGTGCTTGCGGTACGCGACAGCTCGGGCATGAGCTGGTTGGTTGGGGATCACGCTGACCGCGGCGTTGGATTGCAAATAGAAATCGTAAACGCCCGGCTTGGCATCTTTGGGAACGGGGATCGCATAATCGGCGGTCGCTGTTTTTTCATCGATCGTGATTTCGGGAACCTTCCAATTCGCGGCCAGTCCGATCGCTTTGAACTTCAGCGGCGACTTAAAGTCCATCCGCCGCGTGACGTTGCACTTCACCGTGTGCGTCTCTTCCGGCTTCACCTGCGGCGTCGCTTCGGGATGCGTCAGGTCGATCGATGCGTGAGACGAATCGCCCGCCAGGGAAAGCATCAGCGTCGATGTCGTCCGCGCCGCGGCTGCGGTTGTCGTGACGTTGGCGCTTGGACCAACGCAGACGACCGGGATCGCTGTCGTTTGAAATTCCTTGTCTCCCATCGTGGCGGTCGCCGTGACGGTGATCGGCGTCGCATCAAACGCAGCTTGTTCGGCAGCCGACAACAGCAGCGTCGTCGCGTTTTCGCCAGCGGAGATGATCGATGGCCGGACGATGATGCCGTCGGGAAGTCCAGCGGCTGCGACTTGGATCTCGCCCGCGAAATCTTCGCGATCGACTTCGACAACCAACGGAATCGTTTCTCCCTTGCGAACGGCTAAGGAATTCGAAGGGTAGTGATTGGCGTTGTCGATCCGCAGTTGTTTGACCAGCGCGTAGGCGCGGAACCGGGGCCGCGGCGTCCGCAGCGTCAAGCGATATTGGATCGGTGGGCCGTCGTTGGCCGCACTGAATTGGTCGCCCACGCGAATGTAAAACGGACCATCGCGATCGGCCTTAAACGCTCCCGAAGGATCGACGCTGGAGCGATGATACGGATTGGTTCGCTCTTTGTCGCGGGCCGGATGGTCATCGAAAAACTGGACCTGCACCGCGTTCTGCTTGCCGTCTGCGGCGGTGTCGACGCGGAAGATGCCCAGCACCGGATCGCAGGTCTGCCCAAGCCGACTGGCGAACAGGTCGACCTTCACCGTTTGGGCCTTCTTCGCGTCGAAGCGATACCAATCGGCATCGCGTCCCGCAGCAAAGATCCCCGAGACTTCGCTGTCGATCGCGATCGGCATCGCTTGCGGATGCGAATCGTTTGGTTCCTGTTCGACGTTCACATCGACATCGGTCAGCGCGATGCTGTGCCCGTCGACTCGCAGCGTGTCGTCGAGGAATCGATCCATCGTTGCGGTGGTTGGTCGACCGACGGGCGGAGTCGCGGCTGCCGATTCAGGAGCGGTGATCGTCCGCTGCGACGTCTGCCATGGGCCAATCTTGCCCGTCGGTTCTTCGAGCCCCAGCCCTGTCAGCGTGATCGTTGTTTCGGTGTTCGCTTTGGCCGCGATCGGTTGGACCCAGCGGACGACCGGGCCGCGATGCAGTTTGATCGCAAAGAAGGCGTTGTCGCCGCCGGCAAACAGATGGTCGGCGATGGCCAGGTAGTATTTGCCCGGAGCCGGCGGGGTGAACAGCACGACAGGATCTTCGCGAGTCGGGTCGGTTGCCGCTCGGACAAGCCGCCGTCCCGATTCGTCGAGGACTTCGATCTCCAGTTCCGACGCGGAGTCGATGCTGCCAGCAGCGGCTTCGATCACGATCGGGTCTTTGGAATCGAGTTGGAACGCGATGTAAGCGAATCCGCTGGCGCGAACCGTTCCGGTAACCCAGCATGGCAGCGTCGCGACGGCCGCTTTTTCCAGAGTGCTGGTGTCGGCTGGCATCGTCACGACGGGTAGGTCGGTGACGATCAACCGCAGCGGATTGCTGCTGCCGTGAAAGCCGTCGGCGCGGATTTCGTAAACGCCCGGCTTCGCTTTGGCGGTGACTTCAAAGTGACCGTAATCGGGCTCGGTCGCTTCCGCCGCAAAGGCCTTGCCCGGGCGGGTTTGCAGTGCCGCGGTGATCGCCGGATCGGAGAACCACAGACGATCGATATCGACAAGATCGCTGCCGACCAAGCGGACTTTGGTCGGTTGGTCGACTTGAATAACTGGCGGCTGAATCGCTCGCAGATGCCCGATTGGGTATTGGGCGGAGACCTGTGTCGACAAGCCCGCCGTGGTCAGCAACAGCGCAAGGGTTAGGAGAGTTCGCATGGTGGGATGGCCTTGCCGGAGCGTTTGCGATCTTGGGAGGGAGGGAACTGCAGGTGTCGGTAAGCAGCAAGTAGGTAATTTTCTAGTTTAACCGCGTGGGCATCGCCCCGCGTTTTTCAGGGCCGCGCGGCCCGATGGGCACGCGGTTAAACGAAAAAAGCAATACGACCTTCTTAGTACCGTCGCGATCAATGGTTGGGCGGGAACCCATCGGGCGGGCGACCGCAACGTTTTGCAGTCGCCCGCGTCGCGGAGAGCGATCAGTGGTTGAACAAAAACTCTTTGGTGTTGATGATCGCCCAGACCAGATCTTCGATCGCAAGTCGGCGGTCGGGTTTGCTGGCCAGGTAATCGGTCGCCGCTTTCGCTTCGGTTTCAATCGGCTTACGCGACAACGCGGCCAGGTAGAGTTCTTCGACAAGGGCGTCGTCGGCCGATTTCTCAGCCGCCAGCCGGGCGATGCGACCACCGGCCCCCGTCAGCTTGGACTGCACTTCTTTACTGTTGATCAAGTGCAAGCACTGGGCCAGATTCGATTCGCCGCTCCGTTCGCATTCGCAGGCACTGCTTCCAGCGGGGCGGCCAAAGACCGATAGGAAGTAGGAGTTGAAGCCGTTGTCGGGCAGCTCGTAAGGGCTGGTTCCCGCGGGCATGCCGGCGAACTGCGTCGGGACCTCGGTCACCGTGTCGATCGCCGAAAGCAAAGTTTCGGCGGCCAAGCGACGTGGGTAGAAACGCGAGAAGTTCAGCTTGTCGTCGGCGTTCCAGTCGTTGGGTTCGCTGGAGCGTTGGTAGGTTTGGGAGGTGCAGATCAGGTGCGTGAGCGCCTTCAGATCGTAGCCCGAATCGACGAACCACTGCGCCAGGCCATCCAGCAGTTTTGGGTTGCTGGCCGGGTTGGTGACTCGCATGTCATCTTCGGGATCGACCAAGCCGCGGCCGAAGTAATGCTTCCAGTAGCGATTGACGATCGCGCGGGCGAAGAAGGGGTTGTCGGGATTGGTCAACCAATCGGCCAGATCGGTCCGCGGATCGTCCCAGGCGTCGACGGTTAGCGGTTCGTTGCCAAGGCTGGTCGGCGGAACGGCTTGCTTGTTTTTCGGATTGGTCGCCGTCGCGTTGCCGGGACGATGCACGACCAACAGCTCACCCGGCGTGTCGCCCGTCTTGCGACCGACGCGCGAGAAGAAGGCGGTTAGGCCGTAATAATCTTGCTGGCTCCAGACTTCAAACGGATGGTGGTGGCAGCGGGCGCACTGCAGTCGCAGCCCCATGAACAACTGGGCCGTATCTTCGGTAAGCGATTCGGGGTCTTTGACCTCACGGTACCAGCCGACAGCGGCGTTTCGGTCGGGAGAGCCCGATGCGGTCAGCAGGCCGCGGACCCATTGGTCGTAGGGGACGTTGTTGTCGAACGCTTCGTGCAACCAACGGTAGAAGGCAAACGTCGACTCGCGGTCGGTCGCTGCGTTTCGTTTGTTCCGCAAAATCGCCGACCACTTGGTCGCGAAGTGCGATGCGTAATCGGGGGAGGCCAGCAGGCGATCGATCAGTTTTTCGCGACGCTCTGGATCGGTGTCGTCGATGAACGCACGCGTCTCTTCGATCGACGGCAAGCGACCGACGATATCGATCGTCGCGCGGCGTAGGAACGTCGTGTCGTCACACGTTTGCGATGGAGGCAGCCCCAGTTCCTGCAAGTTTTCGAAAACCCAACCATCGATCGGATTGCTGAGCGATTCCGGCGCTGGCACTTCCAGCCCCAGTGGGATCGATGCGCGGAACACGCCAACGTGACCTTGGTAGCGAGCCATCACCGCAACCGAACCACTCAGTTTGTCGACCGATACGAGCCCCGCATCGTCGACTTCCGCCATCGACGTGTCGTTCGATTCGAAGGCGGTGGTTCGCGTGACATCCTGTGTCGAGCCATCGCTGTAGCGGGCGACAACGGTTATTTGTTGAGCGCTGCCACGCTGCATCGTCATTTGCAACGGCAGCACATCGATTCCGACAACCACGGGATCGTCGGGGCTTCCGTAGGGCATGCCTTGAGCGATCCAGCGACGCATCACGCGGTAGGAAGGGCTGTCGGTTGCGACCAGCGATCCGCCGCCGTGAGGGACGACGCCCGATGCTTTCTGCAGCAACAGGCTGTGATCGGGAGAGGTCGGGAAGACGCGGCGGTTGCGTCCTTCGGCGACTAGCCATTCGTAATCTTCCTGCGGTTCAAATCCCAGCAGCGACATGCGGAAGCCGTTTTGGCCGCCGCTTTTGCCGTGGCATCCGCCGCCGTTGCAGCCGAATTTGGTGAAGATCGGCGTGATCTGATCGGGGAAGTTGATCGGGACGTCGTTGACCAAGTTCTCCACGCGGACGGCGATCTTCGCTGTCTGCTGCGTCGCGTCGTCGGCTCCCAAAATCGCCGCGGTGACGGTGCAGTCTCCTTCGGCTAGCGTGCTGATGTATCCGGTTTCCGAAACGTCGACGATTCCGGACGGTTGCGGTTGCCACTGGACATCACGCGTCACGTCGCGGATCTGTCCCGATTCGTAGTGACCCAGCACAACGCATTGCTGTGCGATGTCGCGGCCGCGGAGGGTGATGATGCCATCGACCTCGCGTCCGGTGACGATCTCGATCGATAGCAATTTTCCTGGAGCTCCCATGCCCGGCGGTTCCACCGCAGCGGAGGTCGGCTCCGACGTGGCTGGACTCGCCGCGTAAAGAGTCCCAACGAGGGGAAGTGACAACAACGCAATCAGACAGCACGTCGCACGCATGACTCGAAATCCAAATCGAGGTGACGCGGTCTACTGCATTCAAGGTGGGGCGAGGGGCAGGAGACCGCTGAAGGAGGGCATTTAATGGCAGTCGGAAGAGTGATTATCCGCCATCGAATTGCAGATATCAAGTCTTTCCAGCGATTTCGGTGGTTTTCCGCCAGCCGGTTTAACGCTAGCAATCTCGTTTAACGGCGGCGGCAACGTCCCACGCACGCATCTATCGTAGTGGACGAGGTCACGAGTCCCTTCGAGCTTTAGGGATTGGGTGAAGGACTCGTAGCCTCGTCCACGACGAGGCCGAGTGCGTTTGCTGAGATTGGACGCGCGGCCCGTTGGGCACGCGGTTAAACGATTGGGGCGTAACGCGTTGGGTGCGAAGGGCTTAGGCTTTTGCGAAGACGCCGCGGAGGTTGTTGGCTTCGAAGCCGCCGGGGGCGTCGCCGCTGGAGCCATACATATAGATAGCGGCTTGCACGATCGCCGACATCGCGCTGGAGATCAGCGAAACCAGCAGCAATCCGATCACTCCCAAGACGATCACAGCGATTCCAGCTGCTCCGATCGAAGCTGTTAGGAAGCCGCCGCCAACGATCAAGGCGATGCAAGGGAGCGAGGCGAGGAAGCCGAAAAATCCGATTCCTCCCTTGGCACCCAGCGATTCTCCCCAGGTGCTTTTCAGGATCGTTGCCGATCGTTTGAGGGCTTCGAACGGGCCGGCTTTCTCGATCACCAGTACCGGGACAACAAAGAAGCTGGCCGCCGCCCAGGCCATCCCCAACAATCCCGAAACGATCGCGCCGACCTTCTCGCTGCGACTCTCGATCACTCGCAAGATCACGCCGACGGTGGCGCTAAGCAATGCCCAACCGGCGATCTGGGGCAGTCGAGACATCGCGGCGGAGATGCCGTCCGATAGCGTCGGTCGCTCGCCGTAGAAGCTTTTCACCGCGCATGCGATCAAGGCGGAGTTGAAGAAGACGATCACGAAGTAGTTGACGAAGTAGAAGGCAAACAGAACCGCCAGGTAGAGCGGGTTCTGCATCGGGTCGCCCGCTTCCTGTCCCTGTTCGATGGCGTTTTCCACCGCGCCGGTCATCACCAAGGGGATGGCGAAAGAGATCATCACCAGGGTGCAGCTGATTCCGCTGAGCAGCGGGAAGATGATCAGTTGCTTATCGCGTTGCAGTACGCCCAGGCTCTGTTTGGCCAGTGCATACCCATTACTTAATCGTTCGAACATCGTCCTGCCTCTGTGAATGCTTTTGTTGTGTTAATCGTCCGCCGCCCCGGCAGCAGCTTGTGTAGATAGAATAGTTCGTTCACCACGTCATTGGTTTGCCCGCGCGGAGATCGTCGCGAACCTTCTTAAGGATCACGGGGAGATCGAAGACGCGGCGAGCGGAGTTCTGGTCGGGATCCAAGACAGCGACTTCGATCGCCCCTTCGACACACATCGCCATCGTGCGAACCAGATCGATTGGGCTCGGTTGCAGACATTGTGAGTTCTGCAGTTGAGCATCGGTTGCGTATTGTTGGGCTTTGGCTTGGTCGGTGAACATCGCCAGTGCGATCCGATCGTCCTGCATCTGCCAGCAGGCCGGACCGGCATCGGAGAGCAACAGCCAGGGTTGCAGGTTCACCGATTCGGAGGAGAGGTCATCCATTAAGAATCGCTCCCGGCGTCGGGAGTTGTGGGTTGCGTGGCGGGCGAATCTTTGGGGCCCAGACTGTCCAGATCGGCATCGAGTTTCGCATCGGCCGCCGGTTTGTCCGCCGGCTTCGCATCGGCCGCGTTATCTTTGTCCGCTGGTTTTGCGTTCAAGGCCGGTGAGACGGGGATCATCACCATTCGGATCGGCGTCCCACGCGGTGGCATGTTTTCGGTGCACGCGCTGAATTCCAAGTACTCCGCGTCTTTGCTGCTCTCGATCGGAACGTCCAGCGTTGCCGAAGCGAAGTTCGAAACGCAAATGAGGTCGCCGTCGTCGGCTGAATAAAAGTCGCGTCCGCTGCGAGGGTCGGTCCACCATTGGCTGCCCGCAAAGACGAAATCGGTGTTCAACTGCTCTTTGGTTCCGGTCTTGCAGATCCATTCTTGCGCCTTGGCTCGATGGCGTTTGCCCTCCTTGTCGCGCCACAGCACCCAGATCGCGATCCGATCGCCGGTGGGGGGCGAGAACTTGGGTTGGAACTGAACCGGCCGGCCGGGGGTCGCTCCCACGGCCAACAACGCCGCGTGGACATATTGGCTGCGCGCCAGCACGGCGACTGCCGATTCGTGTTCTTTGGTCCCCGCCGGACAGGCGAACATCTCCAACAACCCCTCCTGCACGGCGACGTATCCGTCGACGATCACCCGGCGATTTGGTTTGTCGATCCACAGTCGGGCGTCGGGAGCCAACCGCGTTGCACCTTTAGGGGCGTCAAAAGCGGCGATCACTCCTTTGATCGTTGGACTCTCGCTCTCCTCTGGCGTCGGCGGCCGTTGCGGTCGGTCGGGATCTTCGCTGGCTGGCAGGTCGGCGATCGGTTTGCTGGTGTCGGCGGGCTGAGCCGTCGCGGATCCGAGGCTCACGAGCGTCAACAACAGACAGGCCAACGAGCGAGGGACCCACACAGCGCTCTTTTGGTTGCCGTGTCGCAGTTGAATTAGGTTGGCAAGCATCGGATATCCTTCTCGCGTGGGTGAGCAAAATGCAAATGTCGATGGCGATGAAGAATCGCAGCGAACAACGATCTTCGCCCCAACAGGCATTGCATCGCAGGTTGGATCAGAAAGAATAGGCATCGACAGTCCCCGGCCGTAGGGCAAATTGGCTCCACAGGTCGGCAGCAAGTATCTTAGCATCGTATCCACCATGACGACTACAACATTGACACAACGAACTGAATCACCCCAAATCGATGCGAGCGAGGACTATCTGATGGACAGCGAAAACGCTTGGGGTGAATTGATCGTCCAGTTGACCCGGCGGCAGACCAGCCGTCGCAAATTGAAGGCCGATCCGGTTTGGGAGATGTTTTCCGACCTGCCGCTATTCGCTGGCAACGCCGACGTCGACACTGCATTGGCGGATGCCGCCACTGCCCTGATCGCTGCGGCTCGCACAAAAGAAGAGGCTGCCGACGCGAAGCCTTCCGAGTTCGATTGGTCAGCCGCAGCGGCGGCGCTCTCCGGCAGCGCGCCAACCGAATCGGATCTGTTGACCTGGGGCTACGTGCTGCCATTGTTAGCCGACACGTTGGGCGAGGCGCAGTGGTGGGAGGTGTTGGGCGTTTTAAAGTCGGCTCGGCAAGCGGCACTCACCGACCTGCCAGTCGAAAGTTCGCGTCGAGTGATCTTGGCGGCTGAACTGGGGTTGGTATTGGCTTGGGGGCTGAAGAACTTTCAGACCTCGGTTCGTTTAGCCGAGTCGAGCTGGGGCGTTTATTGCGAGTACTTGGAATGCGAAGACGATCGCTTGCAGGAGCTGTTGTCGGACGGAGCCCAGCGGTTGCCGAAAGCGTTGGCGTCGGCGCTGCGATCGCTGCAGATCGCCCGCGTCGGATTTAAGCACAAACCGACCAACGAGCAGCTGGGCGAATTGAATGAGATGGCGGCGTGGCAGTCGCATCTGGTCCGCTGGAACGGTTCGTTGTGTTTGCAGCCGATGGAGCCCAAGCTGTCGAGCGATCTGTTGGGCACGGCGACGCGATTGTTAAAGGATCCGGGGCTGCGGATGGCTTACGATTTCGCTTGCCGCACCGCCGACAAGGCTTTGAAGAATAAACTGACAACCGAAATCGAACTGCCCGAGAGTGGGATGTATTGCGATTCGGCCGGCTTGGTTTCGATGCGTCCTTCGTGGTTCCGGCATCACGGTTGGGTCGTGGCCGATTTTCATTCGCAGCCCGCGCCGCGGATCGAACTGTCCGCCGGCAAGCGGATGATTTTGGAAGGGGCTTGGGAAGCGACGATTCAAATCGATGGCCAGGATTGCCAACCGCGCGGCGATTGGGAAGAGGTCTGTTGGCACAGCGACGACGACGTCCACTACATCGAGATGGAGCAGTGTTGGACGCATGGCGTGACGCTGCAGCGACAATTGATGGTCATCCGCGAGGATGGGGCGGTGCTGTTGGCCGATACCGTGCTGTCTCCCGATGACGGCGAGATCTTCTACCGTTCCAGCGTCCCGGTGGCGGCGACGATGCAGGCGGCTGCCGACGCGGAAACTCGCGAGGTGGTGCTGCACGATAACAAGCCGCGGGCGATGGTCCTGCCGATCGGATTGTCGGAATGGCGAGTCGGTCGCAGCCCGGGGAAGATGGAGGTCGCCGAGGGGCGCTTGACGGTCAGCGGCCGCGGCGAAAAGCGGCTGTACGTTCCGGTCTGGATCGATCTAGAACGCCGTCGTTTCGATCGCCCGCGGACGTGGCGGAATCTGACGGTGGCGTCGCGGTTGGTGATCGCCCAGGCGAACGAAGCGGTCGCGTCGCGCGTTCAGTTTGGATCGGAGCAATGGATCGTGTTCCGGTCGCTCAGCGAACATAAGGCCTATACGTTCTGCGGGAAACACTTGGCTGCCGACTTCTATTGCGGCCGGTTCGATCCAAGCGATGGATCATTGGAAGATTTAATCACCGTCGAAAATGCGTCGGATTCACAGGATGGGAATGCATGAAAAAGTCGATCACGGCCGAAGAACAGCGTTTGTTAGCCAGCAACGAGCGGACGGGAAACTGGCAGCGTTGGGGGCCTTACCTTTCGGAGCGTCAGTGGGGGACGGTTCGCGAGGACTATTCGGAAAGCGGCGACAGCTGGCAATACTTTCCGCACGACCACGCCCGCAGCCGCGCCTATCGTTGGGGCGAAGACGGATTGATGGGGATCACCGATCGCCAGGGTCGACTCTGCTTTGCTCTGGGGTTATGGAACGGCCGGGATCCGATTCTCAAAGAGCGGCTGTTTGGGCTGACCGGCCCCGAGGGGAACCACGGCGAAGATGTCAAGGAATGTTATTATTACCTGGACAGCACGCCGACCCATTCGTACATGCGAGGCTTGTACAAATATCCGCAGGCTCGCTACCCGTACGAAGACCTGGCGGCGGTCAATCAAAGTCGCAGCCGCAACGAGCTGGAATACGAACTGACCGACACGGGAGTCTTCGACGAAGATCGCTACTTCGATGTCGATGTTCGTTACGCCAAACAGGCTCCGGACGACATCCTGATCCGTGTGCTGATCACCAATCGCGGACCCGACGCCGCCGTCTTGCACGTCGTGCCTCAGTTGTGGTTCCGCAACACGTGGACCTGGCACTGCACTCACGAAGGCTGCACCGCGCGGCCTCATCTGTCGTTGAACGATGACGGGCGAATCGTCTCGCGACACGAGACGCTTGGTGCGTTCCAGTTTGCCGCCGACACGGGGCCTCAAGGCGAGGAACCAACATGGCTGTTTACCGACAACGAAACCAACTCCGACCGGCACCCCGACCTGCCCTGCGAGAGCGAATACTATAAGGATGCGTTTCACCAATACGTGATCGAAGGGGATACCAAAGCGGTGAACCCCAAGCAGCATGGGACCAAAGCGGCTCCCTATTATCTGCTGCGGATGAAGCCGGGCGAGCAGGTTCAGTTGCAGTTTCGGCTGGCGGGGAACCAAGACATTCCTAGCGGCGATTGGTTTGGCGATGCGTTTGACGCCAGCTTTGAAGAACGGGCGTCGGAGGCGGACAGCTATTACGACAACGTGATTGCAAAATCGCTGAGCCCCGAAGAGCGGAACATCTCGCGGCAGGCGTACGCCGGGCTGCTGTGGACGAAGCAGTTCTATCACTTTGTCGTCGACACCTGGCTCAACGGCGATCCCAACGGACCGCCTGCTCCCGCGTCGCGTCAGAACATTCGCAACAAAGACTGGCGGCATCTGTTCAACCGCGACGTGTTGAGCATGCCCGACAAGTGGGAGTATCCGTGGTTCGCGGCTTGGGACAGTGCATTCCACATGATCCCGATGGCGCGGTTGGATCCGCATTTCGCCAAAGAGCAGCTGATCCTGTTCTTGCGGGAATGGTACATGCACCCCAATGGCCAGATCCCCGCGTACGAATGGACCTTCTCCGACGTCAATCCGCCGGTCCACGCTTGGGCTTGTTGGAGTGTCTATGAGTCGACTGGAGAACCCGGCGAGCGCGATCGGCTGTTTTTAGCGCGGACCTTTCAAAAGCTGCTGTTGAATTTCACTTGGTGGGTCAATCGCAAAGACCCTCGCGGGCGGAACGTCTTCTCCGGCGGCTTCTTGGGCTTGGATAACATCGGAGTCTTCGACCGCAGCAAACCGCTGCCCGATGGCGGCTACATGGAGCAGGCGGACGGGACCGGGTGGATGGCGTTTTATTGCGGCACGATGCTGCGTATGGCGTTGGAACTGGCCGACAATAATCCCGCTTACGGCGACATGGCCAGCAAGTTCCTGGAGCACTACGTGGCGATCGCTGAAGCGATGAACTCGATCGATGGCGACGGTCTGTGGGACGAGGCGGACGGCTTCTATTACGACCATCTGTACATCAAAGATCACGGCACGCCGATGCGGATCCGTTCGATCGTGGGGCTGATCCCACTGTTGACCGGTGTGATTTTGGATGAAGAGGTGATCAACCGCTTGCCCGGATTTAACAAGCGGATGAAGTGGTTCTTGGATTCCAAGCCGGATCTCCGCGATCGGATGACGTATGCGGAACGGAAGGATCCCAACAGCCAACAGCCCTGCCATCGATTGCTGGCGATTCCGTCGGAGGCTCGCTTGCGGCGGTTGCTGTCGATCATGTTGGACGAATCGGAGTTCCTGTCGCCGTACGGAATCCGTTCGCTCTCGGCGGCTCACCGCGAAGATCCGTTTGTGTTCGAATTGCACGGCGTCCGCAACGAGGTGCAATACGTTCCTGGCGAGAGCGATTCGTGGATGTTTGGCGGCAACAGCAACTGGCGCGGGCCGGTCTGGATGCCGTTGAACTTCTTGATCATCGAATCGCTGCGGACCTATTACCAGTTCTGCGGCGATACCGTTCAACTGGAATGCCCGACCGGTTCGGGGCAACTGATGACGTTGCTTGAGATCGCCGAAGAGTTGGAGCGACGGTTGACGACGCTGTTCAAAGCCGACGACGAGGGGCATCGCCCGATCCACGGCGGCGAAGCGCGATATGCCGAGGATCCCGCATGGAACGATCTGGTCCTGTTCTACGAGTACTTTCATGGCGACAACGGTCGCGGTCTGGGAGCGAGTCATCAAACCGGATGGACCTCGTTGGTCGCGACGATGTTGGATCATCAAGCCCAATCGACGTCGAAACGCTCCTAAAAACAAAAGGCAATCCGATGATGAAATCCGTTCCGATGTTGCTGGCGATTCTGTTGGTCCCAGCGTTTGCAGACGCTCAGAATCGGGTGCAGCCCGAGCTGATGGAGGTTCCCGAGATCCGTTCGTCTTGGGACGATCTGACCGAGGGGATCGCGACGAAAGAGGACTGGATCGCGCGTCGCGAGGTCCTGAAGCAGCGGTATCTGGATCTGTTGGGCGACAAGCACAAACCGGAAAAGCCGCCGCTGGATCTGATCGTTCACGAAGATGTGGTCGTCGACGGTTTGTACCGCCGGCAGTGGATCAGTTATGCCGTCGAAGCGGACGAGCGAGCCCACGCCTATCTGGGAACGCCGCTGGAGTTCGACGGAAAGGCTCCCGCGATCGTAGCGCTGCACGGTACGTACCAGCACGGCAGCAAGCGGGCGGCGGGGCTGATCGACAACCCTGACAAAGCCTATCTCGATCATCTGTGCCGTCGCGGGTATGTCGTGATCGCGCCGGAGCACTTCGTGTCGGGCGAGCGGACGCCGGCCGCGGGAGCTTACGACACCGCCGCTTTTTACGAGAAGCATCCCCAGTGGACGGCGGTCGGGAAATTCACGTACGAGCACTCGATTGCCATCGACGTTTTGCAGAGTCTACCGCAGGTCGATGCCCAGCGGATCGGAGCGCTTGGGCATTCGTTGGGAGGCCACGGCACCTTTTTTCTGGCTGCTTATGACGATCGCATTCAAGCCTCTGCGTGCAATTGTGGAGCGTCTTTCTTTCGGCACAATCCCAACGTCGAAGGCTGGGGACGCAACCGTTGGTACATCTATTTCAAGCCGATTCGCGAGGGGCTGCTGAAAGGGGAGTTGCCGCCGATCGACTTCCACGAGATCATCGCCTTGATCGCTCCGCGGGCGTTTCTGGACGTCTCCGGTTTGAACGACGGCCATACTCCAACGCAGAAACAGCGACTGTTGATGCTGATGAAAATCATGGATGTCTACGAACTCAATGGGGTGCCGGAGAACCTCGGCTTCTACGTTCACGGCCGCAAGCATTCGGTGGCTCACGAATCGCGGCAATTGATCTATGGATGGATGGACGCGCATCTGAAACCCGTCGAAGCGACGCAGACGCACCTCGTCGTTCCCGCCGCCGAGGAATGATTTCCTAGCCAAGTCCACGCAAATCAGCCGCTAGCGCGTGGCGGTTGGTCGTTCAAGTTGAATAAGTCCCGGTCGCAGAACGACGCGGTGACGGATCGCAGTGGGCTGGGTAGAATGATGTTGCCGGAGACCGCTCCGCCTGCTGGCTGCTGTTTCACGCCGGCTTGGTATTTTTCTGAGCCGCCGAGTCCCATCGCTTACCAAATCATCCGATGACTGAAACCATCTTCTCCAAGATCATCCGCAAGGAAATCCCCGCCAAGATCGTCTTCGAAGATGATCTCTGTCTGGCGTTTCACGATATTGCTCCCAAAGCTCCGGTTCACGTGTTGGTGATCCCGAAGAAGGTGATCCGCAGCGTTGCCGATCTGGAGCCGGAAGATCACGCGTTGATCGGGCACTTGTTTGGCGTGATCCGCCAAGTCGCCGAGCAATTGGGGCTGGAGAAAGGTTATCGCGTGATCACCAACAGCGGCCCCGAGGGAGGTCAGGAGGTGCTGCATCTGCACTTCCACGTGCTCGGCGGCCGGCAACTCACCTGGTCCCCGGCGTAACCCAACACTCACGGAACCCAATGCCTGACAGCCCGCTCTCCGAATCATCTCCTCACGCTTTGCCCGCTCGGCCGGCGGAACAGTTTCTGATCCAACAGTTCAGCGAAGGCAATCTGCTGCCCGCCGCAGGAGACGTGTTGACTACGTCGTTGGGTCGCGCTCAATTAGCCGCCGTGTTGGCTGCGTCGAACCAATACAACCGCGTCGATTGTTGGTACATCGATCTGTATCAAGCGAACCATGCGCGGGCTCACCATCCCGAGCCTCCGGCGTCGCTGAACATCGTCTGCCAGCCCGATCCTCCCGAACATCAGTACGATCTGGCGGTCCTGCCGCTGGGCCGCCGCGGCGAGACCGAACTGGTCCGCGATCAATTGCAATCCTTCTTCAATGCGTTGAAGATCGGTGGCCAGTTGTGGGTCGCTGTCGACAACCCGAACGACAAATGGGTGCACGAACAGATCGTCAAGCTGGGCGTGAAGCTGACGACCATCTCCGGCGGCGATTCGATCGTGTACGGTTGCGTGAAGACGGCGGAACTGAAGAAGCAGAAGAACTACGGCTGTGAGTTTGCGATCCGCGATCGCGGCCGGTTGTTGAAGGTCTACTCCCGCCCCAGCGTCTTTTCGCATCGGCGGATCGATCCGGGAGCGCGACATCTGATCGACGCGATGCCGATCGAAGCGGGGATGCGTGTCTTGGATCTCGGCTGTGGTGCCGGAACCGTCTCGCTGGCCGCGGCTACGGCCGCCGATGATGTGACGGTCCACTGCATCGACAGTAATTCTCGCGCGGTGCAGTGCACGTTGGCCGGAGCCGAATTGAATCAGTTGACCAACGTGACGGCAAACGTTTCGGACACCGGGCAGATCGACGCGCCGGGGAGCTTCGATTTGGTCCTCGGCAATCCACCCTACTATGCCGATTTTCGGATCGCGGAGTTGTTCATGGCGACCGCGCACAAAGCGCTTCGCTCGGGCGGACGTGTCGTCTTGGTCGGCAAAGACGAAGAATGGTACACCGACCAGATGCCGGTGTTGTTTCACAGCATCGAGATCCAGCCGGTTAAAGGATACCTCGTGGCCAGCGGCACCCGGTTGTAGAAGGTCGCCTTTCGCTCCGCGAAAGTGCGTGCGCGAACAAATTGCTAGCACGAAGCGCAATACTAGGCACTGTTTATTAAAGCAGTTTGAGCACTCGCCGCATGGCGGCGAGTTGAACGAAAGCAAGGTACGAACAGGCAAGTTTATCGTATCGCGTCGCCACTCGGCGAGATTCTTTTAGCCAGCCGATCAGTCGTTCGATGATATTGCGGCGGCGGTAAGCTTCGCGATCAAAATTCGCATCCCGTGATTCGTTAGCCTTCGATCCGATGACCGGTTTGATCTGGCGGTCGCGGATGAACTGGCGAATCGCGTTACTGCTGTATCCCTTGTCTCCTGCGATCACTTCAGGACGACTGTCGTAGCGATGAAGACTTAGTTCACAGCTTGCGATGAGATTCTCAAGTTCCGTCGACTCGTGGCGTTGACCGCCAGTCGCCGTGATTCCGAGCAACGTTCCCTCGCCATCGCATAGCACATGAATTTTCGTCGAGTATCCGCCTCGAGAACGTCCCAGAGCCACTAATTCATCGTTCTTTTCGCTCTGCGGAATCATACCCGAAGCGCTGCGGTGAGCCCGAATGACGCTACCGTCAACGCACCAAAGCGACCGGTCAATCTTCTCCAGTGCGTCCAGTCGCTTCAGTAGTGTTTGATAAATTCTGGCCCAGAGCCCTTCCTTGGTCCATCGTCGAAATCTGGCGTAGACCGTTTGCCATTTCCCCAGTTGCTCAGGTAGATCTCGCCAGGGGCTTCCAGTCTTCGTGATCCAGAGTATCCCATCTATTACCGTGCGATGGTTGCTCCACCGTCGTCCCGGCTTACCGGGGCGCTGCTTGGGCAGCAGATGACGGATTGCATTGAACTCCCGATCTGTGAGACGATGGCGTGGCATTTGGCTTCCTCCTTGGAGCACTTTGGTAGGTACTCCGGGAGGTTGCCGAATGCGTTTCTGTTTGACCAGATCAGTTTGTTAAACAGTGCCTAGCACGAAGCGCAAGTTTTGATGTTGCGCCGTTGATGGGGTTGCTAGCGAGAATTGGTATTGCAGAAAGAGGTGAGACATCCTGAGTTTGTGAGTTACCACACAAACAAAGCCCAGGAGCTCACCGATGGCAATCATGGAAGATTCCCTCCCCGCAATCAAGTCGTTTCTGCCGAACACGCAGGTTTCTGCTCACTTTCGAAGTATGCTGCTGCGATTCTTAATCGCTATTCTTACGCGGCACGGTCGAAACTCGTGCATGTCTGCTGCCTCCGCCATCGAGGGAAAACCGCGACATCGGGCACAACCCCGACGCTTCCTTAAACGGTACCGGCAGGCGATCGCCGATTTGCTCACGGCGATCACACTGAAGATGCTCCGTGATCAGGATTGGAACGGCCGCTATCTCCTACTGCTCGATTCAACACTCGTCGCCACTGCCGGCCAGACCGTCGAAAACACCTTCAGCACCGGTAACTCCAAGCGACGACCGGCCAAGAATCGCCGCTACACAAAGTACAAGTATCAACGAAAGAGTTGCCACTGTTTCGTGTTCGCATTGCTGCTGACGCCCGATGGACTGCGAGTACCGATGTGGCTGCCGTACTACACCAAGCCTTATGCGAAGGCCCACAAGATCAAACATCGGACGCAGGCGCAGCTTGCGGCGCAGTTGATTTGCGACGCGCAAGTACCCGCCGGCACCGAACTGATTGTGCTCGGAGACACCGCATTTGACGCCAAATGCGTGCGTGCGGCTTGCCGGGAGCGAGGCTATTTTTGGATCGTTCCGGTCAACACCAATCGCGTCTTCTCTGCAAAGAAGCACGGCAAGCGACCTCGTGTGAGTTTGCGAATCGAACAACTTCCTGCATCACGTTTCCAAACCATTCGTCTTTCGATCGGTGCGGGGCCTTACGCTGCTCAGCGACGAGCCTCCTGCCATCGAACGGCACGCCGCCGCGACGGGACGAAGTCAACTCGGACGTATCACGTCCACAGCGAGAGAAGCGAGGTCCACAATGTGGGCATGGTCATGCTCGTCTTTTCCTCGAGTAAGCCGATTGGCAAAAAGATTCAACGTGAAGGGACGAAGTTGTTGATGACCAATGCAAAGCACTTGTCGGCTCGGCAGGTGTGTGAGCTGTACAGTCTACGTTGGCAGATCGAGTTGTTCTTCAAAGAACTCAAGAGCACGCTGGGAATGAACCAGTACAGCTTCAAAGATTTCGATGCGGTCGAGAGCTGGATGGGGATCGTCTTGATCACGTTCTGCTATCTGGAATGGACTCGTCGCCGCAAGCTGGCCGATCGCCGAATCGACGATCGGCAGCGCAAATGCTGGAAGCACGCTCGCAGCTACACCGTCCGCGAGGCGTTGTTGTTAGGCATTCGCTATCGCGAGCACCAGTGGCACCTGCGACGGCTAAAAACCAACCACGGACTCCGCACACTGAGGAAACGCTACACTGACCTTTTATCGCAGGAATACCGGTGCCTCGCCTGATCAAAGCATCCATCGGCGCAACATCAAAACTTGCGCTTCGTGCTAGGCACTGTTTAACAAACTGATCTGGTCAAACAGAAACGCATTCGGCAACCTCCCGGAGTACCTACCAAAGTGCTCCAAGGAGGAAGCCAAATGCCACGCCATCGTCTCACAGATCGGGAGTTCAATGCAATCCGTCATCTGCTGCCCAAGCAGCGCCCCGGTAAGCCGGGACGACGGTGGAGCAACCATCGCACGGTAATAGATGGGATACTCTGGATCACGAAGACTGGAAGCCCCTGGCGAGATCTACCTGAGCAACTGGGGAAATGGCAAACGGTCTACGCCAGATTTCGACGATGGACCAAGGAAGGGCTCTGGGCCAGAATTTATCAAACACTACTGAAGCGACTGGACGCACTGGAGAAGATTGACCGGTCGCTTTGGTGCGTTGACGGTAGCGTCATTCGGGCTCACCGCAGCGCTTCGGGTATGATTCCGCAGAGCGAAAAGAACGATGAATTAGTGGCTCTGGGACGTTCTCGAGGCGGATACTCGACGAAAATTCATGTGCTATGCGATGGCGAGGGAACGTTGCTCGGAATCACGGCGACTGGCGGTCAACGCCACGAGTCGACGGAACTTGAGAATCTCATCGCAAGCTGTGAACTAAGTCTTCATCGCTACGACAGTCGTCCTGAAGTGATCGCAGGAGACAAGGGATACAGCAGTAACGCGATTCGCCAGTTCATCCGCGACCGCCAGATCAAACCGGTCATCGGATCGAAGGCTAACGAATCACGGGATGCGAATTTTGATCGCGAAGCTTACCGCCGCCGCAATATCATCGAACGACTGATCGGCTGGCTAAAAGAATCTCGCCGAGTGGCGACGCGATACGATAAACTTGCCTGTTCGTACCTTGCTTTCGTTCAACTCGCCGCCATGCGGCGAGTGCTCAAACTGCTTTAATAAACAGTGCCTAGTATGGGTGGGGAGTTTGCTTGCGTGAATACGTTCGCGACTTGCCTCTAGCTTCCTGCCGACACTTTGGAGTCTGCGTTTGCCAACCGAAAAACACCATCGTGTTCTGATCTGTGGAGCGACAGGTTATGTCGGCGGACGCTTGGTGCCGGAGTTATTGAACGCGGGCTACTCGGTTCGATGCCTGGTCCGCAGCCCCGAGAAACTACGGCGATTCTCCTGGTCCAAACACGAGCGGTTGGAGGTGATCCACGGCGATCTGGAGGAGATCGAAACGGTGCGTCGCGCGGCGGATCAAACCGATGCGGCGTATTATCTTGTCCATTCGATGATCAGCGCCGGGAATGAATATGCCGAGCGTGATCGCGAACTCGCCACCCAGTTCACTCAAGGGATTCAAGGCTCGGGTTGCCAGCGGGTTATCTATCTGGGCGGGCTTGGTGAAATGGGAGCGGACCTCAGCAAGCATCTGCACAGTCGCCGCGAGGTGGCGGAGATCTTGCAGAAATGTGAGGTCCCGGCGACTGTCTTTCGGGCGGCGATGATCATCGGCTCGGGCTCGGCATCGTTCGAGATCTTGCGGTATCTCGTCGAACGGCTGCCGATCATGATCACGCCCAAGTGGGTCAAGATGGAGACGCAGCCGATTGCGATCCGCGATGTCCTCCGCTACCTGGTGCAGTGCTTGCAGGTTCCCGAAACCGCCGGACGCGTGATCGATATCGGCGGACAGGATGTCTATTCGTATCAGCAACTGATGCAGATCATGGCTGAATCGCTGGGGTTGCC
Organism: Rosistilla oblonga; assembly: GCF_007751715.1. Classification (NCBI taxonomy): domain Bacteria; kingdom Pseudomonadati; phylum Planctomycetota; class Planctomycetia; order Pirellulales; family Pirellulaceae; genus Rosistilla; species Rosistilla oblonga. The sequence goes on along the minus strand of NZ_CP036292.1, from coordinate 7,164,721 downwards.
GCGGCGGGTGATCCTGCCGGTCCCCGTCCTGACCCCGAGGCTCAGTTCCGCCTGGATCTCGTTGGTCACTCCCGTCAACGCTCGGATCGCGAGACCGTTGGCCGAAGGATTGCGGAATCGAACCGTATGTCGCGACGACGATGCACAATCGTTGATGCCGGGGCCGCTGTTTAGTGTCCGCGAAGCGATCGATGCTGCGGTTGGCAAGTTGCGGTCCGGCGAGATCGAGACCTGGTGGTCGGCGGCGGGCGAGATGCCAGGCGATCCCGAGTGGTCGGGAGGAACCGTTTTTGAGGACCAGCGAACCACAACCGTCTCCGCCGCCGCGGGCGCGACCTTCGCATCGCTCAGCCGGATCGGTGGGCAATGTGGATATTGGGGTGCCGATTGGTTGTGGTGGTTGCGCGGTTTGATGGACAAGGCGATCGGCGGGCCTGGACTGCGCCGCGGTCGTCGCCATCCCGATCAACTGAACTACGGAGAAGCTGTCGATTTCTGGCGCGTCAATGGCTATGAACAACCGACGTGGTTGCGGTTACGCGCGGAGATGAAGTTGCCGGGAGAAGCAGAGCTAGAGTTCCGAGTCGAACCGATCGACGACAACACATCCAACTTGATTCAGACCGCTCGCTTTCGGCCGCGCGGCCTGCTCGGACTGGCCTACTGGTACGCGGTCCTACCGCTGCATGCGTTTGTCTTTCCTCGCATGCTCCGCGGCATCCGCCGCGATGCCGAAGCCGATCGGCAAACCGCTGGTGTTTCGGCGGAGGTTTGACCTTAGAGCCCGCGGCGATGAAAGAGCATCGTTCTCGCGGACTACGCTGCTTGGCGCGACGGAGAGACCGTAGCGTTGGAGGCGCGAGGTGATTCTGGCAGTGGAGTCCAGACGGGGACGACAAACGCTTTCATGCAGTGATGGCAACGAGCGAACTTGCACAACAACAGACGCGAACTCCAGGAGTCGCGACTCCGGCTCCGGTAGATGCTGGAGGTAGAACCGCACCGCTTGCAAGAAGTCGACTTTTTCGACATGGATATGATGGCTCCAACTTTGCCTCGAAGAAGGTAAGTGAGCTATTTCGACTCAGCCCTAAATCGAGGATCGGCTCGATCTCTTCGGCCGTTGAAAAGAATCGCGAACTTAGTCCGGCATTGTGTCGCGAAGAAGCCATCTCATCCGGGTAGGTGCAGTTAAGCAAGCAGACCACGTTTAACTTAGTGTTGTGCGATACAGCCAAATCGCATGTGCACTCGACCGCGTCGCGCATTGCACCTGCCTTGCCAATTCGAGAATTGATCGCGCTCTTGATGTGGCAAGGCAAACCATTTCGAATGGCCTCGTTTTTCCGCCGCCTTGCAACACCGCAAGTTAGAGATTGTCGAGGAGTTCCCGCAGTCGGCGGACGGCGCGGAGGTAACGCATGCTGGCGGCGGCAGGTTGCAGCCCCAAGACCTCGGCGACCTCTTGATTCGACAGATATTCAAAGTGACGCATCAGGATGATCTCGCGATCGTTGGCGTCCAGTTGGTCGATCGTCGCCTCGACTCGCTTCGTCATTTCCGACTGGATCGCCGCCGCCGCCGGCGTCAGTTCCGGATCTTGCAGCTGGACGATCATCTCCATCGTCGAGCGATCGTCGGCGACTGGCCCCACGATCGATTGCTCGCGATCCATGCTGCGTTTGGCGCTGCCGCGATGCCGACGGTAGGTGTCGATCATGTGATCCCAAGCGATCTGTCGCAACCACAGATGGAACGACATCGAGGGGTTCGCCAGGTAGTCGGTCAGTCGCGTGCTCGCTTCGGTCAAGACATCCTGAACGACGTCGCTGACGTCGACTCGCTGCTGGACACGGCGATCCAATCGCATCTGGACCAACCGCCGTAACGCACTCCGGTGACGGTCGAACAAGTCGTTTGTGGCTTGCGAGTTGCCATCGCGAGCACCTTGCAAAAGCTCCCCTGTCGGATCGCTCGCCGGCCAGATCGATTTACCCATCATGCATCTCCACCTCGTCGCTCCACCGCACCACTTCGCCCGATCGCACCTCGACCACTTCGCTATCGTCGCGGCGGACCCGCAGCGCTCCGTCGCCATCGATCCCCAAGCAGGCTCCCTCCAGCGTTTGGCCCGCGGTGTCGATCGCGACACGGCGACCGCGCAACAGACAGACTTTGGAAAAGTCGTTGGCGATCGCTGCCGAATCGGTTCGCCAATCTGCGATCCGCACCGCGATCCGATCGATGATCTCCGGGAGGACCGCAAAGGTTTCGACGGGATGATCGGCGTAGTCGCGGATCGAACGCGCCCGCTGTTGAACCTCCGCCGGTGCCTTGCTCAGGTCGGTTGCAACGTTCAATCCAATCCCGATCACCACGTGGTCGTTGTCGCGCCCTGCGGTTTCGATCAACACGCCCGCCACCTTGCCGCCAGCCAGATAGACATCGTTGGGCCACTTCAGCTGCACCGCGACCGGTTCGACGACTTCGCCGACTACGTCGCAGACGGCCAGTCCGGCCACTAGCGCTAATTGCGGCCAACGGGTGCGGTCGACGGCCAGTTGCGGGGCGGCGAGCATCAGCGAAAAGGTGAGCGTCCCCGAATCGGAGAACCAGCTGCGACCCAACCGGCCGCGACCTTGGGTTTGCGATTTGGCAACGATCAGCATCGGCGTCGGCCGGTCGGCTTGATCGGCTAGCGATTTGGCGAGCCGATTGGTCGAATCGACTTCCGGCACCCAGCGGATCGAACGCAACCATCCGCTCCGCGACAACAGCTGCAAAACCGCGTCGGGGCCCTGCCAATCCACCTGCATCGATTCGCGATCCTGCGACAAAACACTACCCGATAAAGCGAAGAACTGGAAAAAAGGGAAGCCGACCTTGGGATCATACCAAATCGAAGGGCCCAGCAGCACTTGAAGGATTTTGCGACATCGATAAGATAGAGCCCAGCCTAAGTGCCACGCCCCGTTCGTCTAGTGGCCCAGGACGCCGCCCTCTCACGGCGGTAACAGGGGTTCGACTCCCCTACGGGGTACTTTTCTTAGCAAATAACCAGTGTTTTGGCGACGTTTGTCGACCGGAACGCTGGTTTTTTTGTGCCTCAATGGCTGTGGGAAGCCGAAGGGATGTCCCCACGGCGCTCCTTCGCTGTGTGTTTTTTTGCGTCTGTGGGTGCGGTTCTGTCCCGTTGGCGGCGGTTTTCTTGGCTCGCTCCCAATGGCTGGCCTTCGGCCCCTATTCGGGACGGGTGCGACCGCGTTGCGGTCGGTGGGATGTTTCGCCGTTCGGTTCCGGTGGTGTTCGCTGCGCTCAAACCACCGGCTACCGTCTATGATCCCTGCCGGGATCGGTTCCCTGGCCTGGGTATCGCGATTTGCAGCGGCTCTAAATCGTCTAGCGCAGCGGGGGCTGGCTGACTAGGCAACGTTGGGCTTCGATGACGCGGATTCGCTGTTTCGGCGAGAGGGTCATGTAGCGATCGCGGCCGTTTTCCGAAGGTTCAAATCGCGTAAATCCGTCGTCTTCCACGACGACGCGGCCGCGAGGCGATAGGCCGAAGAAGTTGTCCTCGGGACGGACGGCGTACAAGACGCTGGTCAAATCCCAGCTGGGGCGATCGTGGTTGGGACCGCAGTACATCAGATACGCTTCTTTAACGATGTGATGCTTGCGGTATTCGAACTCCCGCGCGATGCTCTCCCGCGGAAACGCCGTGGCGACGCCGATCGGGTAGCCGCTCCAGACGGCCGGCACGTCCTGGGGCCAGCCGTCGGCAAACCGCTGCATCGCGCCGATCCCATTGCGGACGTTCGCTTCCAGAAAATGTTTGTTCCCGTTGACCGGCACAAATGCGCCTGCCATCAACGACACCAAACGGACCTTCTTGCGAACCAATTCGGTTCCCGTCAGCGGACTGATCGCGTCGGCTGGCGATTCGATTAGATCGGCGAGATTCGACGCGAGGCCAACTTGGACCAAGGTGATCGAGCTGTCTTCGGCGGCAGCCAACGTCTTCCGCAAGACCTCGACAGCGGTCGGGGCGTCGTCGCTGGAGAGGAGATCGTGGGGATAGCGAAATTGATCGCCATCGCGTGTCTCGACCAACGACAGGTACTTGCTGTCCCGCTTCTGAGCGTCGCGTGTCGCGCCGATCGGAATGTCGGGACGACCATAAAACGTATTGACCGCGTCGACGAAGGGAGCTGCCAGCGGATTGATCTTCGAGACCGTGACCGCTTCGATGACGCATTCGCCTCGATCGGCCAAAGTATGCAGCATCGCCAATGCCAGCACGTCGTCGACGTCGCCGGTGATGTCGGTATCGAAGATCACACGGACGGGACGCTGGAACGATTCTTCGGGTTGATCCGCATCCGCGGCGGCGAGTGCTGCAACAACGATGCAGAGGGTCGAGAGAGAGCGGAGATTCATGGTGAGGCTCGCAAGTCAGGTAGTTTTTTTGGGGGGGGGGGAGGGAACGATCTCCGGCGAGACCGCTCCAGCCGCCATTCTACTTGCTGCGCGAGAGCTCGGGGGTGTCTTCGCCATCCCGAATTTTCTGCTGCCACTGCTGCAGCATCTGCAGCGCATCGATCGGTGTCATCGCATCGATCTGCAGATTGCGAAGCTCATCGACCAGCGGATGATCGACGTAACCAAACAGCGTCATTTGCATCGCACTGCCACTCTTGCGGCCGTCCGGCGGAGCGATCGTCGGGCGATCAAAAGCGTCGCGGTGATCGGATTCCAACTGAGCCAAAACGTCTTTGGCTCGTTCGTTCACCGATTGCGGAACGCCAGCCAAACGGGCGACGTGAATTCCGTAACTCTTGTCTGCACCGCCGCGAACGATGCGATGCAGGAAGACAACTTTATCGCCCCATTCGCGAACCGAGACGTTCAGATTCTCGACGCCGGGCAGCATATCGGACAACTGAGTCAGTTCGTGATAGTGGGTGGCGAAAAGGGTTCGGCAACCGATCTGATCGTGCAGGTGTTCGGTGATCGCCCAGGCCAGGGAGAGGCCGTCGTAGGTGCTGGTGCCGCGGCCGATCTCGTCGAGGATCACCAGGCTGCGCGGCGTGGCGGTGTTCAGAATCCGAGCCGTTTCGACCATCTCGACCATAAACGTACTCTGCCCGCGGCTGAGTTCATCGCTGGCACCAACGCGAGCGAAGATCCGGTCGGCGATACCGATCGTCGCACACTTGGCCGGCACAAACGAACCGACTTGAGCCATCAGCGTCAGCAGCGCGACCTGCCGGATGTACGTACTCTTACCCGCCATGTTCGGTCCGGTGATCAACAGCACCATGCCATCTTCGGGCGACGACTTGATATCGTTGGGGACAAATTCACCCTGCGGCAACGTGGCGTCCAACACCGGGTGCCGCCCCTCTTCGACATCCATCACCGGTTCGTCGGTCAACTTGGGGCGAACATAGTTCCGCTTCGCCGCCAGTTCGGCCAGCGAAGCCAGCACGTCGAGATCGGCGATCGCTGCCGAAACAACTTGCAAGATCTGCAAGTGCTGATGCACATCGGCTCGCAATTGGTCGAACAGATTCAATTCGCGGATCTGGGCCTGGTCGTCGGCGGCCAGCACCTTCTCTTCGTATTCCTTCAGTTCCGGTGTGATAAACCGCTCCGCATTTTTCAGTGTCTGCTTGCGGATGAACGTCTCGGGAACCTTGTCGCGGTGGGCGTTGGAGACTTCCAAGTAGTACCCAAACACCTTGTTAAACCCGACCTTCAGGTTCTGGATGCCGGTCTTCTCCATCTGTTCAGCTTGGTAGGTAGCGATCCAACGCTTGCCTCCCTTGGCCAGTTCCCGCAGCGCGTCGAGATCGGGATCAAAGCCTTCGCGGATGAAGCCGCCATCTTTTGTCGACATCGGACAATCGTCGGCCAAGGCGGCTTCCAGACGCGACCGCAGCTCGGGGCAGAGGTGCAGGTTCTGTTCGAGCGATTGCAGCAGTTCACTTTTGCGGCCTGTCAATTTCGCTTTCAGCGGCGGCAGCATGGCGAGCGTTTTGCCGACGTATTGCAGGTCGCGAGGATTGGTGCGCCCGGTGGCGATCCGCCCCAGCAATCGCGCCAGATCGTAGACGCCTTTGAGGGTGGAGCGGATGTTTTCGCGAAGCGGTTCCCCTTGCCGGAACTCTTCGACAGCGTCGAGCCGCCGCCCGATCGCTTCGATGTCGATCAGCGGTGCCGCGATCCAGGCGCCCAATTGGCGGGCACCCATCGGAGTCAAAGTTTGGTCGATCACATCCAACAGCGAACCGGTTCGCGATCCGGAGCGCAAGGTCCGCGTGATCTCGAGGCTGCGGCGCGTGGCGGCATCGATCTGGACCGAGGGGCTGTTGTGGTGAGCGATCAAGGAATCGAAGTGGTCCAGTCCACTTCGTTGCGTTTCCGACAGATAGGCCAACACCGCACCGGCGGCTTGGATCGCGGGGCGGTGTTCGTCGTTAAAGCCGAAGCCCTCGAGACTGCGGACGCCAAACTGGCGACACAGTAGCTGCATCGATTCATCGAAGGCGAAGGTCCAGGCCGGGCGATCGGTCACCGACCAGGTGGCTGTCGAATCCAACGAGGTGCGGACGTCGTCTTCGCGGATCAAGACTTCGGCTGGACCGATGCGAGCCAGTTCGTCCTCCAAGCGTTCGGCGGGGAACAAGCCGGCTTCGAAGCGACCGCTGGAGAGCTCGGCCCAGGCGATGCCGACGACTTCGGGAGCACCGGCGGCAGCTTTCCGCTTCGACTCCGCTGGCGGCTTGTAGACGGCGACCAAGTAGTTCGCTTCGCGTGGGTCCAGCAGTTGGTCGTCGGTCAGGGTCCCGGCGGAGACGACGCGGGTGACCTCGCGGCGGACCAAGCCCTTGGCTTCTTTTGGGTCTTCGACCTGTTCGCAGACCGCGGCGCGGAAGCCGGCGGAGATCAGTTTCCGCAGGTAGGCATCCAGCTGGTGGTAGGGGAATCCAGCCATCGCCGTGGGGTTGGCCGAATCCTTGTCGCGGCTGGTCAAAGTCAGCCCCAGGACCTTGGCCGCCTGCTTGGCATCCTCGGCAAACAGCTCGTAGAAATCGCCCATGCGAAACAGCAGCATCGCGTCGCCGCACGCCTGTTTCGCCTCTTCGTATTGTCGCATCATCGGTGTTGTCATAGCGGCCTAATCTATCAGGCTCAGCCAACACTCAACAGAGCCTCACCGCTTCGCCGCGATGAAACCGCCGCGCAGGCAAACCGCCTGACCGGCAAGCTCGCCAAACTCAACGCAGTCCCTTTTCGGGATCGATATCGGAAAAACTGGCCGCTTGGATTTCAGGCAGCTTTTTCACGAGATAGCGATGCGTTTGATAGGCGTCCAGCATCGCCAGGATCACGATCAGAAAGACGACCAAAGGGACCGCCGCCCAGATCAAAAAGAACGCCCGCCCCTGGCCAAGCACCCCCGCGGCGATGCTCAGCGAACCGATGATCCCCAACAGCAGATGGACCATCCGGCGACGGCGGGTACGAACGCGGTAGTATCGCGTATCGAGTTCGCTCTCGGGCTCGCCGGCAGGGCCGCCCTGCGGGGTCCGCCACTGGAGCAAGATCGCGGCCAACAGCACCAACGCGCCGAGGATTAAGCTGGAGACATCCATCGTCTGGAACCTTCTGTCGCGAGGTGAGTTGAAGTGATCGGTCGCCGGAGTGAGACGAAGCAGCAAGCATGGAGTTTTCTAGTTTAACCGCAATCAATATCGTTCAACGAACGGTAGTGGACGAGGCTACGAGTCCTTTTGCATGCATCAGCCCAGATCGCAGGGACTCGTAACCTCGTCCACTACATACCGCCGCTAATTCTTGCGACAGTCCGAGGCTGCTTCGTTGAACGGTATTGAGTTTAACCGCGCGGGCATCGCCCCGCGTTTTTCAGGGCCGCGCGGCCCGATGGGCTCGCGGTTAAACGAAAAAACACAAGCGACCTGCTTAACATTCCTGCTGCGTCGCGTGGACGGTCGAGGGAGGATATTGGCCGGGTCGATCCTGTTGATAATATTGATCGAGCACCGCGACAAATTCCTCAGCCGACTTGAGTCGCGAGAAGGCGACTTTCAGTGCGTCGAATTCGGGGTGGCTGGCGGAATACTTTATTGCAAACTTGCGCATCAGCATCGGCGCTCGATCGCCATACATTTGCTGCATCAGGTCGTAATGCGATTCCATTACCGCACGCTGCTCCAGGACGGTTGGCGGCGCTGGCAGTTCGAGCCCTTGCGCCAAGGCTCTTGCCTGAGCAAAGATCCACGGATTACCGATCGCACCGCGAGCGACCGTGACGCCGTCGATCCCCGTTTCACGCATCATCCGCAGGCAATCGTCCGCGGTAAACAGATCGCCGCTGCCGAGAATCGTGCGATCGCCCACGTGCTGCTTAACCTCTTTTAGGAAGCTCCAGCGACTGGGGCCCTTATAACGCTGCTCCACCGTCCGGCCGTGCACTGTGACCGCGGCGACACCGGCGTCAAACGCACCATCGATGATCGTGAAGAAGTTATCGCGACTCTGATCGCTGTCGTCGATACCGCGCCGCATCTTGACGGTGACGGGGATCGGGTCGGGGACGATATCGCGCGTCCTGCGAACGATCTCCAGCGCCACCTCGGGTTGCGACAGATGAAAGCCGCCGCGGCAGCGACCTAGCACCTTCTTGACGGGACACCCAAAGTTGATATCGATCACGTCGAAGCCAGCTTCGACCAACCGCAGCGCTCCGGCGGCAAACTGCTCCGGTTCGGCTCCCATCAACTGGCCGCCGACCGGATGCTCTTCATCGCTGATGTGCAGGAAGTGCCGCGTCTTATTGCGTTGCTTAACGGCTAATAAGAACTGGTCGAGCATGACTTCGCACAACGTGTACGATGCCCCGGCGCGACGCGCGATCACGCGCATCGGCCAGTCGCTGTATCCCGAGAGAGCCGCTTGGACGACCGGAAAACCGATCTCGACGGGACCGAGGGAGAGTGGCGGAAGGTGGGGAGTTTCCGTTAGTAGAGCAGAATCGTTCAATCGAAATCACTTGGGTTGGGTTGGATGCGATCGAGCTTGCGTCGCAATTCGTTAAGTTCGCGGCGCAACTGGTCGATCTGCGACGGCACGGCGTTTTCTTCGTCTAGTGGCTCGAAGCCTCGCGGAGCTTTCGGCTGTTTCAACGACGGAGGATCGATGCTGCGCGGTCGTTGGCCATCGAGGTCGATGTGGATGCCGCCGAAACGGAAGCTCTTGCCTGTTCGCGGTTCGCCGACCAGTTCCGCGATCGTTGCCCGCAACTCTTGCGGCAGTTGGTCGAGGTGCTTGGCATCGGTCTTATATTGTTCACCATCGAGTTCGACAAAGATCTCCGCGGGATCGTCGCCACGCCGATCGATCGTGATCTTCAACTGGCGGTCCATCAATGGTTCATTCTGGCCGAGGTTATCGTTCAGCAGTTGATCAGCCAACCCGCCGAGATCGCGGAGCGTCCGCCCGTCGAGACTTTGGCCAAATTCATTCATCAATTGACGGATCAGATCGCCGGTGATCAGCGGATCGCGATCGCCCGGTGCGGAGTCCTCGAATTCGTCCAAGTCCATCAGTTCGATCGGCTCTTCGGCGACCATCACCGGCTTTACTTCCGCGGTCCGACGCCCCTTTTCGCCTTCGAGCGTCAACGAGATCGTTTCGCCATCGATCTTGGCCACCGCAGCCATCAAGTCGGTGATCGACGCGACCTCGGTTTCGCCGACGCGAACGATGACGTCGCCCGAGCGGACACCCGCCACATCCGCGGGGCCATCCTGTTCGACACTCGCCACGTAGACACCTCGGTCGGTGCGCAGATGTTTGGCCAACTGAGGCGTCAAATCCTCCACGACCAACCCCAGCCGAGGCTTCTTGGCAGGCTGCAAATCGTTCAGCAAGGTCGAGTCGACAGGCTTCGGCGGCAGCTGGACCGATGGGGTTGGGATCACTTGGGGAGTTTCAATTTCCTGAGCGATCGTCAGCGGGGCCAAGCACAGCAACAGCGCACCGGAAAGGACGCGTCCACTCGACGATGCCTTTCTCAGGGCGGCTGTGGAGCGGATAGTCGAGCGATGCGGATCGAGGTTCAGACGGTGCAAAAAAGCGTTTTTCATCGGTTGAACTCCAGAAAACCTGAGGCTTTGATCGTCCCATTCGACTCGGAGGACGTGGCTGGTCGCAGCGATTTTCATTATTAGCATTTTGCCCTCCAGAGGACAGGATCGGGAGCCGTTTCCTGAAGATTTTCTCCCAGATGCACCGCTGCCGATCGATCAATCCAAGACCGCGGAGCGCCCGCGACCGCTCGCGCGCAGGCAACCACCCGATCGTGGCGTTGTCATTTTGCGACACACAACGCTGTGTCGATGCAACATCATGCGAGACAGGCAGCGAGAACACGGTCTCTATACGGCTGGATGGCCGACATCGTGGCACCGGCGACAAGCTTTCCTCCCTTTTTCCGGCCACTCGCCAATCGTGAGCTAAGCTAGGTATTAGTTGGTACTTGAATCAATCCGCCGCGCGATTCTCACAAACTCAAACGAGGCTGTGAGGCAGCGACGGTTACAGACACGAGGAACCGCCGCAGCGGATTGCAACGCGTGGCGTCGGGAGTCGCAGCAATGAATCGTAGAGCTCCGCAAGCATCGCCCGACAGCAACGGGCTATTTGTAATGCAGCAACGGAATAGGACGAGGCTGTTTCATCTTTCGCCGTCGGTTGCCGAAACGCAGTCACTGACTGCTGGCCATAAACCGCATCTCGCCGCCCAGTCGATCGACGTCGCGGAATGCACGGCCACGACTGACGTGCTCCCAATCGGATCGCCTGTCGCCTCCTCCCGAACACCACATCAACACGACACACCGTCTCCGGCAAGACCGTCCAACGGGCAGGCACACCGCACTTGGCTGTCCCAAACCGGCGTGAATCGCGTTGCGTTGACTCAAACGCGTTCCAGCTCGGGAACTCACAAAAGTTTTGGCAACGCGTGGTCTTCGCCTCAACGTTCCACTTCCATGAATCCCGTTTCCATCAACCGTTTCCGGCCGAACGCTTTTTCGGCGTAGTCGCACGATCCCATCACCACCACCCTCTGACTTCTAAGATCTAAATCGATGAACAAGACTATCAAAAACATCATCAAAGCGTTTTCGGGCGACACCAAGGGCAACGGCACCGACGATCCTGCGGAACGCAAACCGTGGGTATCGGATCTGGAGACGGTGGAGCCGATGGTGCTGATGTCGGCGAGTCCTCTCGAAGGGATCGACCCCGCCGCAGCGGCGGAGGATATCAGCGTCGGATCGACATCTCCAGTCGAGGACCAACTGTTCATCGAACCCGTACCGATCAGCGCGGATCTATTCGCAGCAACGGAGATCGACGATGCTCAAGATGATTTGCTGAGCGACAACAGCGACTCGCCGTCAACCAACAGCAGCGTTTCCACTGGCGATGGTGGCGCACAAGACGCGACGATTGCCGTCAGCGCCGAGACCGGTGTCCCCGGTCAACCGATCGATGTGGTGATCAGCGCTCAAGCTGAAACCGGAGACCAGATCGAGAAGGTTGAACTTTTGGGGCTGCCGACGGGAGCGAAGGTGCAGGTTGGCGATACGTTGGTGCAGCCGATCGACGGCAAGGTCGATGTGGATGTCGACAAACTGGATGAACTGCAGATCGTTCCGCCCACCGGATCGGCTGACGATTTTGATGTCACCATCTCCGTAACGACGATCGATGGTAACGACAGCAACGTAACGCAAGAGACGTTCACCGTTGAGATCGATCCTAGCGTCGACGTGAACGCAGCCGATGTCAGCGGTAATCAAGGCGACGCGATCGACCTGAAGATCGACATCGATAGCGAAGCGGCCGACCATCTGTTCACGATCGTCAGCGGTCTGCCAGAGAACTCCACGCTGGCCATCGGAGACATCGAATTGGACAATAATGATGGCCAAACACTTGTCCAGCGCGACCAATTAAAAGATCTGAAATTCGTGCCAGCTGACGACTTCTCGGGGAAGATCGATCTAAAGGTCACGGCCTTGGTCACCGATAGCGATAGCGATGCGGCGGTCGATCTGGCCAAGTTCTCGGTCGACGTGGTCGCGGGAACCAGCGATGGTCCCGACGATGGTGTTGAAGCGGCACAGCTGAACGCAGTTGCCGACACCGCGGTCGTTGGCGAGAAGGTCGATCTGACGATTAATGCAGCCGCCGTGGGGGACGACAAGATCACCGCGGTGACGCTGGAGAATCTGCCTGGCGGGGCTCGCGTCGAGGCGGGCGGATTCGAGTTCGCGCCGCTTAATGGCAAGGTCGTGCTCGATGTCAACGACTTCAGCAGCGTCAAGATCGTACCGCCTGCCGGATCGGCAGACGACTTTGACATCACCGTTCGCGTGCCGACCACCGACGGCGGCGTTTCGCGCGACATCACCCAAGTCGTCAACATCGATATCGATCCCGACCTGAAGGTGACCGCGGTCGATGTCACGGGGACCGAAAACAGTCCGATCGATCTGAACCTCAAAGTGGACACTCAAGCTGCCGCCCAAACCACGGTCGTGATCAAGGGCCTTCCCGACGGTTCGAGCTTGGTCAGTGGAGGCGATGTGATCGCAGCGAACAATGGCGAAGCTTTGGTTCGCGTCGACCAGCTAGACGACCTCGCCCTGAATCCGGCTGCCGGTTTCAGCGGTTCCGTCAACCTGACAGCCAAGGTGGTTGCAGTCGACACCGATCTGGATGCCGTCAGCACCAAAGCCAACTTTAGCGTCGAAGTGCAAGATGACACTCCTGCCAAAACTGTCGACTCGTCGACCGCCACCCATACCCCAACACCACCTCCTACACCAGACACCACAACACCTGTCGCCAAGACTCCCGAGCCTGTTGTAACCGAGCCGCCGACAGGCGGAAGTCATTCCACCACGCCGGCACCAAGCACCACCACGCCCGTCGCGACAACTCCCGATCCGGTGATCGACAAGGTAGACAGCGAGACGACGACACCAGATCCGGATCCATCGACACACACCACCGCGCCGGTTGCCAAGACTCCCGAGCCTGTTGTAACCGACACTTCGACAGGCGGAAGTCATTCCACCACGCCGGCGCCAAGCACTACCACACCCGTCGCGACAACTCCCGATCCGGTGATCGACAAGGTAGACAGCGGCAGCCAGCCGACAACACCAGTTGCCGATCCGTCGACGCACACCACAACGCCGGTTGCCAAGACTCCCGATCTTGTTATCGTCGATCCGCCTGCCAACGTTAGTCATCCCACGGCACCCACCCCAGCTCCAGTTGCCGAACCTACAACGCCAGCCAACAAGGTTCCCGAACCCGTTGTGGTGGCAGAACCGACCATCGTTGGAACAGCTGGTGCGGACAAGCTTAACGGCACCGATGGGAACGACCACATCGATGGCGGAGCTGGAGCCGACACTCTGAACGGCGGTGACGGCAACGACAAGATCGATGGAGGCGATGGGAACGATCGCATCTCCGGCGGTGCGGGTGACGACGTCATCGAAGGTGGTGCCGGCAACGACATTATCGACGGAAACGAAGGCAACGACACTCTGACCGGCGGCGAAGGATCCGACACGCTGCGAGGCGGCGCGGGCAACGACGTCATCGACGGCAGCGACGATGCAACTCGCGATACGCTCAACGGTGACGCAGGTGATGACAAGATCATCGCTGGTAAAAACGACGTCGCCAATGGCGGAGCGGGTGACGACGTGATCGTCGCCAAAGCTGGAAACGTGAAGGTCAACGGCGGTGCGGGCAACGACACGCTGGACCTGTCGGAACTGCCCCCCGACGCGCATAAACCAGCGGAGATCAACGTTCCGGGCGGCGTAGCGAACGTGGGGGGCGAGAAGGTCACATTCCAGAACATCGAGAAAGTGATCGGCACCACGGGCGATGACAACTTCTCCTTCAGTGGCGCAGAAAACGGCGACAAGTTCACTGTCGATGGCGGCGATGGCCACAACACGATCGATCTGTCGAACATCCCCGAGAAGGATATCACGATCGCCGATGGCAAGATCAGCATCAATACGATCATGTCGGCTCGCGATGGCCACGGAGCGCTGACCAATCAGAAGATGAGCTTCGAGATCCACTTCGACAACGTCGAAAACGTCAAGGTCGAAGGTGGTAAGGTGCTGGACATCGAAGGCGAAGTCGCTCGCCATGAACAGAACCAAGCGACCGATGGAAACGATCATCAAGTCGGCAGCGACATCGCTGACACGTTCGACGCCGGTGCTGGCGATGACAAGATCGAAGGTGGAGCTGGCAACGATAAACTCTCTGGCGGCGACGGGAATGACCACATCGACGGCGGTGCTGGCAACGACGTGATCGACGGCGGCAAAGGAAACGACACCCTTGTCGGCGGCGATGGAAATGACAAGATCGAAGGTGGTGAAGGCAATGACCACATCGAAGGCGGAGCTGGAGCCGACACTCTGAACGGCGGTGCTGGCAACGACAAGATCGATGGAGGCGATGGGAACGATCGCATCTCCGGCGGAGCAGGTGACGACGTCATCGAAGGTGGTGCCGGTAACGACATCATCGACGGAAATGAAGGCAACGATACTCTGACCGGCGGTGAAGGATCCGATACGCTGCGAGGGGGCAAAGGCAACGACGTCATCGACGGCAGCGACGATGCAACTCGCGATACGCTCAACGGCGACAATGGGGATGACAAGATCATCGCTGGCAAAAACGATATAGCCAACGGCGGAGCGGGTGATGACGTGATCGTCGCCAAAGCTGGCGGCGTGAAGGTCAACGGCGGTGCGGGCAACGACACGCTGGACCTATCGGAACTGCCACCCGATGCGCATAAGCCAGCGGAGATCAACGTTCCCGGCGGCGTAGCGAACGTGGGTGGTGAGAAGGTCACATTCCAGAACATCGAGAAGGTGATCGGCACCACGGGTGATGACAACTTCTCCTTCAGTGGCGCAGAAAACGGCGACAAGTTCACTGTCGATGGTGGCGATGGCCACAACACGATCGATCTGTCGAACATCCCCGAGAAGGATATCACGATCGCCGATGGCAAGATCACCATCAATACGATCATGTCAGCTCGCGACGGCCACGGAGCGTTGACCAATCAGAAGATGAGCTTCGAGATCCACTTCGACAACGTCGAAAACGTCAAGGTCGAAGGTGGTAAGGTGCTGAACATCGAAGGCGAAGTTGCTCGGCATGAACAGAACCAAGCCACCGACGGAAACGACCATCAAGTCGGCAGCGACATCGCTGACACGTTCGACGCCGGTGCTGGCGATGACAAGATCGAAGGAGGAGCCGGCAACGATAAACTCAACGGCGGCGACGGCAACGATGTCATCGACGGCGGTAAAGGGAACGATGTGATCGATGGCGGCAAGGGGAACGACAACCTTAGCGGCGGCGATGGGAACGACAAGATCGAAGGTGGTGATGGGAACGACCACATCGAAGGCGGAACTGGAGCCGACACTCTGAACGGCGGTGACGGCAACGATAAGATCGACGGAGGCGATGGGAACGATCGCATCTCCGGCGGTGCAGGTGACGACGTCATTGAAGGTGGTGCCGGCAACGATGTCATCGATGGAAACGAAGGAAACGACACTCTGACCGGCGGTGAAGGATCCGATACGCTGCGAGGCGGCAAAGGGAACGACGTCATCGACGGCAGCGACGATGCAACTCGCGATACGCTCAACGGCGACAATGGGGATGACAAGATCATCGCTGGCAAAAACGATATAGCCAATGGCGGAGCGGGTGACGATGTGATCGTCGCCAAAGCTGGAAACGTGAAGGTCAACGGCGGTGCGGGCAACGACACGCTGGACCTATCGGAACTGCCCCCCGACGCGCATAAGCCAGCGGAGATCAACGTCCCTGGCGGCGTAGCAAACGTGGGTGGCGAGAAGGTCACATTCCAGAACATCGAGAAAGTGATCGGCACCACGGGCGATGACAACTTCTCCTTCAGTGGCGCAGAAAACGGCGACAAGTTCACTGTCGATGGCGGCGATGGCCACAACACGATCGATTTGTCAAACATTCCCGAGAAGGACATCACGATCGCCGATGGAAAGATCACCATCAACACGATTATGTCGGCTCGCGATGGCCACGGAGCGTTGACCAATCAGAAGATGAGCTTCGAGATCCACTTCGATAACGTCGAAAACGTCAAGGTCGAAGGTGGTAAGGTGCTGGACATCGAAGGAGAAGTTGCTCGGCATGAACAGAACCAAGCTACCGATGGCAACGATCATCAAGTCGGCAGCGATATCGCTGACAACTTCGACGGTGGAGCTGGCGATGACAAGATCGAAGGTGGAGCTGGCAACGATAAACTCAACGGCGGCGACGGCAACGATGTCATCGACGGCGGTAAAGGGAACGACGTGATCGACGGCGGCAAAGGGAACGACAACCTTAGCGGCGGCGATGGGAACGACAAGATCGAAGGGGGTGCAGGAAATGACCATATCGATGGCGGAGCTGGAGTTGATACGATCAACGGCGGTGACGGCAACGACAAGATCGATGGCGGCGATGGGAACGATCGCATCTCCGGCGGAGCAGGTGACGACGTCATCGAAGGTGGTGCCGGCAACGACATCATCGACGGAAACGAAGGCAACGACACTCTGACCGGCGGTGAAGGATCCGATACGCTGCGAGGGGGCAAAGGGAACGACGTCATCGACGGCAGCGACGATACAACTCGCGATACGCTCAACGGCGACAATGGGGATGACAAGATCATCGCTGGCAAAAACGATGTCGCCAACGGTGGAGCGGGTGACGATGTGATCGTCGCCAAAGCTGGAAACGTGAAGGTCAACGGCGGTGCGGGCAACGACACGTTGGACCTGTCGGAACTGCCACCCGATGCGCATAAACCAGCGGAGATTAATGTCGCCAGCGGCGTAGCGAACGTGGGTGGCGAGAAGGTCACATTCCAGAACATCGAGAAGGTGATCGGCACCACGGGCGATGACAACTTCTCCTTCAGTGGCGCAGAAAACGGCGACAAGTTCACTGTCGATGGCGGCGATGGTCACAACACAATCGATCTTTCAAACATCCCAGAGAAGGACATCACGATCGCCGACGGCAAGATCAGTATCAATACGATCATGTCGGCTCGCGATGGCCACGGAGCGCTGACCAATCAGAAGATGAGCTTCGAGATCCACTTCGACAACATCGAAAACGTGAAGGTTCAAGGTGGCAAGATCTTGGACATCGGCAATGGCTCGAGTGGCGACGATCCTCACGAACCACAAGTCGATGCTGGTGACGACGCTCACAATGCGAAGCCGGCGGCCAAGGTGGAGAACCCGCATGACGCGGACGCCAAGGAGAACAACACTCAGGACAAAGTCGACACCGGAGGTCACGGCAGCGAAGCCAATCAGACGGGTCGACTGGATTTCGTTTCCGAGGGTGCTGATTTCAACAACGTGATTGGAACCTATGAACTGGATGCTCAAGGGAAACCGACGAACTTCCAAGTCCTTGTAGGAAACACCAACCATCAAGCGACTGGCACGGTCTCCAACAACGTCGATCAAGATCTGCACATGTTCGTGATCGCCAACGGCAGCAACTTCGCCGGTGCAAAGTCGCTCGACTTCGACGGCCACGGCGGTCTGATAGCCGACGGGAGGGCGGTCCATGCCGACGTCTTCTTCTCCGATGCCCAGTTCAACCTCGATGGCAAGGACCACTTCCGCTACACCGATACGCACGATGGCGGAACGGTGATTGGCATCGAAGACTTGAAGAATCTTGGCGACCGCGACTTCAACGACGCGGTCCTCAAGACCAACTTCCGGATCAACCACTAGGAAGTCGATCCGCTGGCCAGGCGAGGATGCCATGCGGTTGCTGTGACATCGCAGCAACTGCAGGCAGAAAGCCCAGCGAACTTTTAATCACTCGCCCTTCATTCTTATCGCCGCGCGTTTGCACCGCGGCTGGATTTCGCTGGTCCCACAATCACTCGTGGGCCCCCTCTCTTTCACGCAGCAAATGCTGCTGCGTCTCCCCGGCGGCGAGCCTGCGTCACCGAAGCGGTTGCGGCCAAAGATCTGCTGGCTGATCGACCGCGCTGGTCGCTAATACTGCGGATTGCAATCACCTTTGCGGCCAAAGCTAAGCGGTGCGATACCAGACAGCAACGATCTCGCGCGGCGGCACGCAAAATGCATAACTTTCTAAATGCAACTGCGGAAGGCAACGGGACAATGGCCCTCTACTTTTCCGCGGGTGCGTATTTGCGGAGCGACCGCGCTGAACGCAGCCGGTGATGTTGTCAGTCGACAACGCTCCGTGTTTCGAACCGATCGAGTCGGAAAGAGGAGCAATTGCCATGTGTCCACAACATCAAGAGCCGCCGCTGAATCACACCGCGTGTCCCAAGTGCCATCGGGAGGTGGACGATCGAGCGGTCGGATGCCCTCATTGCGGAGAACGAATCTACGTCGAGGTCCCCGGCGGAATCACTCCAACGCGTCACCCGCCGATGGAGTTTCCCGAAAACGCAGCGACCATGACGCCGAAGCAATCCCCGCCAACTGACGCAGAACCGGAGGCCAGCCAGCAGAACGACGCCGAATACTGCGTGATCGCGGAGTTCGACAACCGAGACGACTTTGCTACCGCGCTTCGGGTTTTGGAGAAAGCGGGCTACACGCGTGACGAGGTATCGACGATCACGCGAGTGACCGATCCAAGCTTCGCCCAATTGTCCGGATCCGGGAAAGAGACAGGAGTTCAACCGCCGGGCAGCAAGACGACGGGCGTTGGTGCGTTGATCGGCGGAGCCTTGGGAGGCCTGTTGGGCACCGCGACGATGGTTGGCCCGATGCTGCTCGCCGGGCCGATCGTGGGGATGGCTGCGGGAGCGGTTGGTGGCAGTGTGTGGAGCGCGATGGAGAACCATGGCGTGCAAGAGGAGGATGCGTCGGGATATGCTGCCCGGGTGCGTGATGGAGCGTTGCTGATCGTCGTGACCGGACCGGAGGTGCGAGTCCGCGAAGCGAGCAACTCGCTTCAAACCGTTGGGCCGCGATCGTTGGAGCGTTACGACAACCCCGCCGCGCAGTAGGGCGTCCGGCGGGCGAAGCTCGACATTGGGCGTGCTGCTAATATACTGGCACTCCAATCTTTTCTCGCGGTCGCTGCACGATCGATGGTGCTGCGAGATGTCGCTCGCCCGCTGTCCCTTTATAGATGCCCAAGCCGATGCCAAATCCGCTCCGCACGCTTCCGCTGTTGCTGCTTTTGTTGTCGACGTCGCTCACCGCCGACGACCGTCCCAACGTCCTTTTGATTCTGGCCGACGACATCGGTTACGAGGCGTTGGGCTGTTACGGCGGCCTCGATTTCCAGACGCCACGACTGGACGCGATGGCGGCCGAGGGGCTTCGATTCTCCCGCGC
This sequence comes from Rosistilla oblonga, assembly GCF_007751715.1. NCBI lineage: Bacteria > Pseudomonadati > Planctomycetota > Planctomycetia > Pirellulales > Pirellulaceae > Rosistilla > Rosistilla oblonga. The sequence goes on along the minus strand of NZ_CP036292.1, from coordinate 7,145,156 downwards.
CTACGCAAGTCCCGTCTGCACGCCGACGCGAGTCAGCTTGCACACCAGTCTCTACACCACGCGACACCAACACACGATCGTATTGCCGGTCCACCGCGGGACCAAAAAGACTGTCGATTTCCAAGCGATGCCAACCTTCGCTCAATCGATCCGGTCGACAGGATACGCCACCAGCGTGACGGGCAAATGGCAACTGGCGACACTCGAATATTGGCCCGATCACATCCGCGACGCCGGTTTCGATTCATGGTGCGTCTGGCAGATCTGGTTGCAGGGCAAGAAGACGCTGCGGCATTGGAACCCGACGCTTAATCAAGACGGCCAAGTTCGCGACGACATCGCCGACCGCTTTGGCCCCGACGTGCTTGTCGATTACGTGATCGACCAGATGCGGGACGCTCAAGCGAAAGAGCAACCGTTTCTGATCGTCCACAATGAAATGCTGCCGCACGATCCGATCATCGCCACGCCGGAGGATCGCCGACTGGGCCGCCCCGCGAAATTGGATCACATGATCAACTACATGGACCATCTGGTCGGCCGCCTTTTGGACGCTGTCGATTCGATGGGACTGCGAGACAACACCTACGTGCTGTTCATGGGAGACAACGGCACGCACGAGGAAGACTTTCGCAATCCGCGAGCCAACGAACCTGGGCAGCGACGTCACACGCGGCACACCCGCGCCGGGAACGTCGACGGCGGCAAGTTCAAACTCGGCGATGCCGGCACTCACGTTCCGCTGATCGTCTGGGGACCACCTAGCGTTCCGGCGGGGCAGGTCTGCGACGACCTGGTCGACGTCGTCGATCTGTTTCCGACGTTCTGCGAACTGACAGGAACATCGATCCCCGAGGGACTGTCGATCGACGGGCACAGCATCGCCGCTCAAATCCACGGCCAACCTGGACCAACGCGTCCCTGGACGCATCAAGGGATCGGCAAAGAGGAAAATCTATTCGACGGATCGTGGCGGCTGTTCCGCCAATCGGATGCCTTAAAAGACGCCCGATCGCTTCCCGCCGAACCCGATGCGGACAACCAAGATCCGCAGGCGCAAGCCGCCCGCGACCGACTGGAAACCGTCTTCCAAGGCCTCACGCCCTAAAGCGCTGGAGTAAAGGCTTTAGCCGATCGCGTTGGAGTAAAGGCTTTAGCCGATCGCACGCAATAAAACCGCGTTCCAATCGACCGCCTAACGCAGCGACTGCAGATACCCGATCAGATCGGCCATCTCTTGGTCGGTCAACGATTCGTGCAGCCCTTGCGGCATGATCGAGACGCTGCCCGGTTTCATCTGTTCGATCTCGTCGCGATCGATCTCGATCGGATCGCCCGTCGCTCCTTGAAGCGTCACCGTGTCGATCGATCCGGTTTGCTTCAGCAGTCCGTTGAGCAGCTGGCCCGAACTGGTCAGCACGCTGTACGGTTCAAACTCGCGAGCAAAACTGGCCGACGGAAACAGGATCGCTTCCAACAGATCGTGCGCTCCGCGGATCCGGCCGATCCGCGATAGATCGGGACCGATCGGGTTCCCCTCGACCGCACCGCCGGCAAGCGAAGCATCGCCAACGCGGTGACAGCTGGCGCACTGAGCCTTCTTGCCAAAGAAGACCTCGCGTCCGCGAACCGGATCGCCGCTGGAGAGCTTTGATTTCCAGCGAGCCAGTTTTTCCGAAGTCGTCTGGGCGTGCTGGCGGATGCGTTCCAACAACGGATCGGCAGCAGCTCGAACCTCGGGAGCATGCCCGCCGATCGCCACGGTGACCTGTGCCTCGGACAACAGCCCGCCGTGAGTCGACGATTGCAACGCTTCGATCAGCGCCAACGCCACCTCGGGGTTCCGATCGCGGCTGTAGGCGACCAACAGATCGGCCAACGATGTGGGACTGAGCCCCCGCAGATGTCGACTGAGCTGGATCAGTTGCGGCGAGGTCAGGTAGGCGCGGCTGAGGATCGCAACGGCACTGCTGGCGTCGGTTCCGGCAGCTTCATCGGCTAGCGTCTCGATCAACAATTCAAACGATTCGGCGTCCAACGACTTGTTGTTTACCGAAGCGGCGGCGACGGCGGCCAACCGAACCGAGGTCGATGTTTTGGAATCGTGAGCGATCGCGGCGAGCGATTCGGCGATCTGCGGGCTGCGCAAATTACCCGCTGCGGCGATCAGCAGCATCCGCTGCGAATCCTCCGCGTCGGCCAACTGCTTGACGACCACCGATGCCAACGATGCGGAATGAGGCGATTCGGCGCGGGCGATCGCGGTGAGCAATTCGCGGCGCTGCGAGTCGTTCAACGACGGCGAGCTGAACTGCTCCGCAGCCCAGGCGGCGATCGAGGGATCCGAGAGAAAGGCGGCTAGCAGTTCGGTGACATCGCGGCCGTCGCCGAACCACTGCTGCAACGTCGCCAGCGCCGCGTCGCGGAACTCGGCATGCTGGCGAATAATCTGCAGCGCCGCGGCGCGAACGGCATCGTCGGGATCATCCAACAGACGCGTCATCTCTTCGGCCGTCAGGGAACCGGAGTCGAGCTGGTCGATCGCGATCAGTGCTCCCAATCGCGTCGCAGCCGATTCGGCAACCAAACCCTCGCGCGTCGGATCGATCGCATCGATCTCGATCAATGCGTAGATGATCGCATGCTGCTCGGAACGATCGACGCTGTGCGACAGCGATGCCAACAGCGGACCGACAGCGGCCGGATCGGCGGTTCGCCCCAACGCCTTCGCCGCCACGCGGCGGATCTGGGGCGAATCGTCTTGCAACAATTCAATCAGGCCAGGCGTTGCCTCGGGGTCGGGGTTACTCGCCAAGATCTGGCAAGCCGCTTTTCGCATCGGTGCAAACCGATTGGTCAACGCCTGGCGAACAACCGCTTGAGCGGCGGGAGTGCCGATCCGCGCCAGCGCCCACAACGCACCAAGGCGTCCGTCGGGATAAGGCTGCCGATCGATCGTCGACTTCAGCGACGCAACGGCTTGGTCGCCGCGAGCCGCACATTCGGCGATCGCTCGCTCGCGAACCTTAAACCGCGTGTCTCGCAATCGTCGCACCAAGTCGGAGATCGGTGGATCCTGCCAATCGAGTTCATGTCCCCACGGATCGGGAAGGTTTGTAACGCCATCGCGAGTGATCCGATAGATGCCGCCGAACTGCTCCGGTTTCGCAATTTGTGATGTCGGGCAACCGATGCGAAACCAGCCGCCGGTGTCGACGACCAACAAGCTGCCATCGGCATCCTCCAGGATGTCGGTCGGATGGAAATCGGGCGAGGAGGACTTTAGGAATGGAGACATCTCCGAACGGAAGCTCGATCCCTCTTCGTTCCACGTGCAGCGGACCACCTCGCCGGTGTTGAAGATCGTCACAAAGATGTCGTCGCGGAACGAACGGTCGATCACGCCGCTGCGATACCTGGCCAGCCCCGAGACGGCGACGTGACCAAAACTGAATACCGGTTCCAGCAGATCACCGGTCCGCTTGAATTCACCCAGCACCCGCTGCGAGTGAGGATAGGTGCCGCCGTGCAGCCAGTGGACCAAGCAGTCTTCGCGAGGCGAGGTCTTGAGAATATTGACGGTTCCGAAAACGTCGCCCGTTTCGGTGAAGTCGACTTCGACAGGATTGTCCATCCCGCCGCCGCTATGGGCTCGAACATCCGAACCGTCGGGACGGCAGGAGAAGATATAAGATCCCGAACCCTTGCTGGTCACGTTCCCGGCGTCGTCTTTGAATTCGTGTCCGTGCCGGCCATCGCACCAATAGATCCGGCCGTCGGGCGAGACGAAGCAACCGTGAATGCTCGCCGCGTTTCCGTTGTATCCAAACCCGCTGACCAATTTCTCGCGGACGTCGGCGACGCCATCGTCGTCGGTATCCTGCAGTCGCCAGATATTTGGCGGGGCGGCGACGTACAGCGATCCGGCGTGCCAAGCGGCTCCCATCGGCAGCGTCATCTTGTCGGCAAACAGGCTGCGTCGATCGAACCGGCCGTCGCGATCGGTATCCTCCAACATCACGATCGAATTGGGCAGCTGTTCTTCCAAGTCGTCGCTGCGCAGGTTCAGCCCCGCGCTTTCGGCGACGAACAATCGCCCGCGATCATCGAACGAAGCCATCATCGGATGCTGGATCATCGGCGGACCGGCGACCAGTTCGACGCTGTAGCCCTCGGGAACCGTGAGCTCTGCCGGAGCGTAGCCCTCGGGCAGGGCTGGCGGTTCGACGGCGGGCAACGGCTGCTTCTTTTCCGGTACCGGCTCGAACAACACCGTCTGCGCATCCCCTCCATTCCAGAGGTCGTACTTCGGATCGGCGTGCTCGTTGAAGAATCGCTCCAGCCGCGCCGACAGATCGCCCGCGACTTGCGATTGGTCTGCGATCCGGTTGTATTGCTCTTCGGGATCCGCTTTCAGATCGAACAGTTCATCGGGGCCGTTGGGAAAGCGTCGGATCAATTTCCAGTCGTTGGTGCGAATCGAACGGAGCGTCTCGAATTCGAAGAAGACCGCATCGTCGACCGAACGCTGCAACGGCTGGCCGCGCAGTTCGCCGCTGGTATCGCGACCAGGCAGATTGGCCGATTCCGGGATCGAATCGCCGAGTCCCAGATAGTTCAGCAGCGTGGGGGCAAAGTCGTAGTTGCAGGTCAGCAGATCGCTGGTCTTCCCCGCATCGATCGCACCGGGGTGACGCCAGATCAGCGGCACCTGCATCATCGGATCGGTCACCATCGTGGGACGCGTGTGATCGCCCATGCCAAACAGCCCACCGTGGCCGCCGGCCCAGCCTTGGTCTCCGGTAAAGATGACGATGGTGTTTTCATCGATTCCCAGTTCGGCAAGCGTCTGCATGATCTCGCCAACGCCATCGTCGATGCCGCTGATTTCGGTCGCCACGCGGGAGATCGAGACCGGATTGTTTTGGAAGTCTTTGTTGTTGTATTGCCATGGATGCGGTTTGCCATCGGGGAACGAATCCAAGTTCTTCCCGCGATACGCTTCGGCATGTCGGTTCTTTCCTTCGCGCAACAACAGATTGCTCAGAGCGTAGGGGCCGTTGTAGGCGAGGTACAAGAAAAACGGTTTTTCGACCGCTGCCTGTTGGCGAATGAACTTCACCGCGTGGTCGGTCCAGAGATCGGTGGTGTATTGCGGTTCGCTGCGTTGCTTGCCGTTTTCGATCACCTGGTCGCCATAAAACGTGCCGCTGCCGCCAACAGGTTTGGTGATCCAATAATCGTCCAGCCCACTCTGCGGACTCATGTTGCCGCCCAGATGCCACTTGCCGACCAAGCCGCACGCGTAGCCGGATTCCTTCAAGACGGCAGGGACCGACATAAACGGGGCGATCGTATTGCGAGCGTCAGGTCCGGTCTGCCAGCGTCCGCCGTGCAGGTAGCTGTGCACGCCATGTTGGCTGGGAATCAAGCCGGTCAGCAGCGTTGCCCGGTTGGGCGAACAGACCGGATTGACGGCAAAGGCGTTGTCGAAGCGAACGCCTTCGGCAGCCAGTTTGTCCAGATGCGGCGTCTTGATCTCTTGGTTACCATAACAACCGAGAGTCCATGCGCCGTGGTTGTCGGTCAGGATGAAAACGACATTGGGACGCGACGGGGCAGCAGCAAGCGAACCGATAGAAAAAAGCACAAGCCCCAGCGCAAGCAGGCAGCGTCGATCGAACATGGGCAAACTCTCGAAGGTTAGGCGGGCGTCCGTCGCAGGGGGCGACGGGTGGGAATCGGATGGGGACGGTTGCTGGGGGATCGAACCGTTGCCCGAACATTCTACCGGATCGGCGAACGGTCGGGCTACCAACCAGCATGACACAGACGAGGGCGATTGCAAGAAACCGGTCAAGCAGCGTGGCGGCGAGATCGCAAATAGGCCGGGATGGCGAGCACGTAGCACCCCAGCACGATGCTGCCAGCGGAGATCAGCAGAGAAAAGGTTGCGACTTTCGATACCGATGAGGGGTACATATAGTCGAACAATGCTTGCTGCGAAAATGCGGAAGCTGCAAACACGCAGAGGCTCAAAACGCTTGTGATCGCAGAGGGCCAAAAGGCCCAGCGGCTTCCTTTGGCAAGTCGATAGCCGAGCCAGACCTGGGGAAGATGCAGGACGACGGAGACCCAAAAGGCATCGATCAGACTGCGAACTAAAATATCCCGCGGGATCGCCCCCATGTTCCCCAGCAGCAACAACTGGCCTACCAACCAAGGGACAAGCATCAAGTGGAACCAAAACGAGCTGGCACCGGCGATCCGAATTCGCTGCGGCTGTTGGCACCATTTGGCAAACCGATCGCGCCACGTCGGCACGCGGGCGTCGATCGGTTGACCCTGCAGAAAGCGTCTCAAATCGTCGCGTAAATCGCCAGCCGACGCGTACCGATCCTCGGCATCTTTGCGAAGGCATTTGTTGCAGATGATCGAAAGATCGATCGGAACCCGAGCATCCAGTTGATGCGGGTACTCGCGAACCTCGTTGGTGATGCTGTGCAACAGTTGCCCAAAATGCTCACCTCTGACAGGCGGCTTGCCGATCAACAGTTCAAACAGCACAGCTCCTAGACCATAGATGTCGGCGGGTTCACCAGGCGTCTGGTCGCCGCGAGCGAAACATTCCGGAGCCATATAAAGCGGAGTGCCGATCGCGACGCTGTTGCGAGTGATCGCCCAATCGCTCGATTGCATCGACGCCAGCCCAAAATCGGTCAACCGTGGCTGGAACGGCAATGCGTGGCCCGGCAGTGGTCCATCGTCCGACGTCGGCGTTGCCAGCGGAAACAACAACACGTTGCCCGGTTTGACATCGCGATGCAAAACGCCATGACGATGTGCATAGCTCAACGCATCGGCCAGTTGGGCGATCAATTCGGCAGCCTGCACAAACGACAGCCGGTTCGCGCGATCGAGCATCCAGGTGTGCAGGTCGGGACCTTCGCAAAGCTGCGAAACAATGAACGACGTCTCGCTGTCGGTCCCCGCTTCGTAGACTCTCACGATCCCTTCGTGTTCCAACGTCGCGACGATCTTCGCTTCCCGATACAGTCGATCGGTGGAGGTCGTCAAAAAGTCGGCTCTGGGAACCTTGATAGCGACGTGCCGTCCCAGATTGGGATCCAACGCCTTGTAGACGATCCCAAATCCACCGCGGCCAACCTCCTGCTGGATCACAAAACGATCGACATGCATGCCGGGCAACAACAACGTGCGGTCGACACATGGATCGTGAGCGGTGACGTACCCGTGTTCGGTCGTATGATGATCGCGAGCCGCAGCCGAATTGGATGTATCGACACTCGGATTTCGTTCGTCAGCCAAACATTTACTCCAACATCAACCTCGTACTCAAGCGACTGCGTCTCGTTCTGCCCCGGCAAACCTATTCATCGGTCGGCTCTTCACTCAACGCTTCTTCATCGGCTCGCATCAACTCGACAGCTTCGTTCAACTCCGCCGCAAACTCGCGCAGCTCGTTCGTCTTCTCACGCGTCATATGCAGATACTCGATGATCGGCGTCTCGTTTGCTGTCAAATTACCTTCTTTATCGACCGCGTAAACGACCCCCGAGATCAGCACGTGGTCGCTGGTTTCACATTCGGGACAGGTCGCTAGATCGATGCGGGCGTGTCGGTCTTCGGCGGGATTGATCTTCAAATGACGCAAGGCTTCGAATCGACCGTCGCGAACCTCCGCCCAAGCCGGATCGTCGACATCGACCGGCAGTTCTGCAATCCCCACATCCAACGTCGTCCAGCGTTCGCAGGCTTCACAAAATGGCCGGAAGCCATACGTGCCAAGTGCCAGCGTCCAACTGGTGACAAATAGCGTCGCCGCTTCGATCCCCCACAGCGCCACCAAGGGCCAACCCTTGATCGTGTCGGCTCCCCCACGCATGCTCCACAATCCGTTTTCGAACAGCCAGGTCACCCAGGCTGCTAGCGAGAGCGGCAACAGATCGGCCAAGCCGACGTTGTCGATCGCCCCCTCAAATCCCAACTCACCTACCACCAACCAAAAACGCTGCACTCCCCATGATACGTAGTAGGCAAGTCCCATCGTGCTGACGGTTGCCAAGATCACAAAACCGCGATTGCGGACCTTCCCCGCTAGACAAACCTTACCGACGATAAACCCAGCCGCCGCAGCAAACAGCAGACTGATCAGCCACTTCAGTTTGATGAAGGGGAGAAAAACCATCGCGGCACTGTAGGCCGCCCCCCCAAAAATCGCCAACGGTGTCAGCAGCAAGCTGCACAAGATCAATCCAGTGATCGGAACGCGTCCGCTGTGACGGTACAGACCCATGCGATGCACCTGGAGCAAAAGTAAAAAGCGAGCAGGAAAGCCCGTATTCTAACGCATCGCCCAAGCGACTGCACGTCCATTGGACCTGCAGTTCCCCCACAACACCGACGGTCTGCGGTTCTCCACACCCGAATATCAACAACTTGCTTCACCCGTCCGCCGCAGCCGACGTTTCGCTCTTACCGGCGATTTCTGCGACTTGCATTTGCTCCCCGGCGAACAGCCGGCAGGCTCGGAAAACAAGCGCCAGCAAGTTTTACGCGTAGGAGCGACTTGTCAGAATCAAGCGCTGCGGATTTCCGAACCTCGCACCTGAGCCCCAACCCGCGTTTGCAGAGCGCAGCGCCCCGGCGCGACAGAAGCTGAAGGAACTGGATGTCGCACACGATCTTGAGAAACAAGAAGCAGATTGTCTCGCCAGAATGACTTGCCGTCGCCAACCGACGTACAACGGAACTGATGCTCACAAGACTCAGTTCAAAAAGCCCGAAAATATCGTTGGGTGCTTTGCATACAAATGCGTGAGCAGGAGCGAGACTTTTCGCGCAGATAATTTTCATTGCTTAGCAGCGACAACCCCATAAAGGGATTCTATACGCCATTCAAGGACCACGGCAGTCATTCCCTCCCCAAGACAAAGAACCCGTCAATCTGGCCTACCGTCGACTCCACAACAACTGCTAAGAGTCAACCAGAATCGTGTCGGCGAAACGTCTCAGCACGCCGGACAACCCTGTCCTCCGTTCGCGACACGCTTCAAGTTGGGATACTTAAACTTGGTCGTTTTTTGACGCGGGCGTAGACACCCGCGCGGAGGAATGTATTACGTTGCGCCATACCTGCCCAATTCTCAAACGAGATACCGACGTCGACAAAACGGACTTTTGCCAGGACTCGTGGGAAATCGTCCGTTGTCAGGAAACAGGCTTTGTGTTTCTGGCAAATCCGCCCGAATACTCCCAGCTTGAATCAGAATTTGCTTGGGAAAAAACGCACTTTGCGGAACGGCAACGCCGCGAAACGGCTGAGCCTGTGATGACACGTGTTTCGTCATTCGCCAAAAACGTGAAATCATTTATCGCACCGAAACGCAACAAAATCGCGTCCGTTGCCTTCGACGTCATGCAAACTCAGGACCATTCGAAGCCCCTGAAAGTCCTGGATATCGGCTGCGGATGGGGCGATCTTATGTTGGAAGTCCACTGTCGTTTTGCGCAACTTGGCCGCGACGTCCTGCCTATTGGCATTGAAGTATCGAAGGAGCTCGCTCTGCTATCGGAAGAGAAGATTGCGCCGATAGGTGGAAAGGTGATTTGTGCAAACGCTATCGATGGAATCTCAGATCTGGAACCCGATAGCATCGACCTAGCACTGATGTCTTCATTTCTTGAGCACGAATGCCAACCGCTGCAACTTCTTCAGCGACTTCACATCGTTCTCGCGCCGAACGGAGCCGTGGTCCTCAAAGTCCCAAATTTCGATTGTTGGAATCGCCTGATTCGGGGACGGAAGTGGTGTGGGTTTCGATACCCAGATCACGTCAACTATTTCACACCGAAAACGCTCCAGAGGCTGGCGCATGAGTCGCAGTTTGCCGTTGCGCGACAGAACGTTTTGGATAAGTTTCCTTTAAGCGATAACATGTATGCCGTACTTGCAAAATCTGCCTAGCGATTTCTCTCGCTGCAGCTCACGCTGCGGACGGCAGCCGCTTCTCTTCCCCGCCGGCCAGCACGGCCGGCGGCCTTGGATCGAAGATCGGCCGCATTGAATCGACGCTGCTGTTCTTGGCTTCAGCACACACCGAGGCAGAAGCTGAAAGAGCTGGGCAACGCAACTGACGCTGCGTTTTCGAGCGAGCACATGAAGCAATAACGATCAGGAGATCGCTTCGCCCAACCCAACCTTCTCGGCAGCCTGTTCATATAGTTCCCGCGCACCGGGCAACAACGCTTCGAGATCTTGGGACCGGCGTTCATCCGACGGGTGGGTCGACAGGAACTCTGGCTGCTTCTCCCCCGTACCGGCTGCGCCAAAGCGAGTCCAGAATTTGGGAGCCTCCGCAGGATCGTAACCGGCATTGGCCATCAGCGTGATCCCGATCTCATCGGCTTCCGATTCGTGTTTGCGGCTGAAGGGCAACAGCACGCCATATTCGGTCGCCATCCCGTAGGCTTTGAAGATCATCTCCTTCTTCGTCTCTTCCTGATTCTGCAGGATGTAGCTGGCTGCCGTCTGGACGCCTTGCACCGCCGCGTTTTGGCTCATCCGTTCCCCGCCGTGGCGAGCCAACGCGTGAGCGATCTCGTGCCCCATCACGACAGCCAACCCCGCTTCGTTCTGGCAGACCGGCAGAATCCCCTCGTAAACGGCGACCTTGCCACCGGGCAGGCAGAACGCGTTTTGCTCTTCGCTCTGCAGCGTTTTGAATTCCCACTCGAAATCGCTGCGGCCGGCGACCGCCGCGATCCGCTCGCCAACGCGTTGGACCATCGCTGTGTATTGCGGGTTTTCGCTCAGCGGAGTCTCTTTCGTCACCTCCCCGTAAGCTTCCGATCCCAGCGACATCTCCTTCCCTTCGGGATAGATCAGCAACTGTTTGCGGCCGGTGTATGGGGCGCTGCGGCATCCACATGAGGCGACTCCTGCTGCGGCTCCTGTGACCAGCAGACCGCCGAGGCACTGGCGACGATTGATTTCTTTCATGACGGACGTCTCGCGCGATATTCTTTGAATCGATCAGGCCGGCACGCGATCGGTCGACAGAGATTGCGCACCGATCGCCCGCGGGCTATACCCAGCCAACCTATTCGCCGAAACCGCCGGGCGATGTCAACCCGGAAAACGCCTGAGCGGGTTTAGTGGGGATATAACGAGCGGCCAATCGGGCTGGAAGCTGCAGTTTTTCGAATGTCGCTTCGCGAAAAACAGCTCTTCAGGCTATTATTGATGGTTCAGATGCTGGCTGTTCGCCGACCATGTTGTGGATTCCGTCAGCAGCTCGAACGCAGCGACAGCCGCCGCGCGATGGAACTCGATCCGATCTGGCGCGTCGGAACGATGCGACTGCGAGACACATTTTAAAGACAACAAAAGAAGGCCTCCCATGTCCGAAATGCACCAATTACTGGGGCTGGACCCGCGAATCGAGCGACCCAACGCCTACCAGATCTTTGGGCTGGAGGTGCTGGAATCGGACGACGCAACGATTCGAGCTGCGATCCGAACGCGGATTGCTAGCTTAAAAGCTGCCAAGGAGAGTGCCGATCCAACCGCATGGGCTCAGGCGGCCAAGAGCGTCAACAAGGCTCAGCAGATCCTTGGCGATCCGGAGCAGAAGGGCAAATACGACAGCCGCTTGCGGAGCACTTTCGATTCGATGGCTGTCGGCGAAACGCAGCCTGCCGTCGCGACCGTCGGCGCGGCAACCGGTGCGGCGGCGGGGGCAACCGACCCGCTAGCAGGCTGGCTGCCGGAGGGAGACCCGTTTGCCAGCTTCGATATGGCGGCGGCGTTCGAAGCGCTCTCCTCAGATCCCGAACAGATCGATCAGGAAATCGAAGAGACGCTGGAGATGGCCGACGACGATCTGGAGCCGATCGAAGAGGAGAATCCGTTTGGGCAGACGGCGGCGACGGCTGTCATCAGCGATGCGATCGTCGACACTCCCAAAACACGAGTCCGTCGCAAGCGAGGATTGCCGATCGCCGGGATCTTCATGACGCTATTTGTGCTCGGCCTGTTCGGCGCGATGGGCTACTGCGTCAAGCTGTTGATGGACCGCGAAAAGGACCATGCCGCGCAGATCGCTCAGACACGTCCCGCCGCGCCCGCTGCTGCTCCGGCGGCCGCCCCCCAGCGACCACGCGACAACGTGATGGGTGATCTGTTGCCCGAGGGCTCTCCCACGCAGTCGACGGTCGAGGATTCGGGAATCCAGATGGGCGTGCTGCTGACCAACGATGGTCCCGTACCCGACGGAGGAATGGAGGGCATGATGGCCAACCAAAACAACATGGATAACATGTCGCCGTCGATGGATATGAATCAGCCGATGAATTCAGGCCCATCGATGGAGATGACGACTGTCGAAGAGATCCCGATGGCGGAAGATCCCAAGCCGGCCACACCTTCCGAACCGGAAGCCCCTTCGGCGGCGATGGTTCAAGCTGCGACGGCGGCGACCAAACAGGCCCGCGATGCAATCGCTGCCGGCGACTGGGATCAAATGATGCCGCTGGCTGAAAAGGCGTACGACCTGGCTCAGACCGCCGACCAAAAGCAATCCGCAGCGGCTCGCCGACGATTGGTCCACTACGCCGGAGAGTATCAAGCTGCGATCGATCGCACGCTGGCTCAACCGCTCGATACGCTGGAGATCCGCGAGGGTTTGAAAGTTGCCGTGGTCGAAGTCACCCCGACCGAACTGACGCTGCGGCTTCCCGGGCGGAACAAGACCTACCCGCGAGCGACGCTTCCCGCAGTCGTCGCCAGCGCCTTGGCGCCACTCTCGCTCCCCAAAGACGAAGCGCTGCTGACGGCTTTCCGAGCGGCGTGGTTGTGCGTTCAGAAGGATTCGAGGCCAGCCGATCGCGAGGCGGCGTTTAAAGATTGGCAACGCGTTGCCGGGCAATCGGCCGACGCCGACGTGACAGGATTGGAAGCGGAAGTCAAAGCGATCTTCCCCTAACGCGAGTCCGCCCGTCGACAACGCCCTCACCGATCGATATCCTCACGCGCGGGCGAACCTTTTGACCTCCCAAGGTTCTCTTGTTCCATTCCGTCGCCACCCCCAAAGGTTTGTTTGATGTCGCCCGTCGTCGACTTAACGTCCGATCTGATTCGCTTTCCATCGGTCAGCCACCGCTGCAACGAAGATGTCGCTGCGTTTATCCAGCAGCGATTGGATCGGTTGGACTTCACCACCGAACGCGTCTCTTACATCGACCCCGCGGGCGTCACGAAGGTCAGTCTGGTCGCACGCCGTGGCGAGGGAGTTGGCGGGCTGGCCTACTTCGCGCACAACGATGTCGTCCCAGTCGACGACTGGCAGGGCCCCGGCAGCAACGATCCATTTGATCCGATCATCGAGGGGGGGCGGCTGTACGGCCGCGGCAGTTGCGACATGAAAGGCTCGCTGGCCGCGATGTTGATCGCCGCCGAAAGCGTCACAGCAACACAACAGCAAGCGCCGCTGTGGATCGTCGTCACCGCCGACGAGGAGACAGGTTTTGGCGGCGCGCGGAACGTCGCTGACCAGTCGCAGCTGTATCGCCAGATGGTCGAACAACAACCGGTCGCCGTGATCGGCGAACCGACTTCGCTGGACATCGTCCACGCCCACAAAGGGATCGACGGCTTTCGACTGACCAGCCGCGGCAAGGCGGGGCACAGCAGCTCGCGCGACGGCGTCAACGCCACGCTGCCGATGATCTCGATGCTGCAACTGTTGAAGTCGATCTACGAACAAACGCAAAGCGATCCCACTCTGCAAGACAGCCGCTTCGATCCGCCCGACCTCTCCTGGAACATCGGCATCACCGGCGGCGGGACCGCGATCAACGTGACTCCTGCGAAGTGCCAGGCATGGGGCAGTCTGCGAACGATGCCCGGCATCGACGGCAGCGAATTGGTCGCTCAAGTGCAAGCCAAAGCCGACGAACTGGGGATCGCCTTCCAACGGATCAACGGTTGCGGTCCGATGTGGATCGATCCCGATGCTCCGTTTGTTCGCGAGATGGTTGAACTAACCGGATCGGAAAAATCGAAAACCGTTTGCTACGGAACCGATGCGGGAATTTTCAACGCGTTCAAGCAGATGGTCGTCTGTGGCCCCGGCGATATCGCCCAAGCCCACACCGTCGACGAATGGATCGATCTGCAGCAACTGGATCGTGGCGTGGAAGTCTATCGACAAGTCATTCAACGTTGGTGCTGTGCGACGAGCTCGCGGCAAGCGTAATTTTTTGAAGTTCCCCAAGGCCGCCCGACGCGCTGCCGATGATCTTGCGTTACGGATCCCATCTCCCTCTAACGCGGTAAAATGAAAGACATTAATGAGCACAACAATTCGTGAAGCGACAGCGGACGACGCTGCGGTGATCTGGGAATTCCTGGAACCCTTCTTCGCCGATCGGCTGTTGTTGCGCCGCAGCGAGGAAGAGGTCCAAGTGCTCAGCAAACACGGCTTCGTCGCCTTCGAAGCCGACGTCTGCATCGGATTTGCCGCGGTCGAGATCTACAGCCGCAAGCTGGCCGAAATTCAGTGCCTGGCCGTTTCCGAAAGGTTCCGCAACCAAGGGATCGGCCACGAATTGGTCCGCCGTTGTGCGATGCGAGCCCGGGAATTGGGAGTGATGGAGGTGATGGCGATCAGTTCGTCGGAACGGTTCCTGCAATCGTGCGGCTTCGATTACGCGTTGCCCGATCAAAAGAAGGCGCTCTTTTATCAGTTGCGTCCGCGCGAGTAGATCGCGCCCGCCCAGGGCGCCGATCGATGTGATGCCGCGCTGCCGATCATCGCAGCCCGCACAACGCCTCCGCCAAGCGATCGATCTCTTCGTCGCTGTGACTCGACGACAGACTCACCCGCAATCGCGCCGTCCCCGCGGGAACCGTGGGCGGCCGAATCGCGGGGACAAACAGACCGGCATCGGCCAGCCGCTGCGAGGCGTGAACCGCTTCCTCGTTGCTGCCAACAACAAACGGAACAATCTGCCCGGGAGTCGACATCGGCGGCAGCCGCCACTTGCTGGCGACGCGATCGCGCAGCCGCTGGGAGAGTTCAAACAGCTGCGCCCGCCGCTGCGGTTCCTCTTGAATCTGGATCACGTTGGCAAGCGCCGCCGAAACGAGCGCCGGTGGCAGGGCCGTGCTGTAGATCATCGATCGGGCTCGGTTCACCAGATAGTCGGTGACGACTTGCGGCCCGACAACAAAACCGCCCATCGCGCCGATCGCTTTGCTGAGCGTGCCGATCCGAATCGGCACCCGATGTTTGACTCCCAAGTGCTCGCACAACCCGCTGCCAGAATCGCCAAAGACTCCCGTTCCATGCGCTTCATCGGCGATCAGAATCGAATCGTATCGGTCGGCCAGATCGCACAACGCCTCCAGCGGCGCAAAGTCGCCATCCATGCTGAAGACGCTGTCGGTGACGATGAAGACCCGCGCAAATCGCCGCCGATGCGTTTCCAACAGCGCGGCGACGGCCGACGTGTCGTTGTGCGGGTAGACGAATCGCTGCGCCTTCGACAAGCGACAGCCGTCGATGATGCTCGCGTGGTTCGCGGCGTCGCTCAAGATCAGATCCCCCGCTTCGGCCAAAGCGGAGATCGTCCCCAAGTTAGCTGCGAATCCGCTCGGGAACAAAACGCAGCTCTCGGTCGCTTCCCACTGGGCCAGTCGTTGTTGCAACTGCAACGCAACGGGAGAAAATCCGGTGACCAGTGCGCTCGAACCACTCCCCATCGATCCATGTTCAGGCCGCTGGGTCGATTGCTCCGCCGCCAATCCCAAGTAATCGTTGGAACCGAAGTTCACCATGTTGATGCCCTCGGATTGGATCACCATCCGGCTGGGCTGCGATTGCCGAGGCGCCAGTCGCCGCGTCGCCCCTTCGCCATCGAATTGCTTCAGTCGTTTAGCGATCCAGTCGAAACGTGCGTCCATTCTGCGGAACTACCTGCCGTTGAGCTTGAAATAATGAAACAGTTGATCGCCGTATTGAGCCCATCCCCCCGGAATGCAGCGCCAGCAATACTAACACGAAGCGCAAGCGAGTGAACGCGCACCGTTTTATCACTCGAGAATCACTCGCTTGCGCTTCGTGCTAGTAAATTGTTCGCGGACGCACTTTCGCGGAGCGAAAGGCGACCAACCAAAAATCTCGAAACGCGTGACACGCTTGGTCGTCGGTTTGGTTGTAGCCCATGCTCCCAATCCGGCACCTCGGGATGCAACGCCACCAATACTAGCACGAAGCGCAAGCGAGTGAATGCACACTTTTATCACTCGAGAATCACTCGCTTGCGCTTCGTGCTAGTATTGCGCTTCGTGCTCGTAAATGGTTCGCGTACGCTCTTTCGCGGAGCGAAAGGCGACCAACCAAAAATCTCGAAACGTGTGAAACGTTTGGGCGTCGGTTTGGTTGTAGCCCATGCTCCCAATCCAGCACCAGGGATGCAGCGCCAGCAATACTAGCACGAAGCGCAAGCGAGTGAATGCGCATACTTTTATCACTCGAGAATCACTCGCTTGCGCTTCGTGCTAGCAATTTGTTCGCGTACGCACTTTCGCGGAGCGAAAGGCGACCAACCAAAAATCTCGAAACGCGTGAAACGTTTGGGCGTCGGTTTGGTTGTAGCCCATGCTCCCGATCCAGCACCAGGGATGCAGCGTTAGCAATACTAGCACGAAGCGCAAGTTTTGATGTTGCGCCGGTGGATGCTTTAATCAGGCGATGCACCGGTATTCCTGGGATAAAAGCTCAGTGTAGCGTTTCCTCAGTGTGCGGAGGCCGTGGTTGGTTTTTAGCCGTCGCAGATGCCACTGGTGCTCGCGATAGCGAATGCCTACCAACAACGCCTCGCGGACGGTGTAGCTGCGAGCGTGCTTCCAGCATTTGCGCTGCCGATCATCGATTCGGCGATCGGCCAGCTTGCGGCGACGAGTCCATTCCAGATAGCAGAACGTGATCAAGACAATCCCCATCCAGCTCTCGACCGCCTCGAAATCTTTGAAGCTGTACTGGTTCATTCCCAGCGTGCTCTTGAGTTCTTTGAAGAACAACTCGATCTGCCAACGTAGACTGTACAGCTCACAAACCTGCCGAGCCGACAAGTGCTTTGCATTGGTCATCAACAACTTCGTCCCTTCACGTTGAATCTTTTTGCCAATCGGCTTACTCGAGGAAAAGACGAGCATGACCATGCCCACATTGTGGACCTCGCTTCTCTCGCTGTGGACGTGATACGTCCGAGTTGACTTCGTCCCGTCGCGGCGGCGTGCCGTTCGATGGCAGGAGGCTCGTCGCTGAGCAGCGTAAGGCCCCGCACCGATCGAAAGACGAATGGTTTGGAAACGTGATGCAGGAAGTTGTTCGATTCGCAAACTCACACGAGGCCGCTTGCCGTGCTTCTTTGCAGAGAAGACGCGATTGGTGTTGACCGGAACGATCCAAAAATAGCCTCGCTCCCGGCAAGCCGCACGCACGCATTTGGCGTCAAATGCGGTGTCTCCGAGCACAATCAGTTCGGTGCCGGCGGGTACTTGCGCGTCGCAAATCAACTGCGCCGCAAGCTGCGCCTGCGTCCGATGTTTGATCTTGTGGGCCTTCGCATAAGGCTTGGTGTAGTACGGCAGCCACATCGGTACTCGCAGTCCATCGGGCGTCAGCAGCAATGCGAACACGAAACAGTGGCAACTCTTTCGTTGATACTTGTACTTTGTGTAGCGGCGATTCTTGGCCGGTCGTCGCTTGGAGTTACCGGTGCTGAAGGTGTTTTCGACGGTCTGGCCGGCAGTGGCGACGAGTGTTGAATCGAGCAGTAGGAGATAGCGGCCGTTCCAATCCTGATCACGGAGCATCTTCAGTGTGATCGCCGTGAGCAAATCGGCGATCGCCTGCCGGTACCGTTTAAGGAAGCGTCGGGGTTGTGCCCGATGTCGCGGTTTTCCCTCGATGGCGGAGGCAGCAGACATGCACGAGTTTCGACCGTGCCGCGTAAGAATAGCGATCAAGAATCGCAGCAGCATGCTTCGAAAGTGAGCAGAAACCTGCGTGTTCGGCAGAAACGACTTGATTGCGGGGAGGGAATCTTCCATGATTGCCATCGGTGAGCTCCTGGGCTTTGTTTGTGTGGTAACTCACAAACTCAGGATGTCTCACCTCTTTCTGCAATACCAATTTTCGCTAGCAACCCCATCAACGCGCAACATCAAAACTTGCGCTTCGTGCTGGTATATGTCGACCACGAATCTTAGGCGACGACGATTTCCAGAAGTTCGATTGCGGGTTCTTTGTTGCAGAAGATCATCGCGGTGCGGCCGTAGACGATGTCACCGGGCGAGACGTTCAGGAACCGAGCCAACGGCGGAGCACACTTTACCTGCCACAGTTTTTCGAGCACCACTTCGCGCAACACGTTGTGTTGGATCAAGACGCGGCCCAGCGGGATCTCTTCGCTGGCGATCTCCTTCCAAACCTGTGGCTCCAGATATTCGTGGTTCAATCGAACGATTCCATATTGAACGACCTCGCCATCGCTCTGCCGTGCCAACGTGATTTCCCGCGCGTAACGGTTTTCGTCGGTGTCGGTCCGGTGTACGTGGACATCGACCAACGAGTTGTGAAACCGCTCCACCGTCACCGTCATGTGGGCATGGTGCGCCAACAATTGCTGATACGCCGGCGGCAGCGCTTCGGCCGGCTGCTGAGTGAACTCGCCGAGCTCTTCGCTGCGGTCATAAAAGAGGGCGATCAGAGCATGTAAGTCGACCGACGGCGGCAGGTTGGCAATTTCTGATGTCACAGGTTTTCCAGTGAGTGAAGCAGGAATGGGGCCATCGGTCGAATCGAGAGCCGCCCTCCACGGCGACCCTCCGCATCGATCGCTTACGCTTTTGTTGGAGCAGTGATCGGCAGCGAGCTGCTGATCGAAACCAGCGGCACCGCCGATTCGCTGGGGCGTTCCAAAACGGTATCGACCAAATGATACAACAACCGACGCAGCGGTTCGGGCTGGATCGCGTCGGCGATCTCTTCGGCCCGCTGCTGATGCTTGTCGACCAAACGACTCGCCTGATCGAAGACCTTGGCTTTGTTGTACAGCGTCCGGACCGTGGCGATTCGCTGCGTATCGGACAGCCCGCAATCGGCCGAAGCCATCGAGAGCAACTTCGACTGATCGTCGGCATCCAACGAAGCCAACGCCAGAGCCCACAACAACGTCGGGCGTCCGCCCAAGACGTCGCCGCCGGCTTCCAGTTTGTTGTCCGCATCGCCTTGCCAATCCTTCAGATCGTTGAGGATCTGGAAGGCGACGCCGAGGTTTCGCGAGAAGCCGCGAATCGGTTCTTCGTAGGCTTCCGCTTCGCCGGCCAGGCGGACGCCGCTGTAGAGTGCCGCTTCGAAAGCTGGCGCGGTCTTAAGCGCGTAGACCTTCAGAGCATCGATCGGTTTCAGTCGTTTGTCGCGATTATCGCGCCACACCAATTCCGCTCCCTGACCTTCGGACAACCGCGTGTGAGCGTTCGACAAGCAGTGCAGGACGTCGGCAACCGCGGCAGGGCCAAGCGTTTTGGTTTCCCCGGCGACCAAGCGGTATCCGAGTCCGATCAGGTAATCGCCGACGTTGATCGCCGTTGGGATACCGTGCGATTTGTGAACCGATTGCTCGCCGTAACGGAACGTATCGTCGTCTTCGATGTCGTCGTGAACCAAGCTCGCCTTGTGGAACGTCTCGATGCAGAGAGCCGCTCGTTTGACGCCGTCGGGAATCTCCGCAACGACATCGGCGCCTCCCGATTCGGTTCCCTTGTCGCCCGTCAACGCATCGTAAGCCGCTAGCGTGATGAAGGGCCGCGCGTACTTTCCACCGCGCGAGACGAAGTCCAAACCGAGGGCTTCGGTCGCGGCGATCGGATCGATTCCGACCAGTGCGTCGCTGCCGTCGTGCAGTTTTTCTTTGATCTCCCGCAGCGAGAGTTCCCCGCGCAGCTTAGGGACCAAGTTTTGAAGCTGTTCGGGTTCAAAGATATCGGCCGCACCACGCAGCAGGTGAACGTAAGACCGCGTCTTCTGTTCCGGTTCGCGATGTTCCAGCATCACCATCTCGCGGACCCAATCCTCGTCGACGCTGGTGTTGCGGCAATCGCTCGAAAGCAACGGAACCGCCATGCAAGGAATGCCAGCCAGCAAGATCTTGTCGATCGCCTTCTCTAACACATTTAAACAAGCGACACCAACAACCGCGTCGACATATCCGCTGACGATGATCTTCATGACGACTGGCGAGCCTTCGGCGACCAGCACGCGATGCCCCAACTCTTCGGCTCGAGTTCGGAAGTCGGCGATCGAACAGGCACCGCAGGTCTTGCAGTTCATACCAAATTCGTCGTAGTCGGCGGGGCAGCCCTCGGCGTGCTTGAGGCAGTGGGGCAGCAGGAACAACCGGCGGTTGTGCGGCACCCCGGCGACCTGATCGCGCCAGTATTCGCTGCTCAACACGACCATGATCCAGCCCAGATAGCCCTCGGGCATATCCATGTCGGCCAACAACCCACGCGAGACGGTTTCCATCTCGTCTTTGGTCATCGGCGTCGACTTATCGAACTTCGCCGCGACCTCGCGACAACGATCGCGCAGGCGTTGCCGCAGTTCGGGCGTCTCGGGAACAATCTTTAAGTGCCCGGTGCTGCGGCGCCGTTTTCGGCGACCTTCTTTAGGCGTGACGTTTTCAGCATCGGAAGCGACCGTGGCGGGGGGCGTAACAGTGGACAAAGGCTTTCCTCGTCAGTTCTTCTTCGGTGCAGATCGGGCTAGCAGGCGGGACGATACTTGGTTTGCTAACGGAAGGCGGCAACAGGCTCTCAACATTTCACGTCGTAGCGGATCTTGTCAAAAGATCCCCCAATTCACGTCGTAGTGGATCTTGTTAAAAGATCCCTCAGTTCACGTGGTAGTGGATCTGGTTAAAGATCCCTCACGCAAAAGGATCTTTCAACAAGATCGACTACGTTTAGCGTGCTTCAATGCGTGCTGGGCTTGTCCCAACGCGGCGGTCGTAAAGACCAGCGGATACAATTGTTCGTGATACCAAAGCTTCGCAAAATAAAATCCGATCGGCCAGGGATGCTCGCATCGACCGGCGTCGACAGCATCGCACAGGAATCGGACGCCTTCGATTATAGTTGCTCGGTGGGGCGGATAGCCACTCCCGGACAGAGCTTCCACGACAACTGCCGTTTCCTCAACGCTACTGCTGATCAATTGTCCCGTTTCGGCGTTCCGATCGGGCAATCCGTGGCGTCGCAACCAGTCGCCGACCGACGCGCCGCCGCCCCAGCCCCCATCGGTGTTCTGGGTCTTCACCAAGAAATCCCAACCCCGGCGGCAAGCTGGAGTTTCGTCGCGGCCCAGTTCCTGGTAGGCCAGCAGGACGCGAGCGGTTCCATAGTAGGGGTTTTCGTCGTCGGGGAGGTCGTGGTTTCCGAACCACAACGGCAGCCAGCTGCCATCGGCTCGCTGGGTCTTCTCGATATAAACGAACCCTCGTTCGATCGCTGCTGCAACATCCCGCTTCATTTTTTGCAATTCGGCCGGGTCGACAGTTGGCTCGACGCCAGCCTCAGCCTCGGTTTCGAGCGATGTTCGCCAAGCGTTTAACGCCCGCATCGCGTGCGCCGTCAGATCGCTGCCGCTGCGATCGAAGGGCAACTTGCCCCAACCGCGGCAGAAGGTCGGCCAGCCGCCGTTGCGATTCTGCAGTCCCAACAGCCAACGGACTCCCGCAAGCGAAGCTTCAGCCAATTGTTGCCGCCGCGAGGATTCGAGATCGACCGAAGCTCGAATCTTGGAGAGCGCCAGGATCGCCGCCGGCGTGTCGTCGGCATCGGGAACCGCTCCGCTGAGATCGGTCCATCCCCAACCGCCCGGATCGGCGCCGGTGAACGGATGCCGCTCGTGATACTGACAACTGAGCAGCCAGTCGAGCGTCCCGTCGTCGACAAATTGCGCCAGTTCGCTCGGCTGCGATTTCGCCAACGCCCCCAACGAAAGGGAAGTGATCCAAGTCGCCAGATTTTCGTCGATCGGCCAACTGCCGTCGGGCAACTGGCTGCCCAACAGGAACTTCACAGCGTCGCGGCTGACCGGATGTTGAGCGTGCCCGATCGACGACAGGCTCATCAAAACGAAACTGGTCAGCGGCGTCGCTTCCAGATAGCCGCCGCTCTCGGGCTGCATCTTCTGCAACACGTCCAGCGTCTTGCCGCGGGTGGCGGCTCGCGCCAACCAAGTGATCGGATTCCAGGTGCCGGCGTGCTGGTAGCGTGCTTGCCCGATCGCGACCAATGCGGGAATGGCGTAGCTGACGACCGGCATCTGCACGAAGCGATACATGCTTTGCGGGAACGCCGCCAATTCAAACGGAAGCGCCGGAACTCGCGACCAGGGGACCAGCCCAGCGATCGCACAGTTCGAGAGGATCGGGACGACAAAGGTCTTGTCGCGGCCATAGCGTCGCTTCAGCCCAGCCCAGCCGCCTTCGCGGTCAATGTATTTCTGCAGCCGCGCGATCGCTTCGGTCCGGTTTGCCGGATCGTCGCCAAGATGCCAGGCTGCCATCGCCAGAAAGCTCGACGCGATGTTCGACGGACTGCGATCGGTATCCCCAAATCCGCCGTCATCGTTTTGCGCGGCATCGAGCCACACGAGTCCCTTCTTAACCGATTCGCGAGCCGACACCGCATGTTCGTCGTCGCCGACGCGACTGAAGACCGACAGCGCACTGATCGCGGTCGCCGTGGACAGCGATGAAGCAGCCAAGCGGCCGGTCCAGTGTTTTTGATCGCCGCGGGCGTTCAGTAGTTGTTGGCGGACAAGCTGCAGATGCGCAGCGATATCGGGAGCTGCACACGCTTCCGATGTTTCCTCTCGGTGGGATGTTGGATTTTTAATCATGATTCACCCAGCGTGTCCCAGAGTGGTCGAGAATGCAAGCCGCCGCGAGCTTTTTGGAACGTCGCCGTTCGCTGCGTGAAAGCAGTGTGCCTCTCGGAAGTTTTTTCGCGGAGCGAAAGACGACCATCTGCAGCTTATGGCGCGACGTCGTCAGCTTGGATCTGTCGCAAACGCGATTGCAATTCTGTCACAACCTCAGGGTGCTGATCCCAAAGGTTCTTGGTTTCCGAGGGATCGTCGCCAAGATGATACAACTGACCGACAGGACCTCCCTCTTTGTTGGGGTCGATCTCGCGGGGACGCGTAAAGCCGCCCGATCCGCGTTGCGGGATCATCTTCCAGGGACCTTGGCGAATCGCAAAATGCCCCCACAGTGAATGATGGACCGCAAATTCGCGAACCGGCTGCGGTGGCTTGGCGGCCAACAGCGCTGGCAAGATGTTCAAGCTGTCGGGGCCCGCCCCTTCGGGTAGAGGTTTCCCAAGCATTGCCGCGCAGGTGGCGATCAGATCGGTCAGCTCGATCAATTCATCGCTGACAGTTCCCGCGGGCGTCTTCCCCGGCCAACGGACGACAAACGGCACGCGGTGGCCCCCTTCCCAGATATCGGCTTTGGTGCCACGCAGATGCCGGTTCCCCTGATGCCCCATCGCTCGAACCGACTCGCCGCGCTTGCTGGGACGGTAGTGCTTCACGTCATCCGCTTCGGCAGCATCCCAGGCGTGATACAGACCGCCGTTGTCCGAAGTGAAGATCACCAACGTGTTGTCGGCGATCCCGCAGCGCTCAAGTTCATCGATCACCGCGCCGACCAAGGCATCGGTCTCGACGACAAAGTCGCCATAGAGTCCAGCTTGGCTGAGTCCCAAATACTCTTGATTGGGGACGACGGGCAGATGGGGCGAGGTGAGGGGCAGGTAGAGGAAAAACGGTTGGTCGGGAGTTTCGCAAGCTTGCCGAATGCAGTCGGTCGCTTCGCCCGCCAGCCGCGGCATGACGCTGGCGATCGTGAAATCGGGAGACCGCATCCCGGCATCGACCGAAATGAATTCGGTCTTCATGCGAGGCGAATCGATCGTCGGCAGGATCACCGGACGGTCGTCGCGCAGAAAACACAACGGCGGCATATTTAGAGAGGCTGAAATTCCAAAGTAGGAATCGAACCCGCGGTCGATCGGACCGCCGGTGATCGGTTGTTCGTAATCGACGTCGCGGCCCGGACGCGGCGGCGTGCGTCGATCGACCGGAACCGCTGGCACGGGCTTGCCCTCGCGATCGGTAAATTGCATCCCCAGATGCCACTTGCCGACGCAGTGCGTGCTGTAGCCGTGATCGCGAAGAAAGCCGGGAACCGTGACTTGATCGGCGTCGATCAGCGGCGGATCGAGTCCATCGAGCACACGTTTGGTCAATCGCGTCCGCCAGCAATAACGCCCCGTCAAAATTCCATAACGCGTCGGCGTGCAAACTGCCGACGGCGTGTGGGCGTCGCTAAAACGCATCCCCTCGGCGGCCAGTCGATCGACATGGGGCGTCGGGATCTTTGACTGCTCGTTGTAACAACTCAAGTCGCCGTACCCGAGATCGTCGGCCAGAATGTAAACGATATTGGGCCGCGAGGCATCGGCGGCGATCAGTGCATGAGCGAAGCTGAGGGTTGCAAAAACGCAGCCTGCCAATTGGCAGAAGGTCCGCAGGAAGAAGGGCTTCATCATGGGGCTCCCGTTGCAGTTCTAAAAGAAGGCAGGCCTGCCGTTGGTCGCCTTGCGCTCCGCGAAATCAGCGGTGTTTCCCGGGCGTACTTTCGCGGAGCGAAAGGCGACCAACGTGAAGCAATACTAAAGACGTGGCACCGTATTCTAATCGCAACAGAACATCGCCGGGGCCAGCGTTCTCGAGGGGCAATTCTCCCGCAGCCCACGTCGCCGCGGAGCCTGCCACCAACCATCCACGGCAAGCGCTGTCGGCTCCAACAAAAATTTACTCTGTCCCTCCAACAGCCCTCCCGCTGTTGGCGGGCGGTTGCGACTTAATCCATCCGGAACCGGGAATCCAGGTGGCGGCGAAAGGCTCGTTTGACTCGATTGCTTTTGCGATGGGGTTTAGGAAACCAGCGATCTCACGAATCGCGTCAGCTAAAGCATCGGGTACATCCGAAAGCTTGGATTTGCGAATGAAGCTGGCCCACTGGATTTGCTTCCCTGGATCGTTGGCAAACTCATTGGAGAATGCCGGCGGATTCGCCTTGGCCGTCGTCCCTCGATTTCGAAACGTCGCGGAGATCGCTGTGGCAAGCGACTCGCCATCGAAGGCAAACTGCCGGGACAAAATAAGGATGTCGTAGAAGTCTTTCATGCGACTGTTGAGTTGCCCGAGCTTAACCATCGCTTCAAACTTCTCAGCGATCACGGTTTCTCGCGGGTAACCGATCAGCTTGGCCGGTTCAAAGTCGAGCATTGCGGGGTAGGCGATCGCTATTGCCGCTGGATTCACAACGTCCCCAAACCCAATATCGATTTGCATTGGCAAGCGAGCGTTTTGAATCGTCGCCAGAAACGTCACGCGTACGCCTAAGTAGTCGGCATCTTCTTTGATCGCGATGCCTTGCACGCTCTGGCCGTGAAATATAACGCCATCGGGTGCAACCGCATGTTCGCAAACCGACCGCATGATCTGTGTCATCGAGTCGACTGAATTGTCGGCCCGAGCCAGCAGGTCGATGTCGCGCGTCGCACGCGTCTGGGGTGTGCCCCAAACACGAAACATGAGCGCTCCCTTCAAAACGAAACGATCGGCGTGCTCCGATCGAGACAACCGGAACAAGAAGCGTTCCATCGCAAAATACTGAAGCAATTCTTGCAGCGGGCGGCCCGATTCTTTTGCCTGACGCAGCAGACGCCCGCGAACAGACGCTGCCAGATCGCGCGTCACAGCAATGCCTCCAGATAGGGCCGCATCGTCTTTGCCGCTCGTAGCTTCTTAGCGTAATCCATGACCAAGTCAAAGTTGGTCCGCTTTTGAGTCCGGTATGCCTTGACCGCTTCGATCGCGACATCGAGTCCGGTCTCGTTTCGGCGACAGAAACAATCGACGAGCGTTTTTTCGCGAGAGTAGACCTTCACGGTCACGCCATCGCAGTTGTGTCTCTCGATCCCCAGTTCATAGGCGGTGTCGCTGAGCCGAGCCGCTCGCGTCGGAGGAAAGGCCAGCCGAGGCGGTTCGCTATTGCGCGGTATCGCGATCCACACTTCATGCGGAATCTGCGTCGTCAGCCCATGGAACGCGAGCGCTGAAATCAGGTAGACGACTCCCTGGGGGACCTTCTTTGCGACCGTGACTAGGTCGGGTTCGCTTAGCGGCGGAAGGTCTGCGATCCGATAGAGACCTCGGGCCAGCTGCTCCAGCTGTCCAGAGTCTCGCATTTGGTACAACGTTCGACGACTGATCCCCACCCGTACGGCATCGGCCATCCTCATCATGCCGCCATGAGCGCGAAAGATCTCCGTCGCGCGAAGCGTTGGTGAAAGACGAGACGACGGTTTGGGCTGCGTCACAAATGACCTCCTGGAAATCGAACCGGGAGGTGTTTTGTACCATGAGCGATCGCACGTGTCGAACACAATGATGCAGACGAAGCAAGCCCCGAGTCGTCGTGCCCCAACCGAAAAAGCCGCCGCCTTCAAGTTCAAACCACGGATCGGCAACGATCCCCCAATCGCTTTGCTCTTGCTCGGCAAGGTCCGCGTCGACGTGTGAATCACGCACGCTTGTGCATCTCGGGCGAGCTGCGTTGGGACGGAGCGGTGCGGTTAGGTTGCATCGGCGGCATCGCGAAAGATGCTGCGGTACAACTCGGGAAACCGCTGGTGGAGGTCATCGCACAGGCCAGCGTAAAACTCCTCCCACGCCTCCTCCTGCATCTCATTCGCAGCTAACCCCGACTCCAGCGAAACGGCAAATCCTGTGCGGCGGTTGATCGGAATTCCCAACTCCTTTTCCGCTTTCATCCGCCGCACCGACGACCACATCTGCCCGGCCGAGGTGTGAGGCACCAGCGGATACGTCTCTCGCAAAAATTGCAGCTTCTCTTCCAGCGATTCCATCAGTTAACTCCTCTCGTAACAGCTTCGAGTTTCAGGGCGAGGTCGTTGCCCTCGATCCAAGAACTACACCTAAGCAGACCGTTATTGTGGAAAAACGTTCGCACCGGATCTGGCGGCAAAGCAACGTTGCCCAGGCGACACCCCCACCCCAAACGGCCCGCGCTTTTTGTTTAACCGCGTGCCCAGCGGGCCGCGCGTTCGATCGACCGAAGACGCAGAAGCAGATGCTTGTGCGGTTGGGCCAAACGATGCTCGGGTTGGCAGAATGATGGGGCAGAATGATGGGGCAGAATGATGGGGCAGAATGATCGCCGGGTGGAAAGGACGAGAGTAGAGAGACGCAGATGGAAATAGGGTTTCGCGTTCGGCAACCGCGCTCACGCGATGGCATTTCTGTGGCGGCGGTTTTATACTGTCACGTCCGACTGCCAAGAGGATCCTATCTTCCCTTGACGATCCGATTGCAATGCCGATCCAACCGCTACGCCTCCTATCCCCTGGAAAGTTTCCCACCTGATGTTCGATTGTTTTCGATGCGCCGCCGTTACGCTGATGTTGGCTTGGACCGTTGCCTTACCCGCGTTAGCTGCTGGCGATGAAAGGCGGCCGGTGCCGCTGATCTTCGATACCGATATCGGCAACGATGTCGATGATGCGTTGGCGCTGGGGATGATCCATGCGTTGCAGTCGCGCGGCGAGTGCGAACTGTTGGCCGTGACGATCACCAAAGATCATCCGCTGGCCGCTCCGTTTGCCGATGCCGTCAATACGTTTTACGGACGGGGAGAGATTCCGATCGGTGTCTGCCGCAGTGGAAAAACTCCCGAACCGGGGCGGTTTACGCAACTGGCGAAGCAGAAAGATGGCCAGCGCCTCCGCTACCCGCACGATCTTTTGTCGGGAGACGATGCTCCCGATGCGGTCTCGGTCTTGCGAGAGACGTTGGCTGCGGCTGAAGATCACAGCGTCGTGATCGCTCAAGTTGGCTTTTCGACCAACCTGGCGAACCTGCTGAAATCGAAACCGGACCAGGCGAGCCCGTTGGACGGAGAAGCTCTTGTCAAACAGAAGGTCCGTCTGTTGTCGTTGATGGCTGGCGCATTTCCCAAGCCCGCCGAAGCGGTCGGTCGGCTGAAGAATCACAAGGGATACAACATCATCAAAGACATCCCGTCGGCGCAAACGGTGGCTCACCATTGGCCGACGCCGCTTTTGTGGAGCGGCTACGAGATCGGCATCTCGCTTCCCTACCCGCACCAAAGCATCCAGCAGGATTACGGCTACGTGCCGCATCATCCGCTGTCCGAAGCCTACGTCGCGTTCCTGCCTCCGCCGCACAATCGTCCCACCTGGGATTTGACCAGCGTGTTGCAAGTCGTTCGCCCAAATCGCAACTACTTTGGCATCTCCCAGCCCGGCAGCGTTGCGGTCGCCGACGATGGATCGACCCAGTTCACACCGTCGCCCGACGGCCGCCACCGATACCTCACGCTGACCGAGGACCAAAAACTCCGCGTGATCGAAACGCTGGTCCTCTTGTCCAGCGAACCGCCCCAACGTTGAACGCTACGAAACCCGACACCCCAGAGGTTCTTCCCATGATGATCGATCGTTCACGCTCTCTCGTCCTGCCGCTGATGCTGGTATCGCTGTGCTGTCTGCCGGCTGTATCGAATGCCGACGATGTAAAACGTCCGGTGCCGTTGATCTTCGATACCGACATCGGTAACGACGTCGACGATGTGCTGGCGTTGGGAATGATCCACGCGTTGCAGACTCGCGGCGAATGCGAACTGCTTGCCGTGACGATCACCAAAGACGATCCGATGGCCGCTCCCTTCACCGATGCCGTCAACACGTTTTATGGACGGGGCGAGATTCCGATCGGAGTCTGCCGTAGCGGCGTGACGCCTGGCACCGGGCGATTCAACGGCTTGGCATCGATCAAAGATGGCGATGAATTCCGTTTCCCACACGACCTGCGATCGGGCAAAGACGCTCCCAACGCGGTGACTGTCTTGCGAAAGGCGCTGGCCGACGCAGAGGATGGCAGCGTGGTGATCGCTCAAGTCGGCTTTTCGACGAACCTAGCAGATCTGCTGAAGTCAAAACCGGACGATGTGAGCCCGTTGGACGGCACGGCCCTTGTCAAAAAGAAGGTTCGCTTGCTGTCGGCGATGGCTGGCGCTTTCACTAAGATCTCCGGTTCCAAGGGCCCGTACGACCACAAGGAATACAACATCATCAAAGACATTCCGGCTGCTCAAGCTCTCGCCACCGATTGGCCAACGCCGATCCTCTGGAGCGGTTTTGAGATCGGTTTGGCTGTCGCTTATCCGCACGAAAGCATCCAACAGGATTACGGCTACGTGCCACATCATCCGTTGGCCGAAGCCTACATCGCTTACAATCCGCCCCCCCACAATCGACCGACTTGGGATCTGACCAGCGTGCTGATCGCCGTGCGTCCGGGACGCGACTATTTTGGACTCTCCCCACGCGGCACGGTCACCGTCGCCGACGATGGGCTGACGACCTTCGCACCGGCGGAAGATGGCTTGCATCAATACCTGACGCTGACCGACGCCCAGAAGTTGCGCGTCGTCGAAACCTTGGTCCTGTTGTCCAGCGAGCCACCGAAGCAATGAGCACGCCTGAGTCAACGAATCGAGGGGCACAGATCGTGGTCCTCGGTTCGATCAACATGGATCTCATGATCCGCTGCAACCAGTTGCCGCGGCCGGGGCAAACGATCATCGCCGATTCGTCGGCGGAGGTTCCCGGCGGCAAAGGGGCCAACCAAGCTGTCGCCGCCGCGCGGGCCGGCGGCAACGTGTCGATGATCGGACGCGTTGGTGACGACGCGTTTTCGAGCCGCTTGGTCGAGAACCTGCAACGCGAACAGGTCGCTACGGATGGCGTGCTCCCCACAACGGAAACGCCCAGCGGGCTGGCGATCGTTGCTGTTGAAAGCAGCGGCGAAAACTCGATAGTCGCCGTTCCCGGTGCCAACGCCCAGCTGTCTCCAGCCGATGTCACGACGTTTGCCGACCGGATCCGCACCGCCGATGTGCTGATGCTGCAATTGGAGGTCCCGATCGAAACCGTCCAAGCCGCGATCGAAGTCGCGCGACAAGCTGGAGTCACGATCGTGCTGGATCCCGCTCCGATGCCAGCGACGTTGGACGACTCGCTACTGCGCGTCGATCTAATCTGCCCCAACGAATCGGAGACCGAGGCGATCGTCGGGCATCCGGTTTCAAGCGACGAAGAGATCGATCGCGCGATCGCCCGTCTGCACGCTCGGGGAGCCCGACAGGTGATCCTGACGCTTGGGTCGCGCGGCGCGGTCGCTAGCGATGGAACGACAATTCGGCGGATCGATCCGACGCCGATCGATCCGGTCGACACAACAGCCGCCGGCGATGCGTTTGCCGGCGCGTTGGCGGTTCGCTTGGCCGAAGGAGCCAACTTGTTTGAAGCCGCCGGTTTTGCTGCCGTCGCCGGCGCATTGGCCGCGACTCGCCCTGGAGCTCAGCCGGGCATGCCGACACGAACTGAAATCGATCAAATTTTGCAAAGTCAAAAATCATGAAAACGAACAAACGACGCTCCCTGCCGTTGATCCTCTCGGCAATCGCAATGATGGTGTTGGCCGGCGGATGCAGTTCCAAAACCGCGACCAACGAATCGGCCGATCCCGCCGCGGCGGGCAAGCCGCGAATCGCATTAGTGATGAAGTCGCTGGCGAACGAATTCTTTTCGACGATGGAAAAGGGAGCCGAAAAGCATCAAGCGGCGAACAGCGATCAATACGAACTGCTGGTCAACGGAATCAAAGATGAATCGGATCTCGGCCGCCAAGTTGCGTTGGTCGACGAGATGGTGGCGGCGGGAGTCGACGCGATCGTGATCGCTCCGGCCGATTCCAAAGCGTTGGTCCCGGCGCTTCGCAAGGCTCAGCAGGCTGGCGTGGTTGTCG
The DNA here is from genome assembly GCF_007751715.1 of Rosistilla oblonga. Classification (NCBI taxonomy): domain Bacteria; kingdom Pseudomonadati; phylum Planctomycetota; class Planctomycetia; order Pirellulales; family Pirellulaceae; genus Rosistilla; species Rosistilla oblonga. The sequence continues at coordinate 7,114,071 of NZ_CP036292.1, read as the reverse complement.
TCAACATCGACAATCGCCTGGATGCCGAAGTGCTGAAGTCGGAAAAGGTGACGATTCCGTTTGTTGGTCCCGACAACCAAGCCGGCGCAAAACAGGTCGGCGATCTGTTGGCTGCATCGCTCGCCAAAGGAGATCAGGTCGCAGTCCTCGAAGGAAAGACGACTGCCTTCAACGGGATCCAACGTCGACTGGGATTCGAAGCGGCGATGAAGCAGGCCGGGATTGAAATCGCCAGCAGCCAATCGGCCGACTGGGAAACGAACAAGGCGAACACGATCGCTGCTTCGATGCTCAGCGAACATCCGCAGATCAAAGCGATCCTGGCGGCCAACGATTCGATGGCGCTAGGCGCTGTGGCGGCGATCAAGTCGGCTGGCAAAACGGGCGAGGTCTTGGTTGTTGGTTTCGACAACATCGGCGCGGTCCAGCAATTGATCCGCGAGGAGAAGGTCTTGGCCACAGCGGATCAGCACGGCGACCAGCTGGCGGTCTATGGGATCGAGACGGCGCTGAAGATCTTGAAGGATCCGGCGGCGGCGACCGAAGACGTTCAGACGCCGGTCGATCTGGTCACCAAAGAGACGTTGGCCCAGTGAGTGACCCGCTGTTGCTTTCGGTCCGAAACCTGACCAAACGTTATGCGGTCAAGGTCTTGGACGATGTGTCGATCGATTTCCACGCCGGAGAAATCCATGCGCTGCTGGGCGCGAACGGGGCGGGCAAAAGCACCCTGTGCCGGATCATCGCTGGGCTAACCCCGTCGTCGTCCGGAACGATGCAGGTCGCGGGCCAAGTCTACGCGCCGCAAGAAAAGCGGGCCGCCGAAGCGGCCGGCGTGCAGATCGTCCAACAAGAGTTAAACCAGATCGCCACGCTCTCGGTCGCTGAAAACATCATGATCGGCCGCTTGCCCGCTCGGTTTGGCGTCGTCGATCGGGGCAAACTGCACCGCCGCGCCCGAATCGCATTGGATCGCTTCGGCTTGCAAGAGATCGACACCCACGCGATCACTGGTTCATTGGGCGTGGGACGGCAACAGATGATCGAGATCGCCACGGCGCTAGATCGTGATTGCCGGGTGCTGATCCTCGACGAACCGACAGCGGCGTTGAGCGCCGGTGAATCCGAAACGCTCTTTACGTGGCTGAACAAGCTGCGACAGCAAGGCGTCGGGATCATCTACATCTCGCATCGATTGGACGAAGTCGCCAGGCTCTCCGACCGGATCACGGTCCTCCGCGATGGAAAGTTCATCTGCACGCGGCGGACTGCCGATGTCGACCGTGATGCGATGGTCGATCTGATGACCGGTGAAAGCACCGAAAACCAGGCGGGCGACGAGTATGTGTCGCATCAAACCGATCGTGTTGCGATGCGAGTCGAAGGAATGTCGCGCGGCCGTTGGGTTCGCGACGTATCGTTTTCGGTAAATCGTGGCGAACGACTGGGAATCGCCGGACTGGTCGGCGCCGGGCGAACCGAACTTCTGCGACTGATCTTTGCCGCCGATCGCGCCGATAGCGGCGAAGTCTATCTCAACGACGAATCGACGCCGCGACGCTTCGTCGATCCGAGCGATGCCGTTGCGGCGGGACTGGCGATGGTGACCGAAGACCGCAAGGAAAACGGCCTGCTGCTGTCCCAATCGATCCGCGCCAACACGACCCTCGCCTCGATGAACCGACTCTTTTCCGCGGGCGGATGGATCCGCGGAGCCGCCGAACGGCAGATGGCCGATCGGATGCGCGAGTCGATGGAGACGCGTTGCACCAGCATCGAACAGACCGTTGGGACACTCAGCGGCGGCAATCAGCAAAAGGTTGCTGTGGCGAAGTGGTTGGTCCGCGATGCCGATATCTTTTTGTTCGACGAACCGACGCGTGGGATCGACGTCGCCGCGCGGCGGCGGATCTATCGGCTGTTCGAAACCTTGGCTCGCGAGGAAAAGTCGCTGGTGATCGTTAGCAGCGACCTCGAGGAACTGATGGAAACCTGCGACCGAATCGCCGTCATGTCGGCGGGACGCTTGGTCGCCAGTTTCGCACGCGGCGACTGGTCGCCGGAACAGATCATGCAAGCCGCCTTTGCACCCCCAGGCTCTGTTGCTGTCGGCTGACCATCTCGATTGCCGAAAGCCTGTTGCGTCGCAAGCTGCCTTATCCAACCCGACAACAACACTTCCTCGATGAAAAACACCGCCGCCTATCGTTCGTTGATCCAATACGCCGGCCTGCTGGGCGTGCTGGCGCTTTTGATTGTTGTGTTCGCGTCGTCGAGCGAGAACTTTCTGCAAACCCGCACCTTCATTTCGATCGCCAACCAGATCCCCGACCTGACTCTGGTCGCCGTTGGGATGACGTTGGTCTTGGTCGTTGGTGGGATCGATCTATCGGTCGGTTCAATCCTCGCCTTCTCCTCTGCGGTCTTAGGCGCCTTGATGGTCGATTGGCAATGGTCGCTGTGGGCATCGATTCCGTTTTGCATCCTAGCCGGCGCGGCCTGCGGATTGTTTAACGGGTGTGTTTCGGTGCTGGCAAGAATCCCATCGTTTATCGTCACTCTAGGGATGCTGGAGATCGCGCGCGGCGGAACGAAACTGGTTACCGATTCGCAAACCAAATACATCGGGCAGGCAGTCGAATCGATCGGCCAGCCGATCGCAGGGCTCTCGCTATCGCCGGCCTTCCTGCTGGCGATCGCCGCGGTCGTCGGCGGGCAACTGCTGCTGACGCGGACCGTTTTCGGGCGATACTGCGTCGCGATTGGGACCAACGAAGAAGCGGTTCGGATGTCGGGAGTCCGACCGGCGCCCTACGCGATCGGCGTGTTTGTGATCAGCGGCGTGATGTGTGGACTGGCCGGGCTAACCTACGCCTCTCGATTGTCGACAGCCGACCCCAACGCGGCGATTGGCTTGGAGCTGTCCGCGATCGCCGCCTGTGTAATCGGAGGGACGAGCCTGATGGGCGGCCGCGGCAACGTGATCAATTCGTTCTTGGGCGTGCTGATCATCGCCGTCCTGCAAACGGGGCTCGCTCAGATCGGCGTCTCCGACCCGATGAAACAGATCATCACCGGCAGCGTGATCGTCGTTGCCGTCTTGCTCGACGCACTCCGCAGCCGCTGGGGCAACAGTGCGGCGGGTTGATGCCCTCGCGGGTTGGAAGACGCTCGTTTTAAAACGGGGAGGCGCCGAGAACGTTGAGTTCACGTGATGTATGCGTAGGCACCATGCCCTTCGGTGATATCAAAATGTCGCGCCGACCCACGCGCCCATGACCGTACTGTTCGCAATATCGCCGGTGCCGCCGGGGGTGACGATGTATTGCAATGCTGGCTGGATGTAGGCCGAGGGCAAGACCTGGAATCGATGCCCCACTTCGTAGACGATTTCGTGGTCGACAGCTTCGCCGATCGAATCGCCGTAGTCGTCGCTGAGATCACCACAGGTTGCAAAGAGCATCGTGTGGTCGTCGGGACGACTGGAGAACATTCCCTTGCCGTTGATGCCGACACTGATTTGCAGCGGCGTCAACGCGACCTCATCCTGTTCGGAATTGGCAGCGAAACCAAAAACGGTCAGATTGGGAACCACCTCGACCGCGAGATGCGCATAGACCCGCAGCACGTAGTCGGTGGTTCCCACGCCGTCGTGGTTGTCGAATTCGAAAAAGGAGTTGACCGCTCCGACGAAAAGATGCGTTGGACGTTCGCAAACCGTCGACGTCCAGTCGTATTGCATCAGGATCGAAACTCCATCGTCGCTGCGGATGCTGAAGTCGAGCCCATGTTTGGTGAAATCAAACATGTCGTCGCCGATCTGGTAGGCGCCGACTTGGAATTGATGTTTGTCGTCGGGCGTGTATTTGACGCGGCCACCCCAAACAGGAAACGGAAACGACGTGACCGTGCTTTCCAGAAGCGTGGCGCGAATAGGACCGTTGATCGCCGTGCTAAGCGAATAGCGGTAGAGGCCATCGTTCAAGAAATCGATGTCTGCGGAGACGCGACCCGCTTTGATCGACCAGTTGTCGCATACCTCTCTCTCGAGCCAAAGCTGGTACAGGAAAAGGACCTGTCCTCCGAAGATACACATCGGATCGTAGATTCCGCCGACCGATGGGCTGATGCTGTCGCCGTGCCGCTGGACCGTGGAGATCTTCAACGTCGTGCGGTTCCATCCCAGCAGGGTATCCAGATCGAGATCGGCACCCGCGTAAACCTGCCCGGTAAAGTCCTGGTCCGCTTCGATTCCACCGTCAACATTCGCCGCAGTGATCGAATCGTAATAGAAAAACGGAGTGATGCCTGAATCTTGAAGGCAAGGACGGGCGCCACACCAGTCGCACAATAGGTACTCCCGTGGACAGATGGCCTCTTCCGCCGGATCGTCACAACACCATGTTTCAACGTCACAATCGACACTCCCCTCATCAGCTCTGACCGAAAGGACTCCCGTTACCGCAATGACGCTGGCGATGACGATCGCGGCATGACTCTTTGCAAGAGAATGCATCATTTGTTGCAGCGGATTGGGGATTTGACGTGAGTTTGTTCTCGTTCGCTTCACACCTTGTTTATCTATCGGTTCGCGTTTGTTCCCCATCGAGCGACTAGCCGATTTTAACGATTGTGACACTCCGCGAGGGCAATCGAGGTGCGCCCCCGCTGGGGGCGGTGATTTGATGGGCGTTGGTTTTCCGGTGGTGTTCGCAACGCTCAAACCACCGGCTACCTTCTGGGGCCGCTCCGCGGTCCATGGGCTGTTGGGACGTTGGTACGGTTGGTGGAGTGCTGGTGCGGTTGCGTCCGATGCGACGATCCCGAAGGGATGCAAGAAGGTAGCCGGAGGTTGTCGCGCAGCGGCGCAGCTCCGGAATGCTGACCCAAACGCGAGGTGATCCCGGAGGGATCGCAGATCGGTGTGCTACCGCGTTTCGCTTCGTGGATTTTGGGCGTTTGACTGCGATGGCTCCAGCACGGCCGCATCACACGGGAATGACATGCGTGAATACGCCTTGTTTTATCGACTAAACTGTTCCTCGACAGTTGTTGCCCAATCACCACGAGCGACGCCTCGGGCGAGTCGCCTAACCAAACAGGCAGATCGAACCGGGCGCTCTTTTGGGCGATCCGTTTTCAGTTCAACCGATGAGAGGCCTTTTGCAATGATACGCTGTTTTGCCACGCTTTTGTTGGCATCGTTGGGATCGATCGCCTTCGCCGCCACCACGACTTGGGATGGCAAATACTCGACCGAAAGAATCGATGTGACGGTGGTCTACTTCGTGCCATCCGACCGCGTGGCTCTGCCCGACTGGCGAGATCGTCTGGATTACTATTGCCGCCGTATCGAACAATTTCATCGTCGCGAATTTGGGACTCAGTCGGTGATGAAGGCGAATGTGCATCCAGAACCTTTGGTTTCGGAATCCGATACCGCCACGCTGCGTCGTGGCGACGCAAACGCGATCTACTACCGGACGCTCAGCGAAGTGGAGCGGCGGATTGGATTTGGCCGCAAAGACGATGACACGTTTCCGATTCTGTTGGTGCTGAGCGACATCAATTGGCGAGCGTTGGACGACTTCTACCGGTTGCATCCCGACGCCGACGGGACGTTGAAGTTCGAAGGCAACCTGAACAACGGGCAACACTTTCCCGGGGCAGCGTCGGGCGGTTCGCGAGCCAGCTACATTTCGCGCAGCGGCGTGGGGCGTGGTCTTGTCAGCGGCGATGGCTGGCGCGTTCCCTATCGAGGCAGCGACTGCGTGATCTATCACGAGGGATGCGGCCACACGGTCGGCTTGCCACATCCAGAGCCTCAAAACGGGTCGGTCATGAGCGTCGGGCAGTATCGCGGTTGGATCAACCAATCTTGGCTGGACAAAGAGCAAAAGCTTCGCATGAATTGGCAGCCCGAAACGATTCCACCGACCTCGCAGATGGAGCTGTTCGACGCCTTCTCGGCTCTTCCCGAACCGATGGTTCCCAAGCCGGGCGAGCCGGTGCAATTGAAATTGCAATGGCCCGACGATGCGAAGGTGAAGTCGTTTCGTGTCCGCGTGCAGACCGCGATCGACGGAGCCTGGGTAGAGATACCGCAAGCATGGGACAACGACGCCCCCGAATTAGCATCGGTCGGACGATTCGACCGGCCGACGCCGGTCAGCTATCGCATCGATGCCCAATTGGAATCTGGAGCGACGGCAGAACTCTGGGGGTACTTGCAAGTTCGCTCCGACCCCAACACGCCGCCGCAACCGATGGCGCTTTCAAAAGACCTGTTTGTCTCACCCGGAACCGCGGTATCCAACGCACCGATCGACAAGTGGCCGCAGGGCGAAGTCGATCTGCTGGACAAACTGGAGGTTGAAAAATGCTGGACAGCTGGCGAATGGAAGCTCGTCGATGGAGTGCTCGAATCGAACAAAGCGTATGGTGTTCGCATCCAACTTCCCTACACGCCGCCCGAAGAATATCGCATGACTGTGATCGTCGAACCGTTGGACGAAATCAACGCTTTGCTGTTGGGACAGCGATCGGGAGAGAACCGATTCATGACGCTTCTGAACTTCCGCACGGGCGACACATGGCTAAGTGCGTTGGAGAACGTTGGCGGACGTAACGTGGGCAACGAGACTACGTTCAAGGGCAAGTGTCTTGTTGAGAACCAGTTGTCCGAAGTGATCGTCACGGTTCGCAAGTCGGGAGTGCAAGTCGAAGTCGACGGCCACACGACGATCGACTGGAAAGGCGACCGCAGCGCGTTGTCGATCGGCGATTACTGGTCGACGCCCGACAAGACCAAACTCGTTTTGGGTAGCTACAATTGCAGGTACCGTTTTCATCGCGTGAGCATCCTACCGCTGTAGCAGTTCCGCCTCGCCCGCGTTGCGATCAGGGGCAGTTTGTGCCTGACGCAACGATTCCAAAGAGATGCAAGTTGGTAGCCGGAGGTTGTCGCGCAGCGGCGCACCTCCGGAATACGACGTCCCAAACGCGCGGTGATCCCGCAGATCGGCGTGCGTCCCCGTTGAGGACGGCGTTTGATTTCGCGATTCGGGGCCGGTGGTGTTCGCTGCGCTCAAACCACCGGCTACCTTCTGCGATCCCTGTCGGGATCGTTCGCGAATAAATCGTCCGTGCTGCGGACCGCAATGGGAACGGAGTGGCTACGGTTGGGCTAGCTGTTTAGCTTCTTCGGCGGTCAACAGCTTGGCGTCTTTCGCAAGCGCGGCTTCAAGGGCCTCGCGGCGAGTGGGCGTTCTTAACAGACCTTCGATCGCGAGCTGGCGATTTCGTGGTGTCAGCCCGGGGAGGCTTTCGATCAGCAGAGCCGCGATCTGCGGGGCGTCGATGTCAGCCAAGCCGCTGACCGCTCCCATCTGCAGTTCTCCGTTGATGTCGGCCCCCAGGTAACGCTTCAGGTGCGAAATCGCTTTTTCTGGATCGTCTAACGCCACGATTCGCAGCGCGTCGTACCGGGTGCCATTCTTCACCGCGTCATCGTCAGCCATCGCTGCTGACATCGCCAACGTCTGCTGCCAGCGTGGAGCGAGCGCCGGATCGGCGTCCAGAATTGCTGCGATCCGATCTCCCGGCCACTGGCCGATCTGCGTCAGTCCATTGATCAGGCCGCCGCCGATCACAACCGCTTGCCAATCCAATAACGGATCGCCCGAGCGGGGCAAGCTCGATTCCAACGCGTCGTGAAGTTCGCCATCGTCGCTGCGGCGACCGACCGCCAACGCGACTCGCCAGATCCACGGGATCCGCTTGTATTGCGTCGCCAGATCGTCGGCTCGCAGATCGACTGCCAACAGATTCAAGATCGCTGGTCCCATTCCCGGCCGCTGGTCGATCGCCTGCTGACGTCGCTCGATCGATTGGGATTCGTCCAACAGAAACGGAGCGATAGCATGAGCTTGTCGCGGCAGCGGTTGGTCCGCAGCCATCGGTGCCGGGGTGCCAATCGAATGGATCACGTAGGCGATCAGATCGCTGACCTCCTGCGTCGTCATATCCTTTTCAAGTCCTTCGGGCATCAACGAACGGTCGCTTGCTCGCAGTTGTTCGATCGAATCGCGGAGCAGTTCGTGCTCCTTGCCGCCCGATTCACGCAGCCGAATCATCGCGGCGTTCTCTTCGACGACCAAGCCCGACAGGACGCGGCCATCTTCGGAGAGCGCCGACCAAGAAACGTAACGTGCATCGACTTCGCGGTTGGGATCCAGGATCGCCGAGAGCATCCATTGCGGGTCGCGGTTGGTGAGTGCCGTCAGGTCGGGACCAACAACAAACCCATGTTCCTCGACGCGATGACAGGCCGAACAATGTTTGCGGAACACGGCGCGGCCGCGGTCGACGTCGCCGGCCAGCTTCAGCGAAGCTTGAAACGTGTCGAGGATGGCAGCTCGGCTGGGCGAACCGGCCATCTCCAAGGCACTCTTGGCTCGCTGGCGGATCGTTTCATCGGCGTGCGACAACAGCTTGCCGCGACGGTCCGCGTCGAGAATGTTGGCTCGCAAATCTCCCTCGGCGATCGTGTCCAGCAGCGTCAAGGACCAGTCGTTGCGAGCGATCAAGTGGTCGAGGATCGCCGTTTGCGCCGACGCGCTGACTTCGCGATAACGCTCCAACAGCAACTCCGCCGCGTCGGGATGCCGCGTTTTGGCCAACGCGTTGATGGCAGCGACTTGCAGCGGTGCAGCATGTCGCGCGCTGACGCGTTGGCTGATCGCGTCGAGCACGTTTGCCATCGACAATTCATCGGCTACCGATGGCTGGTCGCCGGACGTTAATAGTTGAGTCGTCGCGGCGCCGCGGTATCGGCCCAACAATGCCAACGCGTTGGGATCGAGCGTCTCGATCGCGCGGCGATGAGCTTCCTGAACCGCTTGTTTCAGTTCGGGCGTCCAGGCGATCGTGGCGTCGCCGATTCGAGCGTCAGCCGAATCGAGCAGTTCGATCAGCAAGCGGTTTGCCGCGGCGTCATCGTTGGCAATCGCTGGCAGGACTTGCGATGCGGAGGCGTTGATTCCCTCGGCGTCGCCCAATCGGATCGCCGTTCGCATGATCTGCTGCAGCGATTCGGGCTGTTGTTGTGCAGGCGGCAGCGCGACGTAGGCAGCCAGCATCGACGAGACGTTCGTCGGATTGAGCGACGAGATGGCGGCGGCGCGGACGTAGCGATCGGTTTCCGTTTTGGATGCCAATGCTGTCAGAGCGGGAATCGCCGATGCGTTTTGCAGTTCGCCCAACGACCAGGCGACTTGACGCCGGACGCGCGGGCTGGCGTGAGCTGCGTGCCGGATCACCGCGTCGCGGAGGGCTGCGTCGTCGTCGAGCATCGGTTCGGCGAAGCGGATCCCGTGGCGGACGACTTCATTATGCGTATTGGCGAGGGCTACAAGCAGCGTGGGAGCATCCAACTTCTGCCAAGCCGAAAGGAGAGCGAGAGCGTGGATCCGAGACGCCGCCAACGGGGCTTCGGCAACGATCGCTCGCAATTGATCGGCGACCGGAGCGGTGGGGGAATTCCAGAAGAGCATCTGATGCGCGAGATCGCGGACCGTTCCGTTGCTCGACTTCAACAGCATCGCCAACTGCAGATCCGACTTCCCCGTCAGATCGAACGGGGCCGAAGAAGCTTCCGTCGCCGGTGCGGCAGATTGATCGGACTTGGGACGCACGCGATAGATCCGGCCCATCGACTGACCCGCGTAGACGTCCAGTTCCGCCAACGTCGCTTGCGGGATCCAACGGGAGTGTTCGATCACGTAGCGGTACATGTCGACGACCCACAGGCTGCCGTCGGGGCCGGTCCGGGCTTGGACTGGACGAAACCAGCGGTCGGTCGATGTCAGGAACTCCGATTCGGTTTCGTTCTCGCCACGCGAAACTTGATAATCGATCCCGGTCGGTTGCAGGACGCTGCGGTGCACCAATTGATTCACCGGTTCGCAGGTGAAAGCGTTGTTAAGGTATTCTTCGCCCAGTTGGTTGTCGCGGTAGATGTCCAAGCCGCAGGCGGCGGTCGCATTTCCGGACGCTCCGCTGAGCGCAAATTGAACGAGGTCCTCGGGGGGGAACAGGCGTCGGGTTTCCGCCCCGCCGGCGAGCCCCGCCGGAGTCGGCAGCGAGACCAAGGCATTGCGACTGTCGTAGCGTGCGTCGCTTGCATAGTGCAGCAGCAGCGAGCTGTTGGTGCAGCCAAACCAATCGCCCCAGTCGTTTTGGCTGCGGCCTTGTTGCGTGCGACCGGCGACAGCTTGGATCTCGCCGGTATCGGGATTCATGCGGAAATCGCGACCGACGATGTTGTGCGTCTGACCCGTCTTGTGGCTGAGGATTTTTCCGCCGAAGAGTCCACACGAACCGTAGATCCAGTTATCGATGCCCCACCGCAAACTGTTGACTCGCGCTTGAGCGTTGACGATCTCGAAACCCGAGAAGAGCTTGTCGACCGAATCGGCGACGCCGTCGCCGTCGGTGTCGCGAGCCAGCAGGATATCGGGAGCATCGCAGATCAGCAGTCCATCGCGCCAAACCTTGACATCGGTGGGGAAACGCAACCCATCGACAAAGGTTACCGCTTTATCAAATTGTCCGTCGCCGGTCGTATCGCTCAGTCGGCGGACCTGGCCGTGATGTTCAAATTTCTCGTAGACGCCGCGGCCGTAGTCGCTCATCTGAGCAACCCAAACGCTGCCGTCCGCGGCAAAATCGATAGCGACCGGATCGCGGACCAACGGTTCGGCGGCCACCAGTTCGATCTCCAGATCGTCGTGCGTCTGCATGCTTTGCAGCGCATCCTGAGGCGATTTCGGCGCAACGCCTTGGACACCCTTGGGGATCACAAACTCATCGGGAACCTGGCGATGGACCTCGTCGACGATCCGCTGTTCCAAGCCGGCAGCCAATGTGGTTGGCAGAGCGAAGTAAGGGACTTCCGCTCCGCCGCCGTAGCCCCCTTCGCCGACAAGGCGTTCCGACGGGATGTAGCTGCAGAAATCGTTGCTGTAGGTGTTCAACCAATAACGCTTGCGATCGATTTCGTTTTTCAAACGGATCGAATAGTCGACGCAAACCTCGCCAGCTAAGAAGCTCATGCACAAGCTGTCCCCGAACACAAAGGTTTGGATCGGGTAATCGATCTCGGTCAGCAGCGGTTCGCCACGATCGAGCTTTGCCAGCTGAGTCGTCGCGTTGTAGCGAACCGCAACATTGGAGTTCTTTTCGGCCAGTTCGGTCAGTTCCTCCCGCGACGGCAGCGGATTGAGCGGCAGCGAGATGCGTTGCAGTTGAGCACTCAACGGGCCGCTGATCGGCAGGGCTTTGGTTTCGGCAAGGCGTTTGACTTCGCTGGCGATCTCCGCCCCCTGTCGCTGCGCGATCGAGACGTCGCCGACCGACATGTCGATCGGGTTTTGATCCGATCCGGCACCGATCGATACCAGGGCGACGCTGTCGGGAAACTGTCGCTCGATCCCTTCGGCGGCGTATCCCGCCCAATCGCCGCTGATCTGATTGAATCGCAGCGTCACGCAGTGGCAGGCGTAAGAAACGTAGACGCCGCGGACGGCTTGCGTGTTGGGATCGCGAGCGATCAACGTCGGCAGATCGTGATCGGTCGGTCCGCCCATCGGCCGCCGATTTTTTGCGAATCCAACGGTCCCTGTCGATCGATGCAAGGTCGCCGGTTGGCGCGAATCGATCGCTTCGCTGGCGGCCTGGACGATCAGGCCGATGATTTCTTCGCTGTATCGGTCGAGATGTTCCTGGTGCTCCGGCGGGATCGCTTGGCTGAAGATGTTGTCGCTGGCGCCGTTGACTTTCGGGGCGCAGTGCGAATGGCTGAAGGTGAGGGCAAAGTTCTCGCGCGGCAGCCCGTGGGACTGCTTCAGTTGTTCCGCGATCTGGTCGACTTGAGGCAACCGCAAACCGAGGTTGTCGACGGCGATGATCACCAGCGGCGGAGCGTCGGTCTGCGAGATCGCCATCGCGCGGGCGAATACCGACTGCGAAACGCCTTCGGATTCCTCGCGGCGGAACCCAAAGCCGTTGAGCCGCACCGGATAGTCGGGCGTGATGTCGACTTTGGCAAAACCAACTTGGTAGATCGCGTCGGATTGACCGAACGTGACCGTGGAGAGCAACACAATGAATAGGCACGTCAACGATTTGACGTAGGGCGCAGTGGTAGTCATGAGATGTCGAGCAGGCGGGAGGGAGAGGCGGGAAAGGTCACCCGGAGAAGGACCATAGTTACCGCGAGTTTACCCGAATCGGGCGGGCGATTGTTGGCTTTGGCTGTCCTTTTTTTGTCTTGCTGGCCTAGTGGCTGATGCTGGGACGCCGGAAAGGGTGTGCGGGCAGAGCTAACCGCATGTTCCGATCGAAGGCACGCGCTGGCGTCGGCGGGGCCGCGCAACGATTGGCAGCGACGCGGGCGGATCTCTGCTGTAATCGTTGCGACTGGAAATCTTTGCCAAGTTGTTCATGCGCTGCTAGCTGACTGTCGATGTCTAGGGGTGTGCGCGTGTTGAGTTACCGATCCCCGTTCCGATGGTGCTTTGATGTTATTGCTAGCAGCCGGATCGTTCCTGCCTCAAATGATGCTGCTTGTCGGGATGGTCCTGCTGGCATGGATCTTGGTGCGGCGGAACATCAAGATGCGGGGACGCAGCCGGGCTGTCGATCGGGAGCTGAAAGCGCAGCAGGCCGAGGTGCAAAAGCCCGTGCGGGGAGCACCGCTTGCGGACGCACCCAAAGAGGTTCTGCGGTGGCAGGCGTCGATCTTCGATCTGCAGCGCGAGCTGAAGGCGGAGCTGGATTCGCGGATTTTGGTCGTCGAATCGCTGCTGCGTCGGGTCGATCAACGGGTCGAGGAATTGCGAGCGTTGCAGCGGGACGATCCGGCCGCGACCACCCACGTGTCGGATTCTCCAGGCGTCTACGGCAAGGTTCAGCGTTTGGCGGCGATCGGGTTTTCGGCCGAAGAGATCTCGCAACGGATGGGACTTCCGCAAGCGGAGATCGAGTTGTCGCTGGGGCTGCAGGGGGAAATTCCGCAGCCGACGAATTCGGTTTGACCTGACGTGTCACGCCGGTCGCCAATGATTGTGGACATAAGACATTTGCTTTGTTGTCATGTGCCACGAACTGGAGACCATCCGATGACTCAATTGATGCTGTTCGACGCTCCCGTCCCCACCAACGTTCCCGTCGCTTCGGTTCCCAGTCGCTCGGCCGTCGATTCTCGCTACACCGGCCAGCCTTCGTTTGCCGCAACGACATCGCGTGACGAACCTCAACGAATGGGCAACCTCGCTCACTTGGTTCTGGCTCGCTACGACATGGTGCATCGCCGCCGCGAAGCACAACGCCGCGCCGCAATGGCTCGCGTTCAAGCTCAATCGGCCTAAGTCTTGCCAGCCGTCGTCGCTCGCAAATCCAAAGCTTCGCTAACGGGTTAGAGTTCGGCGAACAATTGGTCCAGCAGATCGCGATCTTCGTCGTCGCTAGGACCCTGGACCCGAGACTGGGCGAGACCCATGATTTCGTTGGCTCGTTTGGAGACCGATAGATCGGTCGGGTCTTCGTCGAGCGTCACGACGCCTCGATATTCCGGTTCTTCGATCCGGTCGCTGTCGATCTCGACAGCCAGAGCTTGCGGCGTGACAACGATCGGCGATCCGTTGAGGAAGGTCTCGGCGATTTCAAAGCCTTGAGCCGCGCGGACCGCTCCTCCGCCAGCATCCAATTGCACCAAGCCACCGATGTTGTGCAGCGTCTGATCGGCTGAATCGGCATAGATCGTCGCGTGGTCGGTACCACCAGCTGTCGCGTGTCCGACGACCGATTCAAAGTGTCTCGCTTGACTGTAGTAGCCCGGCCCGCTGATGTAAGCATTGGTCGCGTTGGCACTCATCCGATCGTCGCCGGCCGAATCGTAGAGGTCCGCCGTGTCGTTGCCCCCCGCGGTGCCGTAGGCGTTAACGCGATCGAAGCCGTAGACCAGGCTCAGGAAGTCGTCGCCGCGAAGGCTTGTGAATTCGGGGCGGATCGCCAAGCGGTCGTCGCCGGCCGAATCGTACAGGTACGCTGTATCGTTTCCGCCAGCGGTGGCGTGCACGTAGATGCTGTGGATCCCGGTGACTGTGTGCTCAAATCCGACGCCCGACAGTTTCGTGTCGCCAGGGCTGGCCGAGAGCGTGTCGTTGCCGGGGGAATCGTAGAGGTAGGCTCTGTCGGAGCCGCCGCCGCCATCGATCGCGACCTTTTCGACCGCCGACATTTGGACCAGCAGCGACGCGTTTTCGATCTCGCCGCTGCCGACGCGGAGAGTCACTTTTTCGACAGCTTCCGAGCCGATCACGTCGACGGTATCGTTGCCGCCGCCGCCAAGGATCTGCAGGTTGGAGATCGCGCCGTGGCTGAACTGGTATTCGAAATTCCCAAACCGCAGCATCGCATCGTTCCGCAGATCGATCTCGACTCGGTCGGCAGCATCGGTTCCGGTGAAGCGTGCCTCGCCGCCGGAAACGCTGACAAGGTTTGCGATTTCGACGGCCAGCGAATCTCCGGCGCTGGAATCGATGCGGAAGCGGAGCGTCTCGCCAGCTTGGACGTTGACGTCGTATTGTCGCTGCGCCGCGGTCCCCGATTCGACGACCGCGTCTCCGCCGACACGCTCGATCACGATCGGCAACGCGTCGTTCGATTCATCGCCGCGAACGACCGAAAGGACTCCATCGCGCTCCGCATCGACGGTATACCAGCGGCCGGTTTCCAATTCGGTCTGCGTCCATTGGACCGAACCCAGATCTTCCATCGATTCGTCGATCGGGTCGATTGGTTCGGGTTCGATCGCGGGAGGATCGACCGGCGCGGGCGGTTCGGTGGGTTCTTCACCGCCGCCGCCGTCGACGATCAATTGTTCGATCGCGCGGGTTAGATTGATTTGATAATACGTAAGCCCCGTCGCATCGTCGGTCGATCGATCGGCGGTGTCATAAAGGTGATCGAGAACCGCGTCGCCGTCGGTCTCGAGACCGGCCGATAGCATCGCTTCGCGGACCAAGACCGCCGCTCCAGCGATCTGTGGCGAGGCCATGCTGGTACCGGTGGCGTTGACGAAGTCGTCGATGCGGCCATCGCGGCCGAGGACGTGATCGGGGACCGAACTGTTGACCAATTCGCCGGGGGCGACGAGGATTCCATCGGTTCGCTGGGAGAAGGAACTGAGCGAACCGTCTCCTGAGATGCTGCCGACCGGCGTCACGCTGGGGCTCGCAGCGGGATAGGCTAGCTGCGACGGAGCGTCGGCGTCGAACGCGTTTCCGGCAGCGGCAAAGACCATGATCCCGTCGGCTTTCAACAGGCTAAGTTCGTCTTCCAGCTGCGCTTGAATCTGCGATGCCATCTCTTCCGGCAAGACCGATCCGAGCGACAGGTTGACCGTTGTGATCGGGTTTTCGAAAGCGAACCGATTCTCGTGCACCCAAGCTAGCGCGTCTTCGATCCAGTCGAGGTTGCCGCCACCGTAGTCGTCGAACACGCGGAGCGCGACCAGGTCGGCTCCCGGCGCGATTCCCGAAAACGAATCGGTCGAACCGGCCAGCGTTCCGGCGACATGGGTTCCATGAAAACCGGAGGGGCCATCGTCGTATGGATTGGCGTCGTTTTCGGCAAAGTCCCATCCGCCAACGACGCGATAACCGGGGCCAAATCCTCCGCCGAGTGCGACGTGATCGTATGCGATTCCGCTGTCGATCACGGCCACGGTCTGCCCCGAACCATCGAGGCCATAGTTTTCGAAGATGTCTTGCGCCTGGTCCATCAACGTTTGCGACGCCGAGGCATCGCCAGCCTGCGCTCCTGCAAGCGGATCGATGTCCCATAGGTCCATCAACACGTCGGCGGTGGCGCTCGCGGAGAGCGCAAGTCGCGTCTCGAAGCGTAGCAGGCGGGACGTGCCCTGCATGAGTGGATCGCGGCGGTCTGGAATGGGCATGTTGCGTAGTTTTGCGAGGGAAAAGCGTGAGAGGAAGCTCACCGCAAACATACGTTTTTCTTCTCAACATGCTCCGTTTCCGCAGGCAAATCCGATCGGAGGTTTGCCGATTGAAGCGACTGTGTCGATCGCAAGGCTGGTTTTGTTTGAGGGGGACGATAGCAATTTAATCCCGCACCGAATCGCTCCTGATTTACAGGCACACGCGCCTCGCTTAGACGATAAATCGGTGAGCACCGAACTGTGGCGGGATTCGATTTGCTCGAGAGACCATGTGACGCGGAGCTTGCCCCTGCCCGCAATTCGCCTCGGATCGAGACCGATCGCGGATGAGAGGCGACGGATGGATCGGCGGGCTGCAACTGGGCCCTGCGTCGCTTGATGGATTGGGTCCGATCACGCTTTTGTTTCGCATCGAAGTCATGAATTTTCCAACAAGCCCCAACGAAGCACGCGAGTTCCGCGGAACGCGATGGATGCAGTGGATTCTGCCCGCGATGATCCTCGTCTCGGGCGTGATCGCAAGTTTGTCGTTGTGGCAGATGATGCGGTCGCTCGAACGCACCGCGATCGGCAATGAATTTCACGCCTCGTCGCTCGAACGGATCGCTGTGTTTAACGCCCGGTTGGCTCGGTCGATCGATCTGATCGAGGCGGTCGAGGGGATGTACAACAGTTCTTCGGTGGTCGATCGGTCGGAATTCGAAGTGTTTCTCGAGACGGTCGATCCCGTTGCCAGCGGGTTCGATCGCATCCAGTGGGTGCGAAACGTCGCCGGGCATTCTCGCGGCCCGTTTGAAGACGATCCGATCGTGCCGACCAACGAGATTCTGGAGCGGCAAGCCGACGGGACGTTGAAGATCGCTGCGGCTCGCGATCGCTATCTGCCGGTGACGTTTGTCTATCCGCTGGACGATTCGGCGAACGCGATGGGCGAAGACCTTTTGGCGCGTCC
Organism: Rosistilla oblonga; assembly: GCF_007751715.1. Lineage (NCBI taxonomy): Bacteria > Pseudomonadati > Planctomycetota > Planctomycetia > Pirellulales > Pirellulaceae > Rosistilla > Rosistilla oblonga. The sequence continues at coordinate 7,097,095 of NZ_CP036292.1, read as the reverse complement.
GAAGATTCGCGAGACGCTTGCCAGTTCTGAATCCCCGCCGCGGATCGTTGCGACGTCGGCCGAACGGCCTGCCGATGGCGAGGCCGGGTTGCGAGTCAAATTGTTCCATCCGATTTTCTTTGAGTCGCCCGATGCACCTTTTACGGTGGCCGCTGAGTCGCTGTTGCGAGGTTATGTGGTCGCTCATCTGCGGATCGATCACGTCCTCGAAGAGGCTATCGATGCGTTGGTTCCTGTCGGAATCCAAATCTCGCTGTTCGAGACCGAACCGAAGCAAGAGGACCGCGTCACCTATGTCCGCAAGCCGCGCTTAGTCGATGGCGCGGGGCGTCCCAATCATGGACCCTACGGGCTGCTTTCGGCAAACTCGTTAGTGCATGACGGCAGCTTTGAACTGGCCGGGCGACAGTGGACGATGCACTGCACCGCCAACAACGACTACATCAGCAAGCGTCGCAGCAGCACCCCAACGCTGGCGCTGGCATCGGGGATTTTGGTCTCGTTTTTGGCTAGCGGATTTGTCTGTTATCTGTCGCGTCGCACCGAACATGTTCAGCGTTTGGTCGCCGTTCGCACAGCGGAATTGCGTTCGGCGAAACGCGACGCCGACGAACAGATCGCGCGTCAGTTGGCGTTGGAGGATGAATTGCAGCTAAGTCGCGAGCAGTTAAATTTAGCGGTCCGCGGCAGCAACGATGGGATTTGGGATTGGAATCTTGAGTCGGGCGATATGTTTTATTCGCCCCGGTTTTTGGAAATGCTGGGGTATGAGCGGGAAGAAGTCGGCGTCGGACCTCGGTGGGCTTTTTCGCTGCTGCATCCCGACGAACAGCCACGCGTCAAAGAAGTCATCGATCGCTGCGTCAGCGGTCGCGTCGACACGCTTGAACTCGAATGTCGGATGCGACACAAAGACGGTCGCTATCTGCACGTGTTGGCCCGTGCCGTCGCGGTCCGCCGCGTGGGCGAAGAGCGTCCCTACCGGATGGTTGGAACTCAGGTCGATCTGACAAAGTGGAAGCAACACGAACTGGAACTGAATCAATTTAAGACGACGCTCGACCAGACGTATGACTGCGTGTTCATGTTCCGTCCGGACAATTTCCTTTTCTATTACGTGAACCGCGGCGCGATCGAACACCTTGGCTATAGTGCAGAGGAGCTGGGGCAGATGTCGATCTTCGACATCGACGCGTCGGCCTCAACCGATCAGCTGAGCGGATTTTTTGAGGAGTTGATTGCCGATTCGCAATCCTCGCGACGCTTCGAAACGCTGCATCGCCGCAAGGATGGGCTGGAGGTGCCCGTCGACGTTCTGATCCAGTACGTCGCTCCCAACGACGAACCGCCGCGGTTTGTCGCGATCGTCCGCGACATCTCGCAGCGCAAGCAGGTCGAAGCGCGACTGGCCGAGCGGACTCAGGTTGCGAACTTGATGGCCGATGTTGGAATCGCCCTCTCGCGGGCAGATCAACTGCAGCCGGGGTTACAGCAATGTTGCGAAGCGGTGGTGAATCGACTGGGGGCCAGTTTCGCTAGGATCTGGACCGTCGATCACTCTGAAAAAATGCTCGATCTGCAAGCGAGCGCGGGGATCTACACGCACATCGATGGCGGTCACGCACGCGTTCCGGTAGGTAGTTTAAAGATTGGCCGGATCGCGTCGACGCGCAAGCCCCATCTGACCAACGATGTTTCCAGCGATCCCGAGATCGGCAATCCGGAGTGGGCGAAGCGTGAAGGAATGGTCGCGTTTGCGGGATATCCGTTGATCGTTGGCGATCGCGTTGCCGGCGTCTTGGCGCTGTTTGCCGCCGATCGCTTGGAAGCGAAAACGCTCGAAGGCTTGGCGGCGATCGCCGATACGATCGCGCTGTTTGTCGAGCGGAAGCGAGCCGAGGACAAGCTCCGCGATTCGCATCGCGAGATCTCCAAACTGTCGTTGGTTGCCAGCAAGACCCAGCACTCGGTCTTCATCACCGACTCCCTGCGGCGGGTCGAGTGGGTGAACCATGCGTTCACGATGTTGACTGGTTACACGCAAGAAGATGTTGTCGGCCGCCGGCCCGAAACGATTTTGCACGGCCCCGAAACCGATCCCGCGACGGTTGCTCAGATCATTAGCCGACTGAAGCGGCGGCAGAACGTGGCAACCGAAATCTATAACTACAACAAGTTCGGCAAAGGCTATTGGACCGATCTGAAAATCGATCCGGTGTTCGACGAAGCTGGCGAGGTCTGCAATTTTGTCGTCACGCAAGTCGATATCACGCAGCGCAAGGAGAGCGAACGATCGCTGCTGGCGGCGAAAGAAGAAGCGGAGCGGGCGAGCAATGCGAAGAGCGAGTTCCTGGCGACGATGAGTCATGAACTGCGGACGCCGCTCAACGGTGTGATCGGAATGACCGAGCTATTGGCCGATTCGCCGTTGGATGCGAGGCAGCGACGGTTTGTCAGCGCGTGTCAAAGCAGCGGCAGTGCTCTGCTGACCTTGATCAGCGATATCCTAGATCTATCGCGGGTCGAAGCGGGGGCGATGGAGTTGGAGGATCATCCGTTCGAACTGCTGCAATTGCTCGACGATCTGATGGAAGCGATGCCAGCTCGCGTGGTCAATAAAGATATCGAACTGCTCTATCATCTCGACCATCCGACCACGTTGCATCTGTTGGGGGACAGCCATCGGTTGCGGCAAGTGCTTGTGAATCTGATGGCCAACGCGATCAAATTCACCGAGCGCGGCGAGATCACGCTCCGCGTCAAAGTGCAACATCTGAACGACGACGAAGCGCGGCTGCTGTTCTCCGTCGAAGATACCGGGATCGGGATTCCTGCCGATCGCTTGGAAGCGGTTTTTCAGTCGTTCTCTCAGGTCGACAGTTCGATCAGCCGCCGCTACGGAGGCTCGGGATTGGGGCTGTCGATCAGCCAAGCGATCGTCGAAGCGATGGGAGGCCAGATCGGTGTGGAGAGTGATGTCGGTGTCGGTTCGCGGTTTTGGTTCTCGGTCGACTTTCGCCGAACCAATTCCGCCGCGGACGCAGTCTCCGAACACGTGCTGCGCGGCTTCGATTCACGCCGCGTGTTGGTGATTCAAGCTCATCCTGCGGTCCGAATCATGCTTGTCGATTCGCTTCGCGACTGGGGGATCGAGGTCGATTCGGCGGTCGATTTGGAAACCGGATTGGACCGGCTGCGACAAGCATCCGACGCGGGGATAACGTACGACCTGGTGATCGTTGACGAAACGCTCAGCGATCGGGAAGGTCATCCGCTGAGTCTCGCGATTCAACAACAGTCGGCAGCGCGGCAAGCGGCGATGATGTTAGTCGTGTCGGCGGTCAGTCCGATCTTGTCCGACGAGACGTTGGATGTTCGCCCGCTGCCCAAACCGATCGGGCAAACGCAGTTGCATGCGGCGCTTGTCGAGTTGTTTTGCAGCGTCGACGATCGAGAGGAACTGCATTTGATTGCGGCTAAGTCGCCAGCGTCGAAATCGCGTTAAGCGTTTTGTCGTGCGGACTTGGCAACCGCAGCGTTGCAATCGGTGTGTCGATGTCGGTAGTGCGGGCGCTCGCTCCGTCATCGACGCCCAAGGCGCGGAGCGTCTTAGGCATGTTCGAGGCTGGGTGCAGAGTTGTTGAGCGCAGGAGCGGGAGCGTTCGCAATCGCCTCGCTCGGCGGAGCCAGCTCCGTTGGCGTGTTCGACTCCGGCGGCAGGCTCGGCGAAGCAGGTTCGGCGAACTGCTCGGCGATCTTGATAAACTCATCTTCCAGGGCGACAAAGGCGTCGACCATGTCGGGATCGAAGTGAGTTCCGGCATCGCCCACGATGATCGACTTGGCGCGTTCGTGAGAGAACGCCTCTTTGTAGACCCGCTTGGATGTCAGCGCGTCGTAGACGTCGGCGATCGCCATGATCCGTCCGCACAGTGGAATCTCCGATCCCGACAAGCCAAACGGATAACCGCTGCCGTCCCACTTCTCATGGTGAGAAATGATGATGTTCAGCGCCATGTCCAAGAAGCAGGTGTTGGGGAATTCGTGCAGCAACGATTCGATCGTGTCGGCCCCACGCGTTGTGTGCGACTTCATCACCTCAAACTCTTCTCTGCTCAATCGCCCCGGCTTCAACAAAATGTTGTCGGGGATCGAGACCTTGCCGATGTCGTGCAGCGGGCTGGTACGGCAGATCAGGTCGACGTATTCGTCGTCGATCTGGTCGGCGAACCGCGGGCACTTCTGCAGGTGTTCTGCCAGGATTCGGCAGTAGCGTTGCACGCGTTCGAGATGCGCACCGGTTTCGGGATCTCGCGATTCAGCCAGTTTGGCCAAGGCGAAGATCGTCATATTGGCGGATTCCAATTGAACGATCCGGCGGCCCACGCCAACTCGCATCAACAGTTCGTGCGGATTGAACGGTTTGGTGACGTAATCGTCTGCGCCGCCGGCGAAGCCCGCAGCGGTATCGGCCGCGCGATCGCGAGCGGTGACGATAATACAATAGATGTAACGTCGCGGACTCAGCTTGCGAATCGCCTTACACAATTCGATGCCACTGATCCGCGGCATCTCCCAGTCGGTCACGACGACCTGGAAGTTGTGTTTGTGGAATAGCTCTAACGCCATCTGCCCGTCGTTTGCTGTGGTGACTTGGTAGCCTCCCTTTTCCAGCGTTCGAGCGATTGCGGTTCGCGAGATGTAGTCGTCGTCAACAACCAATACGTTCATGTGGTCCTGCTCCCTTGTGTCTTCAGAAGACTAGGTCACTTTCACCATGCAACTTTTATTCGCGCTCTCTTTCCAGGACGCGATTTCCGACGTTGTATCGCGTGTAACAGATGTCCCGACAAACAACGTGGCCAAATGTGATCGCCTAGAAAAACGACGTGTTTGTTGGCTTGGATCGTCCGGCGCAGTCATCATCCAGGCGCTAGAGGAAGGTGCCGGCTAATTCGCCTAAGAACGAACGCTTAATTGCTCTGGTAGATGCGCCGGCAAACAACGCTTCTGTTGGCGTCCTCGCGGAGGTTGGTGTCGTTGCCGCAGGAGGAGCGGGAAACGGTCCTTTGCGAGAGCCTCGATCCAGGCGAGCGGCCTACGGGGATTTGGACGCATTCGTTCGTTGTGCAGGCGCGTACCACCGCGTCAAATTTCAAGCCTGGATAGTGTCCATCAGCACCTGGACTGTCGTTTATGGGTCACTTGGTGTGGCGGGAATGGCGTTTGGGGGTGCTCGTCCCGTCGCTACGAACCGAGCCGCCTTTGCTATCGCAGGCAAAATACAGCACGAATCCGCAAGTTTCGTTTGTTGTACGGCGGGCAATTGGCCGTTACGATATGCGTTAGGTTGCCCGATCCAAAACCAACGGCGGCCGCAAATGACTCTCAACCACGCGCGAACGACTTGAAGGTTGTTCGTTCCTACCTGTGGAGCAATGTCTGATGTTAACGATTCTCGGCCGATCTGGCGGTGCTGGTCAGTATTGTGATGGCGTCTCGCGGCGCAACTTCATCAAAGTCGGCGGGATGACGCTGGGGACGCTTTCGTTGCCCCAGTTGTTGCAGGCCGAAGCGGCAAAAGGTGAAGGGCATCGTTCGCACAAAGCGGTGATCAACGTCTTCCTGCCCGGCGGCCCGCCCCATCAAGACATGTGGGATCTCAAGCAGGATGCCCCGAGCGAAATTCGGGGCGAGTTCCGGCCGATCGGGACCAGCGTGCCGGGGATCGAAATTTGTGAGCTGTTTCCCAAGCTGGCCAAGCAGATGGAGCATTGTGCGATCATCCGCTCGGTCGTCGGCGCCAAGGGGCCGCACTACAGCGACCAATGCGTCACCGGTTGGGACGCTCGGAACAACGAACCCGCCGGCGGCTGGCCGTCGATGGGCGCATGGGTCAGCAAACTGCAAGGCCCCGCGGGCAACGCGATGCCGCCGCACGTGAGCCTGATGTACAAGACGCGTCATGCCCCGTGGGGTGAACCGGGCGCTGGCGGCTTCCTTGGCTTGGCCCATGCACCGTTCCGATTGATGGGAGGCAAAGGCGAGACCTCCAAGATCGACAACATGGTTCTCAAAGACATCACGCTCGAGCGACTGCAGGATCGAGCCGGCCTGCTGAAATCGATCGATTCGCTGAAACGGGATCTCGACAGCAGCGGCGCGATGGACGGGATGGACGCTTTCACAAACCAAGCGTTGGGAATCCTGACCAGCAGCAAATTGGCCGACGCGATGGATCTGTCGAAAGAGGATCCCGCGACCGTCGAACGTTATGGCAAAGGAGATCCGCAGTTCCGCGCCGACGGAGCGCCCAAGATGGTCGAGAATCTGTTGATCGCCCGACGGTTGGTCGAAGCGGGGGCACGCGTCGTGTCGTTGAACTTCAGCCGTTGGGATTGGCACGGCGGCAACTTCAAACGCGCCCGTCAGGACATGCCGATGTTGGACCAAGCCCTCGCCGCGCTGATCCAAGATCTCGTCGAACGGAATCTCGACAAAGATGTTTCGGTCGTCTGCTGGGGTGAATTCGGTCGCACGCCGAAGATCAACGCCAACGCCGGACGCGACCACTGGCCTCGTGTTTCGACGGCGCTGTTGGCGTGCGGTGGAATGCGAACCGGCCAAGTGATCGGTTCGACCAATCGCTTGGGCGAATACGCAGTCGATCGGCCGATTCAGTTTCAAGAGATCTTGGCGACGCTTTATCACAACCTTGGCATCGACCTGAACACGGTCCGCGAGTTCGATCTCCGCGGGCGGCCTCAATATCCTGTCGCTCAGGGAATCGAACCGATCCGCGAACTGGTCTAAGCGTCGGCGGTTGCGATCGGTAGAATCAAGGCTTTGCCCTGGCTCCGCAACCGATTTGCTCGCATGAACGAAATCCCCGAATCGATTCTCCATCAGCTGCTCGCGCCGCGAGGAGCCACACGGATCGAACCGGCTGCTAGCGGTTGGGGCCTCAGCGGCGCGAGAGTCTATCGCGTCGAGGCCGATGGGACCAGCTATTGCCTGCGGCGTTGGCCGCTGGGAACCGAGCTCGCGCGAGTCGATCAGGTGCATCGCTTTATGACCGCCGCGCGATCCGGCGGATGCCTGTTAGTCCCCGAGGTCGGCTGTCGCCAGGGCTCAGCCGCCAGGACCGCTAGCGAAAATAGCGTCTGGGATTTGACGCGTTGGATGCCCGGGCGATGCCTTTCGCGCGACGAACTGTCGCTTCCGCGGATCGAACAGGCGGCCGCAGCGATCGCCTCGATCCATCAGTCGGTTGCCGCTGTCGATTGCCAAGACCAGGTCGCTCCGGCGGTCTTGGCTCGGATCGCGCGGATCGACCAACTGACTCACAACAATCCGTTTGATCGTGCGCTCGCTTCGCCACCGCCACTGCAATCGTTGGCTCGCCGCGCGATGGCACTCTGGAATGCGAACCACGCTTCGATTCGCTATCGCTTGCAAGAAGCGGCGGCGGTCCGAGTGAGAACCCAATGGGTGCTGCGCGATGTCCACCTGGAACATCTGTTGTTTGACAACCTTGGCGACGCGGCGGAAACCGTTTCAGCGATCGTCGATTACGACGCCGTCCGCATCGACACGCCAGCGACCGACCTGGCGAGATTTCTTGGAAGTTTTGGGGGAATACCTCCCCAGTGGTATAATGCAGCTATCGCTTCGTACCGTCGGATCTGCCCGCTGGCAGCCGATTCGGAGCGTCTGATCCCCTTGTTGGACGCCGCCACCCATTTGATAGCGTCGGCAAATTGGACCCAATGGCTGTGCGTTGAGAACCGCAGGTTCGATGCGGGAGCGGAAAAAGCTGTCGATCGCTTCCGAGAAGCTGTCGATCGGGCGGAAATGCTGTTCCCGTAGCCCCCACGGCGCAGATATATGTCAGTTGGTGCAGGTTGGTTGGATATTTTCGGCCGCGAGTGAAACGTTATGTGTGCTAACGCACACGAAAAACGTTCGATCGCGCCGACTAAGCTGTTGACCCTGTTTTTGTCGACACCGTAAAATTTTCTGTCTCTGTAGGGGGCAGAGCTTATCACCCAGGCTATCCAGTCGTCTCGGGGAAAACCCAATATGAAGTGTCAAATTATGGTAAACCACGGATCTCGATTGGCTACGCTGATCTGCTTGCTCGCGCTGGCTGTGCCTGCTCTGGCTCAAACCGATCGACGATTTAACCTCACGCCTCAATTGCCTTCGGGCTTGAAGATGGGGGCTGTCGAGAAAGAGGTGCAGCTGACAGCGACGTTCGAACAAGCCGAGGGGACCGACCGCGGCCGCGTGCATGTCAAAGCGGTTGTTGCCAAGGACTGGCATCTCTATTCGGTCACTCAGCCCGCCGGCGGTCCCAAGCGAACGCGGTTGGAACTGGGCGAAGGCAGCCCGGTCAAGCTGCTCGGTCCGTTCACTCCCAACACCGCTCCGCAGAAATCGAATCCCGAGATCTTCCAAGGCGTGACGGTGGAAGACCATGTCGATGAGGTCATCTGGACGGCGCCGATCCAGTTCGCCGATCCGGCCAACCCGGCGTCCAGCGAATTGCAAATCATCGTCGATGCTCAAGCTTGCAAAGACGCCACCTGTCTGCCAGTCGAAGAGACGCTGACGGCAAAGTTCACCGGCAGCTACGCCCCGCCGATGGCCGGCGGTGAGTTCCGCGATGAAAACTCCGTTGTCTCCTGGAGTGCCGAATTGCTGCCGGGCAAGGTTCGCCCCGGCGACGATGCTCAATTGATCGTCCGCGCGACAGTCGATGACGGCTACCACTTATATAAGTCTTCGACAGTCGATGCCAACTTCTCGACGGTCATCATCGTGACCAAGAAGAATGCGTTGCGCGTTGGCTCGCCGACCGCTTCGAGCGAGCCGGTGCTCAGCGACCAACAGATTCCTGGCTTGGCCGAGATCGCGTATCACGAAGGGGATGTGACCTGGACGTTGCCGATCCAAGTCGACAAGACCGCCGAAGCGGGTGAGTATCCGTTGGAAGTGATGGTCGGTTACCAAGCGTGCACCGACAGCAGTTGTTTGGAGCGGCGTGGTATTCGTTTGACAGCGGCGATCACGCTGGGCAAAGAAGCTTCCGATGCCGCGGTTCCCGTCGCGATCACCTCGCTGGAATACCGCGAGATCGCCGAAGCTGCCACGGTTGGCAACTGGGTCGACGATCTGTCGGCCAGCGTTGGAACCGAGGGGGGCAGCGGATTCAGTATCCCGCTGGCTCTCGCCTTTGGTTTGTTGGGCGGTGTGATCTTGAACCTGATGCCTTGCGTGCTGCCGGTAATCGGGTTGAAGGTGATGTCGTTTGTCGAACAAGCCGGCCAAGATCGCGGCAAAATCCTCTCGCTGAACCTTTGGTATACCCTCGGATTGCTGTCGGTCTTTTGGTGCTTGGCAGCCGTCGCAATCGGGTTTCGCACCTTTTACGGCGAATCGTTTTCGTGGGGTGAACAATACACTTACATCCAGTTTCGGCTGGGGTTGATGGTCTTCGTCTTTGCGATGGCACTCAGCTTCCTGGGCACCTGGGAGATCCCGCTGCCCGGCTTTGCGACCAACAGCTCCGCTGGCGCGCTGCAGCGGAAAGAGGGCCCCGCCGGTGCGTTTTCCAAGGGCGTCTTTTCGACGGTCTTGGCCACGCCCTGCAGCGGACCGTTCCTGGGCCCTGTCTTTGGGTTCATGCTGACGCAGTCGAACGTCGTCGTCGTTGCAGTCTTCACGGCGATCGGACTGGGGATGGCGTTGCCCTATCTGTTGATCGGACTGTTCCCCAGCACGATCGCTTGGCTGCCCAAGCCGGGCGAATGGATGGAGACCCTGAAACAAGGGCTCTCGTTCTTCCTGCTGGGAACGGTTGTCTATCTGTTCGCTGGCGTCCCCGATGAATACCGCGCCGCCGTGTTTGGCATGCTGATCGCGGTCTGGTTCGGTTGCTGGATCATCGGCCGCGTGCCGAACTGGGAATCGATGCAGAAGCGGTTTACAGCTTGGTGCACCGGTGCGAGCGCGGCGATCGCGCTGACGCTGCTGATGTTCCACTTGTTGGTTCCCGCAGCGGAGATCATGAAGTGGGAATCGTACAGCGAAGCCAAGTTGATAGCATTGCAAAAGCAGGGCAAGACCGTGATGGTCGACTTCACGGCCAACTGGTGCCCGACTTGCATCTACAACTTCAACAGCGTGTTGAACACCGAATCGATGGCCGAAGCGCTGCAACAGCACGACGTCGTCCCGATGAAAGCCGACTGGAGTCAACCGAGCGACGAGATCAAAGCGAAGCTCAGCGAGCTGAAGAGCGCGTCGATTCCATTGCTGGCAATCTATCCCGCCGGCGATCCGAAGAATCCGATCGTGCTGCCCGATATCTTGACCGACAGCCAGGTCAAAGCGGCGCTGAAAGCGGCGACTGGATCGGAGTCGGTTCCTCAATCCGCATCGCGCGACAATGGCTTGATGCGATAACCGGCAAACTTGCCGCAGACCGGACACGCCTCAGTTCCCGGGCAAGCACTTCGATCTGCACGGTAGAATTGATGCAATCGGTTCGCGTGGTAATCGATAACAGAATGGACACGATTGTCGGACACCCAGTTCCGCTAGGTCTATTCTGCCAGGTTATCGATGCAGGTTATTCATAAGATCATCGCGACGTTCTCGATCGCTCTGCCGCTAGGTTTTGCAGTGGCTGGCGATCCAGTCAATCCGTTGGCTCCGGTGATCGGTTCGGACCAGAGCATGCAGCTCTGGAATCGGCCCGCCCCGGTTAACCGGCCTGCTGCGGCACGAACCGCTCTGGGATATCCAGCCCCCGCGCCGCCGCGACACTCGGGGACATCGCTCGGCAGGCCGTTGCCCAAACGGGTCCAACGGGTCCGCGAACCGGCGACACCTAAACCGTCTGCCACCTTCGTTCCAGCAGCTGTGCGACTATCGATCGCTCTCAACGGGCCCACGCCTCCTGAAGACGAAACGCCTTCTCCCAGCGACCGGTTGCCCGATTCGGTGCTGACGCAAGACAGTGCATCGCAGCCGCAGGAAGTGGCTCCGTCGCAGCCTGCGGAAGACGAACAACCGGCGACCGATGACGCGTCCGCGACCGATCCGCTCGAACCGCCGCCGCTTGTCGACCTGCCGGCGATCCAGCTGCAGCCGGCGGAAAACGCCGACGCTTCGCAGCAACCGCTGCCGGATCCGCCAGCGACCTCATCGCCCGATGTCGATGAGGTTCCAAGCATCATCCACACCCAGCGTCTGCCGAAGGTGCAAAAGCCTCAACCGCAGCGTCTGCCCCACATCATCGGTGAATCGCAGGGATCGGGGCCAAGTCTCTACGACGCGTTTCGGCTGCCCAATTTGGACAACCAGCCCCACGAACCGTTGCAAGTCGCTCCCCTGCCCCCTCGGTCCGATCCGCGGCTCGACAGCGAGATCACCGGGATCGCGATCCCCGATGTACCGCCAATGCGACGCGAGACGATCGATCCGCCCCGCCCCGACGCGGTGGCCGAAGATCTGCCGCCCCCAGCGGCAACTCCGTCGCAACCGCTGCCTCAGTTTGAAGCGCTTTTGGAGAGTATCACCGAGACGCCTGCCGCGGACCCGCAGCCGGCCGCTCCAATCGAAGCGATCGCTCCGCCGCGCACCGCGTCACCACAACCGGAGGGAGCCAGCGTCGTTGTCGATCGCGTCGATCCCCAGCCGTCGCTGCAACGCGATGGCAAGTGGTGGGATGATGAAATTCGCAAACCTTTGTTGCGGTTCGATCGCTCTCAAGCGATGACGCTGGAAGATGCGTACCGCGCGGCGCTGCGGTTTTCACCCGAGCTGCTGTCGTTGACCGCGGAAGTCGACAGCCGCGGTTACGAGGTCGCTCGCCTGGACGCCGGATTCGACTGGACGGTGTTTGTCGAATCGATCTGGGCTCATGAAGACGATCCCGTGGGGGACGCGTTGGCCGGTGCTGCTGGCCGTTTGGAAGCCAACGATTACGGCACCCGCTTCGGCGGCCGCCAGCGAAATCGACTTGGCGGCGATCTCGAAATCGCGCACCGCACAGGTTTCCGCGATTCGAACTCCAGCTTCTTCACCCCACCGGATCAAGCTAATCAACGCTTGTCGATCGATTACACACAACCGTTGTTGCGCGGTGCGGGTTACCAAGTGAATACCAGTCCGGTCGAACTGTCGAAGTTCGCCCATCAAGTTTCCGTCGAAGATCTGCAGGCCGGGATCGAGCAGCAGTTACAGGTGGTCGCCGTGGCGTATTGGAATCTGGTTGGCGTCCGCGGCCGGTTTGTCCAAACCCGAGCATCGTGGCACCGCGCCGACAAACTGTTGAAGATCGTCGAGAAGCGTCAGCAAATCGATGCTGGCAAGGACAATATGAACCGCATCCGCAGCGCCGTTGCATCGCGTTACGCAGCGACGGTGTCGGCCGAATACGATGTGGTGCGGGCTCAAGAAGCCTTGCTCCGCGAAATCTTTGGTTCGAACTACGCTCAACAGCAAGGCTTTGAATTTGTCACCACGACGCTGCCGCCCGAAACGGGTGAAGCCAGCGACGTGCAGCACGATGTCGAAGTCGGGTTGGCCTATCGCCCCGAGGTGCGGCGGGCGTTGAAGCAGATTCAATCGGCGGCGATCGAAAACAACGTCGCCGACAACGAGTTGCTGCCGGTTCTGAACCTCGTGCTGTCGACCTATTCGGCATCGCTCCGCGGCAACAAGCAATTCGGCGACGCGTTCCGCGATCAGTTCGTCGATTCCAATCCAGGGATCAGCGGCGGGCTGACGTTTGAAGTCCCCGTTTACAACCGCGCCGCGAACGCTCGCCAGCGTCAAACGGTAGCCAATCTAAAACGCTTCGAAGCCGATCTGCAGGGCGTGGCGGCCGATATCGCTTTGGAAGTTCGCGACCGCTGGCTGGCGACAGCCCAAGCCGCCACCGATCTCGACCTCAAAGGACGCGCTCTCGTCTCGGCTCACGAAGATCTCAACTACGTCAACGCTCGGATGCGTTACCTCGCCGACGGTACCAGCTTTACCGATCTCTACCTGGACAACATCCTCCGCGCTCAGGATCGTCTGCAGGCGTCGGAGAATTCTCTGCTGCAATCGCAAATCAATTACGGCGTCGCCCAAATCGATCTCGGCCGCGCGACCGGAACGCTGCGGCAATCGTTGATGGGGCCGCCGAATGTCGCTTCATTTGCCGAGCCGCAGTTGGTTCACTGAGCGATCGACAGCAGCGCGCCGACCGCAGTTTCGACTCGTAAGATCCGCGGTCCCAGCGAAATCGTCGACCATCCGGCATCGAGCGCCGACCGAATCTCTTCGGGATCGAAGCCCCCTTCGGGACCGACGGCAAACAACACCGGGTGCTGGCCGCTCGGGTCGGCTGAAACGCCTGTCGGGTCGGCCACGATCCGCTGCACATCGGCCGGTGGATCTATCGTCGTACCGTCGAACAACGCGCTCGCGTCGGCGGTGACAAAATCGGACCAAGCGATTGCCGGGGCGATCTGCATCAAACGATTCCGCCCGCACTGTTTGCTGGCGTCGATCACGTACCGCTCAAGCCGCTTTCGTTGGCCATCGCTGGGGCGAGCGACCGAACGGCGGCAGACGATCGGCACGAAGCCGTGAGCTCCCAGTTCGACAGCTTTTTCGATCACGCTGCGAGCGCGATCCCCTTTGGGGAGCGCCACAGCGATCAACAGCATCCGCGGCGATTCGCGATCGACCTCGCCGATCTGATCGATCCGGCATTCCACTCGCTTGCGAGAAACCGATTCGACGGTCGCTTGAGCTTCGTTGTTTTGACCGTCGAACAAGGTCAGCGTCGCCCCCGGTTTAACTCGCATCACGCCGGCGGCATGATGCGCTTCATCGTCGGTCAGGGCGACGCTTGAGTGGCCGATCAGATCGGGAACTAAATACCGTTGACTCATTCGAACGACCGCTTGCTCGCCGTTTCGAAGGTCGGGAAGTCCTTGGGAACTTCGGTCAGGGTGACGTCCCCCGTCGCAGCCCATTCGGTTCCGCGGATCAGTGTCGTGATGAACCCGACGCATTCCATCGAATAATCGGCGTGTCCCATCGGCGTGTGGTAGACACGTCCCTTGCCGTAATCGATCGTCATCATGATCGGTTCGTGGCGTCCGGTCCCTTTGAAATTTTCGGCGGCAAAGGCGGTTGCCAGGATCGTCATCTTGTCGGCTGGGCCCCGCAGTTGTTGATACAGTTCATCTTTGGTGTGCATCCACGAACGGGGCAAACCGCGGGTGATCGGATGGTCCGGATTGCGGACGACGATCTGGTACTCGTGCTGCGGTCCGTGAGCTCCGCTTCGCCCTGGCGACGTGTCGCGAACCGTTTTGCCTTCGGCGTCGATGAACACGTAAGGCCCCGATTTCTCATTGCGGCCGCCCCAGCCACCCAGCCCAATCATCTTGTTGTACTGTGGCCATTCGGAGAACGCGTTGTCCGCCGCATGAACCACGACCAACCCGCCACCGGAATGGACGAACTTGTCCAATGCCGTCTGCGTCTCCTTGGGCCAAGCCGCCGCGCTGTGACCGAAGTTGTTGATCACGACGTCGTAATCGGAAAAGGTTGGCTTGAAGTCGGGGTCGGACTTCGGCTTGCTGAGGCTTTGGTATTTGCGTCCGTCGTTCAGCGGATAATCGTCCAGCAGCTTTCCGCCGTTCCAGGTGTATTGGGTGCGTCGCACATCGACGGTGAACCGCCCGGTCTCTTCGAGATACCGCTTCATCATGACCGTTGTCTTGGGCCAGTCTTCGTGGTTGTTTTGACCATCGACGATCAGCGCCTTCAGCTTTTCAGCAGCTCCGGCGGACAGCGGGACCAGCGCTAGTAACAGCAGTAAAAGGGTACGCAGCATGGGAATTACTCTTGGGTGTTGTTGGGGGAGAGCGTGATCGTCCGGCGGACGATCACGCAAATTATAGCCGTGTCGCGGCAAGGGGTCGCTATTGGCCTGGCGTCGCCAATTGTCGCAACTGTGTCAACGCCGATTCGATCAACATCTCTCCGCTGCCAGGTGCGACCGCAGAGTTGATGACTTCATATCCGCCCCCCGCGAAAGCGCCGCGAGTGGGGATGTACATCGTCTCGTTGCTGTTGGCCAGTTCGACGACCAGTGTCGTTGGATAGGGAGATCCGCGTTTGATCGCCAGACCGATGTCGACGAAGACCTCACCGGGCAGGAAAACGATCGCCGCTTGATCACCCAACGCGATCGTGGTCACATCGACCGGCAGCGACGCCCCGACGCCACGCAGGCTGTGCACCTGACGGCGAGGCGTGATATCGGGAACGGGTTCCCCGTGCCGCAGTTGATACAAATGCAACGCTCTGTAGGCCGCGACCCGATCCATCATCGCGATCTTTTCACCCGCTTCGGCTGCGGGGATCAATTGCTGGGCTCGTTCGATTTCCAGTGGCGAAACCTCTTGCAACGGCAACTGGACCACGGCGTGTGAGACTTGCAGACGCGGCGAATCGATTTTAGTAAGCGTCGGCAACGCGTCGACGATCGTTGTCGCCAGCGAGCCGCCGATCATATCACACTTGTTCCGTTCCTTTTGGTTCGGGTTGGAGTGATTGATGTCGCCGCAGGTTCCCGCACCAAACAGCGAGATGGTTTGTTCGCCCAAATGCTTGCGGAGTGCTTGTTCGATGTAAAACGGGAAATCGGCACTCCACTGGGTTCCGCCGACGGTATCTAGGTGCAACGCAAAGTTGCTCATGACGCCCAGCGGTTGATCGTCGGCTGCCGAGCGAAACATCAGCAATCCGATCTCGGGATCGATCGGACCCGCCGCTCGGACGACTTTCGGATTGCGATGGTTTTGCCACGTGGCAACGCTGCCGTCACGCATCACAAATCGACGATTGAACGAGACGGGAGTCTCTTGGTTCGTTTGCCCGCAAGCGATGCTGACCGGCACTGCGGCAGCGTTGGCTTGCACGATCGCCGCGACGATCTGGTTGCTTAAGTATTTCGCATAACTCTTTTTCGAAGCTTCGGAATCGGGTTGCTGTTGAACCCGATACAGTTCGGCGAAGTAGTCCGGCGCGGTGTGCGCATGCGTCGCCGAAACGACGATCTGATCGGGAGCAATCCCCGTCGCTTTGGCCGCTTGATCGCGGACCTCTTCGTACAGGTCGCGCGAGACACCGAGCATGTCGCAGAACGCGACTGCACAAGCTGTCTCACCGTCACGCATCACAATCGCCTTGGCACGCAGCGGATCCCGCTGGCCAGTCGACAACCGCTCGTGAAAATATCCCGCCATCGGATACGACTCCAAAGGCGTGATATCGACATCGGCCACTCCCACCCGCAGATCGTCCGCGACGCAGGTTGTGGTGACAAGAAACAGGAACGCTGCAACGCGGAGTAACTTGGTAGGCAGAGGCATTGGGTGGGATCTCGTGCGGGGACTCAGGTGGGAAGAACGATAGCTTCTATTTGCCGGCGAATAATTCCGTGAAGAAGACTCGCATTGCATTCCATGATCGTCGGTCGGCGCGCGGATTGTAAGCCGCACCGGCCGAATTGTCGTTGCCCGCCATCGGCTGCGTGAACGAATGGACGGCGCCGGAGTAATAAACCATCTGCCAATCGACGTCGGCGGCGTTTAGTTCGGCTTTGAAGGCTTCGATATCGTCAGCCGGAACAAACGGATCGTCCGCTCCGTGGCAGATCAGCAATTTGGCTTCGATGTTTTTCCCGTCCGCTGGCGTGGGAGAATCCAAGCCGCCGTGGAAGCTGACGACGCCACCGATCTTGGCGCCGCTGCGAGCCAGTTCCAACGCGCCGGTGCCGCCGAAGCAGTACCCGATCGCGGCGACTTTGTCGGCCGAAACGTTCTCGATTTTCAGCAGCTGGTCCAGCCCAAGGTTCAAGCGGCGGCGATACAGATCGCGATCATTTTTGTAGACGCCCGCTTGCTTTGCGGCATCCTGCCGGTTGGCGGGACGAATCCCCTTGCCGTAGATATCCGCAGCGAACGCGACGTAGCCGAGTTCGGCCAATTGTTTGCAGCGTCCCTTTTCGTAATCGGAAAGCCCCATCCATTGATGCACGACCAACACGCCGGGAGCATTTGCTCCAGCTTTCTCGGGATCCCAAGCCACAAAACCTTCCAGCGTGACATCGCCATCGGTGTACTGGACAGTCTTGGTTTGGACTTCGGCAGTCGCCGTGTGCAAGCTGACCAGGGAGGCGAACAGAACGGCAAACACGTATCGCATGAGAGAGATCCTGAAGGGTTCGTGAGCTGAGTTAAACGACGCGCAAAAACGCGAAAACAAGTTTAACGGAAGTCGCGCCCACGATCGAGAATGCGTCACCGAAACAACAGGCGTGTTGAATCCAACGATCCAGCACGGTTCGCAGAAGCGAGCCAACGGTTGGGAGCGCAGCGAATACCACCGAAATCAAATCGCTACCAGATTCCACGCACCGCGAAGCGGCCACAGAGGGTAGCCGGTGGTTTGAGCGCAGCGAATACCACCGGACTCGATCGCGTAATCGCCCGCCGTCCCCAACGGGGACGCATATCGATCGAGCAATTCGGGGACAGAGCTTGTTTTCAGGCGGTACCGAAGTCGCTCTCTGGACGGGCACGCATTCTCCCCGAAAAGATAGACTGTCCCTGCTTGAGGTTTTGAACAATGCCGCACCAACGCATGCCTGCGATTACGTTAACACCGTCACTCAACAGCTCTGGCAGGCCTCGACACAGTTGATCCCGCTGCATCCTCCTTCGACTATATTGCATGCAGGCTTTTTTATTTCCCGCTCCCACTCAATGGTTTGTCGAATGCTTCGTGTTGGTTTGCTTCGGACGCTTCTCTTTAGCTTGATAGGACTTGGGGTTCACGCGAATCTGACGGCTGCTGATCCGCAGCCTCAGTCGGTCGCTGTCGCTTCGCCCGACGATCGATTGTCGCTACGGTTGGATTGCTCCGACGGCACCCTTCGCTATTCCGTCCTCGCATCGGGCGAACAGGTGATCGAGCCGTCGCGATTGGGCTTGGTGCTGCGAGACGCCCCGTCGCTGTTGGATGGGTTTCAGGTTCAAGCGGTGCGGACCAGTTCGCACGATTCGACGTGGAGTCCTGTCTATGGCGAGCGGAGTTCGATTCGCGATCACTATCGCCAAGCGGAGATCGATCTGATCGATTCGCAACAACCGCCGCGGCGGATGACGTTGCGGGTCCGCGCCTACAACGAAGGGATCGCCTTCGCCTACCATGTCCCCGAACAGGATGGGCTGAAAGACTTTGTGATCCAACGGGAACAGACCGAGTTCCGGTTTACTGGAAATCACAAATGTTGGCCCGTCTATTCGGCACAAGGTGTCTACGAACAGACCAAGTTGCAAGAGGTCAAGAAGAACTGCGAACGGCCGCTGGTCCTGTCGGCTCGCAAGGATCTATACCTCGCCGTCGGCGAAGCTCGGTTGGTCGATTACGCTCGCATGCGGTTGGAACCTGTCGAGGGTGTCGACAACGCGCTGCAGGCTCAATTGGCCAGCGAAGTGGTTTGCCAAGGAGGTGTCACCACACCATGGCGTTACGTGATGGTCGCCGATTCGCCGGCGGAGCTGCTTAACAACAACGCATTGAGTTTAAATTTGAACGATCCTTGCGCGATCGAAGACACCTCTTGGATTCGCCCCGGCAAAGTCATCCGCGAGGTGACGTTGACGACCGCCGGCGGAAAGGCCTGCATCGATTTCGCGGTCGCCAACGGGTTGCAGTATGTCGAATACGACGCCGGATGGTACGGACACGAATACGACGATTCGTCCGATGCATCGACGATCACCGTCGATCCCAAACGGTCCGCCGGGCCATTGGACCTTCACGAAGTGATCCGTTACGGCAAGCAGCACGGGATCGGAATCATTGTCTATGTAAACCGGCGAGCTCTGGAAAAACAGCTCGACCAAATCCTTGACCTCTATCAAGAATGGGGCATCGCGGGAGTCAAATACGGATTTGTAAACGTCGGTCCGCAGAAGTGGACGCAGTGGTTGCACGACGCGGTTCGCAAAGCCGCCGAGCACCAATTGATGGTCGACATCCACGATGAATACCGACCGACCGGCTACGAGCGGACCTATCCCAACCTGATGACTCAAGAGGGAATTGGCGGCGACGAAACGTCACCTTCGAATCAACAGACGCTGCGGATTCTGTTCACGCGAATGTTGTGTGGGGCGGCCGACCATACGATCTGCTACTTCAACAGCCGCGTGACGCGGAACGCCAACCACGCCTATCAATTGGCCAAAGGCGTCTGCTTCTACAGCCCGTGGCAATTCCTCTACTGGTACGATCGCCCCGCCGGTCCCGGCGCAACGGCAGAAGGCCGGATCGGCGACGAACCGGAACTGGAGTTCTATCGGGAACTGCCCGTCGTCTGGGACGAAACCCGCGTCTTGCAAGGAGAGATCGGCGAGTTTGCCGTCATCGCCCGTCGCAGCGGAAAAGATTGGTTCTTGGGAGCGATGAACGGCGACCAACCGCGGACCCTGTCGGTGCCGTTGGACTTCCTCAGCGACGAGCAAACGTTTACGGCGCGACGCTATTTCCACGACTCACAAGTCGCCACGCGGACCCACGTTGGGATTCGCAACGAATCGGTCGCCGCCAGCAAGTCGCTAGAGATCCCGCTGGCGGCTCGCAGCGGTGAAGCGATCCATTTTGTCGCTCAGGACTAATCGGAGTTAACGAGAGCTTTTGCAGTCCCTCGCAATCCGGTCACTTTAAAGATTACCGAGCAGTTTAACGCCGCAGGTGCGTGATGCGTACTCCTGCGGCCCTCTTCAAATGTCCGCTATCCGTGGTCTGTCGCTCTCTGGACGGGCAGGCGTTCTCCCCGAAAATGCAGACTGTCCCTGATCGAGGTTCCAGATTCAACGGACCGCGAAGCGGCCACAGAAGGTAGCCGGTGGTTTGAGCGCAGCGAATACCACCGGACTCGATCGCGTAATCGCCCGTCGCCCCCAACGGGGACGCATATCGATCTGCGATCCTTCCGGGAGCATCGAGGCATTCCGGAGGCGGAACAATTCGGGGACAGAGCTCCTTTTCGGGCGGTACAAAACTCGCTCGCTGGATGGGCAATCGCTCTCCGCGAAAATATAGACTGTCCCTGCTGTGATTTTCTCGAGCAGTGGGGTTGGCTTAGGACCAAGGCCCCCGATCGCTCGACGGTGATTTGGCATATGCTGGGATTGTCCGAAGGGTTGTTGCGATAGGTTTGGTGCAACGGGATCGAGTCAACGGAAGCGATGTGAATTGAGAGAGCCAATGACGGATAAACGCTTGTTGGGATACTTGCAACGGATACTCAACGCCCGGGTCTACGATGTCGCGATCGAATCGCCATTGGAACGAGCGAACAAATTGTCCGCGCGGCTCGGCAACCAGGTCTGGCTGAAACGCGAGGATACACAGCCGGTCCACAGTTTCAAATTGCGTGGCGCGTACAACAAAATGTCGCGACTCTCTTCGGCGGAACTGGCTCGCGGCGTGGTTTGTGCTTCGGCGGGAAACCATGCGCAAGGCGTTGCGCTCAGCGCCCGCCAGCTAGGCTGCCAAGCTGTCGTCGTGATGCCGGTGACAACACCGAAATTGAAGTCCGACGCCGTCCGCGACTTGGGTGCCCAGATCGTCCTGCATGGGGACAGTTATTCCGACGCGTATTTGCACGCTCTGGAGCTCGAACAGCAACATGGATATGTCTTTGTGCATCCGTTTGATGACCCCGATGTGATCGCGGGTCAGGGAACGATCGGGATGGAAATCCTGCGTCAGCATCAGCATCCGATCCATGCCGTGTTTGTGGCGATCGGCGGTGGCGGGCTGATCTCGGGCGTCGCTGCCTATATCAAAGCGGTTCGCCCCGAGATCAAAGTCATCGGCGTTCAGATGGGTGATTCCGATGCGATGATCCAATCGATCGATGCCGGCAGCGTCGTCCCGCTGCACGACGTGGGACTCTTTTCAGACGGCACGGCGGTTAAAGTTGTTGGAACCGAAACGTTCCGATTGACGCGGGAATTGGTCGATGGTTTTGTGTCCGTCGATACCGACGCGGTCTGTGCAGCCATCAAAGATGCCTTTGAAGATACCCGCAGCATCTTGGAACCGGCTGGGGCGATGGGGATCGCCGGAATGAAGCAGTACATCGCGCAGCACGGCCTACAAGGCGAAAGTCTGGTGGCGATCACCTGTGGCGCCAACATGAACTTCGACCGGCTGCGGTTTGTTGCCGAACGAGCTGAAGCGGGTGAAGAACGCGAGGCACTGCTGGCGGTCACGATTCCCGAACAGCGCGGCAGCTTCAAGCGATTGTGCCAGACCATTGGGCAGCGGAATGTCACCGAGTTCAGCTACCGCATCTCGGATGAACGCGAAGCCCATGTGTTGGTCGGTCTAGCGATCAGCAGCCGTGGGGAACTGCCCGAAATTCAACAGTCGCTCGCCACCGAAGGCTTCGCCGCGTTGGACCTCAAGGATGATGAACTGGCCAAAGAACACTTGCGTTACATGGTCGGTGGCCGCAGCCGGCTTGTGGGAAACGAGCGGCTGTACCGCTTCGAATTCCCCGAGCGTCCCGGCGCGCTGGTCCGTTTTCTGTCCAGCATGCACCCCAGCTGGAACATCAGCCTGTTCCATTACCGCAATCAAGGCGCCGATTACGGCAGGATCCTGGTAGGCATCCAGGTTCCCGATGCAGAACTGCAGGCCTTTGCCGACTTCATCGACACCTTGGGTTACCGCTACGCCGACGAAACGGCCAACCCGGTCTATCATCTCTTCTTACGATGATCCACGGTGCGCTACGCCTTGGGGCCCGATCGAGCTAATGGCTTTCCGGGAACTCCGCGATCGACTCCAATTGCGATTGGACCGGATCGAGCCACCGGGCGGCTTGTTCCGATGAGTGATGCGTTGCCCACCACAAAGCGTTTCGCTGGACGTCGGCCCGAGCCTGCGGCAGAATAATCAGGCGGTGGTTCGCTGCGGCAGGCTGAGATTTGCCCGAATCCCTTCGAAGGCTTCGTCGACCGAAGTCCCTTCGCCGGCTTCCATCTCTGCAATCCCCAGCGCGATCGCTTCTCGGTCTTGCTGACGACGCAACGCCTCCATCGCCTGTCGATGAATTTCAGCATCGACGACGAAATATATGCGGTTGCTGTCGGGATCGACAACTTCCAATCCGTTGCTGCCGTTAGCATGCAACGCATCCGATAAGTCTTTCGAAAGCTTGAGAGTCATAACAAAAGTTTACCACAAAGCCCGGAAGTCGCGGGCAAAAACATTGGCTAAACAGTTTGTCGACTCGAGGCATCCGCCGCCACGATCGGCTGGCACTCTACGCCTTGGGGCCCGATCGGGCAAGTTGCTTAAGGACTTCGATGCCGCGATCGATCGTCTGGTCGCTGGCGGCGTAGGAGATTCGGAAGTGGGTGTCGCGACCGCTGAAGATCCCGCCGGGGATGATCAACAGCCCCGCCGCGATTGCCGCTTCGACAAACGTCGTTCCCGTTCCCCATGGGACTTTCGGGAAGATGTAAAACGCGCCGCCCGGGACTTCGATTTCGTAGTCGTCTTTCAGGGCGTCGATGATCCGGTCGCGTTTGCCTTGATATTGTTGGCGGTAGTCGTCGACATCGACGTCGATCGCTTCGAGCGCCGCCCATTGAGCCGGCTGCGGGGCGCAGACAAACGAATATTGCTGCAACTTGGTCATCGTCTCGACGACTTCGGTCGGGCCGTGGACAAATCCAACCCGCCATCCGGTCATCGCGTGACTTTTGCTGAAGCCATCGATCACGATCGTTTGATCGTTGAATTCGGCCGGCGAAATGAAGCGGTCGGCGTAACAGAAGCGGCTGTAGATCTCGTCGGATACCAATGCGATCCCACGCTCGGCAGCCAGCGCCGCCAGCTCTCGTTGCTCCTGTTCGGTCGCGATCACACCCGTCGGATTACCGGGGCTGTTCAACAGGATCATCTTGGTGCGAGGCGTGATCGCATCGGCGACCTTTTGGATGTCGATCTTAAAGTCGGGATAGGTGTCGATCGGAACCGGCACGCCACCGACCAGCTTGATCAACGGCGGATACATCACAAAAAAGGGATCGAAGAAGATCACTTCGTCGCCCGGATTGACCATCGCAAACATCGACAGCACCAACCCGCCGCTGGTGCCGCTGGTCACGAAGACCTTGCGATCGGCATGCCCGTATTGGGCGTCCAGCTGCGATTGCAGTTTATCGCGCAGCGGTGCGATCCCTTGGGTTTGGGAGTAGGCGTTTTTGCCGGAGTTGATCGCAGCGATGCAGGCTTGCTTGACCGGGTCGGGGACATCGAAGTCGGGTTGACCGATCGACAGGTTAATTGGATCCTTCAGCGTGGCCGCCAGATCGAAGACGCGGCGGATGCCGCTGCTGTCGAAAGCCGCCGTGCGATCCGCCAGCCAAGGGTGCGTTGATTTGGTCATCGGGAAAAAGGCCTTTGTTCTGCTGCAGATCGGTCGATGCCACGCGGGGCACCTTCGCGTCGATCGAAACGGATCGTGTCATTTCAGGTCGAACGAAGTCGCGAGGGTTCGTCGACCGGGTACTTCAAAACGTCTATTCTATCCAAGAAAAGGTCGGTTCAGTAATGGGTGTTGTGCGAATGCCAGAGAGCGTGATGCCGTTGTGCGCGATCACCACGCGATACGACGACGCGCTCGATTGGTCAGTCGAAACGTTTGCCGCCGCCGGGTTCCAGGTCCGGCTGAAGAGCGAGTTGTTTGCCTTCGACATGACCAATTATTACCAAGCCGAGATGGGCAACGATCTGAAGAAACAGATCTTCGCCTTTGAACCGCTCCGCGATCCGCAACAGCTTGCCGATTGGAAGCTGCTGACCAATCAATGGGAGCTCGATTTCAAGGCGCAGAACAGCTATCCCGAAGACCGCCCGTTGAATCTCGATTCGGGCTACCTCACGCTGGCCAAGTTTGTTCTGGCCACGACCAAAGACCGCGACCATCGGCTGTATCTCCGCGACGGCATCTTTGCCGAGGTCACGATGTCGTTCACCGGCGGCAGCTGGAAGGTGCATCCATGGACCTACCCCGATTACCAAACCGAGCCGGCGATGAACTTCTTGAACGCCGCGCGCGAGGAACTGAAGGCGTTGTTTAAAGAAGCGCGTCGAGCTGAATCGGAGAAGCGTTAAGTCGTTGCGGGAGTTGCCGCATGCTGTAGTCCATCTCTTCGGAACCGGCTTCGGCGGCGATCGCTAGGCCGACCGCGATGCCAAGCAGCAAGATCGGCAGCGCCAATCGAACGACGACGCCTTTAAAACCTTCGCTGCGAGAGAGTGGTCCGGCGAGACTGGCGAACAACGCCAGCGGTGCCAGCGGAATCAACAGGTACGTTGCCAAAGGCACTTCGCTGAACGAATTGACTCGCCCGATCAACAACGCCCCCGCGGTCAGCACCGCGACAGCAAAACCGCAGCCGACCAACGACGTCTTCGTCGGGCGAAACCAGGCGAGGAGCGTCAGTCCAAACATCGCCGCTGCACCGGCCAAGGCAATCTGAGCGAAACGTAGGCTGCCCGAGAGAGCCAACGCCACGGCGGCAGCGCTGAGCGTCATCCAAAGCGTTGCGGGCAACAGAGGTCCCGGGATCCGCCGAGCCAACGATTCCAAACCGCCGGCCAGGCAAGCGATATAGATCGCCAAGACGCTGGCATGGACCGCCCACGACGGCTGCAGATCGTCCCAGTCGGGGACTAAGAACCAGGCGACCACGCCGCCCATGAGCGCAAACATCAGCCAGCGTTCGACGGCATGTACACCCTCGGCCGCGGCGATCGGTCCGGCGACCGATGCGATCAGCAGCGCGTAGGGGAGCCAGTGCCAGTGCGATTCCGCTGCCCAGGGCCCGAGCGCGAGCATCGCGTATCCGGCGAGAAAGCCGAGCGTCAACGCGGCAGCAGAAGCGTAGCGAGATCCGACCCGTTCGGGCAATACACGCGATGCTGTAACAAAGGAAAGCACCGCAACCACGGCGGGCAAGCACCCGCCGTAGAGGATGTCCTGGATCGAGAACACGTTAGCGTCCCGCCGCTTCGGTCGGCTGGCCGATGGCAACTGTCATCTGGACATCGTTGCTCACCTTGCCTTGACCGTAGTTCATTCCGAACTGCGTGCGATCGATTTTGAATTTACTGTGCAGCGTTAGCCCTTCGGCGGAGACGTCGACCGAAACGGGAATCTTGATCGACTTCGTCGCCTTCAGCAGCGTCAGATCACCGGTGACGATGTAGTTCCCTTCACCCGAACCGGCGGCGACGGAAGTCGATTGGAACGAAGCCTTTGGATATTCGCGGACGTCGAAGAAGTCGGAGTTCTTCAGGTGTCCGGTCAGCTTGGGGATCTCGGTAAACAGCGATCCGGTTTCGATCTCCCAAGCGATCGATTGCAGCGAGCCATCGGCGGCGACCTTCGCTTGGCCCGTAAACTTGCCGAAGCCACCCTTGCGCGGATCGGGCTTGTCCCCTTCGTGCGTGCCAACAAAATCGATCCGCGAATTCGCGGGAGAGATCGCTGCGGTGCCGGCCTGCAGAGCGACAGGCTTCAGAGTTGTCGCGGTCGCTTGAGCGAAACAGGTGGTCGAGAGTAGGCAGATTCCAAGCAGGGAGGCGATTTTTTTCATCGTGGAGCTTTCGTTAAAGGAATGGCCTCGATCCAGTCAAACCAATCGAGGGCCGATCATTATAAAGGGCTGGTCCAGCCCGTCGCGACATCCCCCGATTTGAATCGATCCGCTCGCCCCTGGCCACTCTCGCCCGGCAAAACGCTCGCCCGGCCTACTCCTGCGTTTCTTCCGCCGCCTCTGGCTTCGCCTCTTCCTTGACTTCTGGCTTCGCTTCTTCCTTGGCTTCCGGTTTTGCCTCTTCCTTCACCTCGGGCTTTTTCTCTTCTTTCGCTTCCTCTTTCGCCTCGGGCTGTGGCTCTTCTTTCGCTTCAGGCTTTGCCTCTTCCTTCGGCTCTTCCTTGGCTTCTTCCGTCGATTCGGGTTGCACTTCTGCTTTGGCTTCGGGCTTCGCTTCTTCGACGGGGGCGGCGAGGGTTGCGACGGCCAGTTGGCGGATGTGGATATCGGTCGTCGGATCGTGAGCTTGCAGCATCAACGTACCGGCTTCCAGGCGTTGACCCTTGCGTGGGTTGGCGTCGGGGGCGCGATCGTCGCTCCATTCGCTGACCTGCAGTCCGTTGACCCACGTCGCCATCGTCGATCCATCGGCGATCAACAGCATCGAAAACCATTCCTGATCGTCGGCGGCAACGATCCGAGCATCCTTGCGACGGAAGAATCCGCCGGTTCCGCAATCGGCCGGGAACATCGGATCGCCTTCGATCGTGGCGTTAGAGATCTGGCATTCGTATCCCATCATCACGTCGCCGGGAATGCAGCGGAAGAAGATCCCCGAATTCAAAGCTGCCGCGTTGGTGCGGACTTCGGCCAGCAGGGCAAAGTCGTCGTATTGAGCCTTCGATTCCAGTTGAGCCCGACCGCCGGTGATCTGCATCCCGTCGTCGGTCATCTGGTAATCCCCTTCCATCTCGGGATAGCGGACCCAGTGGTCTTCGATCTTCTCGGAGATCAACGAATCGAGTCCCAGCGGTCGGACGCGGATATCGCGAAACGCTGCCGGGCCGCCGTTGTATTGCAGACCGATCAAGCCGGCGGGCAATGGGTTGGGATCGACGAAGTTGAGGATTTCCACGCCGTCGAGCTTCACGTTGACGGTCGCACCTTCGACGCGAATGTCGTATCGATGCCACACGTCGTAATCGAATGCGGCGATGTCGGCGCTGCTTTTCGGTTCCCGCTGCACCAAGCTGCCGGTCGGGAAGGGGTTGTCGACCGAAGCGATATTCAATTCATAGCAGTCGACCGTCGGATCGGTTGGGAACAGGTTCGTTCGCAGAAAAACGCCGCTGTTGGTTTCGGGAGAGGCTTTGAATTCCAGCGACAGTTGATAATCGCGCCAACGCGTGGTGGTGCAGATCAGCCCCTTTTCGCCGTCATCGACACTCAGCACCCCATCGTCGATCTGCCAGTTCGCTTGGCTAGCGATCTGCCATCCAAAGAAGGTTTGGCCGTCGAACAGTCGCACCCAACCTTGGCTCGCCTGTTCGGCGGGCAAGCGGTTGGCTAGCAGCTGGTCGGCGTCCATCACGATCACGCCCGGCTGCGATTCGGGATCATCCATCGCGGCAGTCGCTTCCGATTCGGCTGGCGCGTCCGATGCGGGAGCCTTTTCGACCGCTTCGGCTGGCGTTTCCTCGGGCCGATCGGCGGGCTCGCTCTTGCATCCCACGACGGTCCCGATCAGGGCGATCAGAAACAATACCTTGAAGCTGCTAGTGTTATTCATTGCAATTTGAGAGAATTGGAAATGGAGTCGACGCCAGCAAGCCGGTGCTTGTGGTATTGCGAAGCAGTCTATTTTCTTTGAAACCCCCTTCTCGACAACCAACACGATGGGAAATGAGCTGCTTTTTTTAGGCCTTTTTACAAGCAGCTGGATGTTGCTGTGGGCGGCCGCAGCAGCGATTCCGATCGTGTTGCATCTGCTTTCGCGTCGCCAGCGGCGTTCGATCCGCTGGGCTGCAGTCCAGTTTGTGATCGCGGCGCAACAGAAATCGCAGCGAAAGTTTCGACTGTGGCAATGGCTGCTGTTGGCCTTGCGGGTGCTGGCAATCGTGCTGTTTGCGATCGCGCTCGCCGATCCGGTGATCGATGCTTCGGCGGACGTTCCGCTCGATCGCAGGCCGCGTTTGCAGATCCTAGTGATTGACGGATCGATGTCGATGAAGACGCGCCACGACGACGGAACGCGGTGGTCCGACGCGATCGCTGCGGCGACCCGGCGGTGCGACGATGCGCACCCCGGCGACGGGTTCCTGTTGCTGCAGGCAAGTGCCCAAAACGACTGGATCGTCGATACGATCACCTATGATCCAGTCGAGATGCAGCAAACGCTGGCGTCGCTGCAACCGACCGACAGCGAAACCGCATTTGGCCTGGCGATCGAAAACGTCTCTCGGCGGATCGATGAAATCAACAGCGATCGGTTGTGGTCGGGCGACGTCGAGGTCGCGATCTTCGCCGATCTGCAAGCTCTTTCCTGGCGAAGCGTCCCTGCGCAGACGAAACTCTCGCCACATGCGAGTTGGGCGATCGTCGACGTCGGCAACCGCGATGTCGATAACTCGCACATCGACGCCTTCCACGCCGATCCCGGATTTTTTGTAGCTCAGCAACCGCTGCAACTCCACAGCCGGATCGCGCGATCACCGCAGAGTGGCAGCGATCCGATGTTGGTTCAGTTATTGGTCGACGACGTGGTCCGGGAGAGTCGCCGGATCGCGATCGATCCGGGTGCTCGCAGCGATGTCGCGTGGCAGGTCGCGTTGCCGGCCGGGGAACATGTGCTGGCGGTTAAGATTCCCGACGACGATTTGAACGCCGACAACATCCGACGCCTGGTGGTCGAGATGCGGTCGCAGTTGCGAGTGGCTTGCATCGGTGCCGACGCGGCGGCGACGCGGTTTGTCGCGACCGCGCTGCGGAGCGGCACGGCCGGGCAATTGGATGTCCAACAGATCGCCTCGCAGCGGCTGAGCCAATTGCCGCCGGATGGCTTCGATTTCATCGTGTTATGCGATTGGGGACCGCTGCGCAGCGAGGACGCTCGCTGGCTGCGATCTTATCTGCGGCAGGGGCACAGCGCGATGCTGTGGCTTGGCCCGGGCATCGACCCGCAAACGTTTAACCGAGAATTTTCATCGGGCGATCCGGGCGATCCGCTTTCGATCGGGCGTATCGAATCGCTCGCCGACGTCGATCAATATCCAATCGATCCCAAAGGATACAGCCATCGGATCAGCAAACCGTTTCAATCGCATCCCGACAGCGGATTGATCACGACGCCGATCTTTCGCTACTGGAAGATCGATCCGGCGGCAGACTCGAGTATCGAAACAGTCCTTGGCATCGGCGATGGCGATCCGCTGTTATTGTCCAAACGGCTCGCGTCGGGAGCTCATCTGTTGGTCATGGCAACAGCCGTCAATCCGCAAGCTGGCGCCGACGGCGAAGCTTGGAATGCAATCGCTCTATGGCCCAGCTTCATCCCGTTGATGCAGGAATCGGTTGCGGTAACGCAGACCGAAACCGGTGCGGCTGACACTACGGATGGTTCCACATCGCGCGATGCGGGCGTCTATCCAGTCGAGCGCGACGGGAAAACGGTTGGCCGGTTTGTCATCAATCCGCCGGTGGCGGAGAGCGACCTTGCGATGATCGAGACCGCACAACTGCCGGAGCGGTTGCGTGGAGCCGACGATGGGGCGGTCGAAGCGAAACCAGAACCGCAAGCTTTGGAAACGACGGGGGTGCCGCTGTTCCAAATTGTGCTGGCCTGTTTGATTGGATGTTTGGTGGCGGAATCGTGGGGCAGCCGTCAGTTGCGACTGCGTTAGTTGGTTTGCGAGCGCCACAGCGGACCGACGGTCGGGCGATTTGCGATCCATGGTTGCTGTAGCAACGAAAAGAGCGAGTGATCTCCAAAAGTTGGTGACCACTCGCTCGGAAGGGGCGAATCGCATTTGTCGACGCATCCGTCGGTTCCGTCTGAGTTAGGGGCATAACTCAGACGGTCCAACATGTGGATGCGGCGACACTATATTAAAAAGACAAATTCCATTTCATCGAGTAGTTCCTCCGGTAGCGTGCAAACATTGAAGACTCTTGAAGACAGTGAAAACTCAGGGTTTCGCGGCACCGGGGAATAGAATCCGATGGGGAGCAACGGGTTTCCATTTCGATCGGTTGCCGTGTTAACCTGATGCTTGTAATAATCGGACCGACCACGGAATGTGTTGTAGCGATTTCCACCCTTTTAGAGGCAATGGGATCGCACGCCACGGAATTATAGAAACGATTGACATACCTTGCTTAGCTTGCCTAGGGTTGCTTTGCCTGGTCGCATGCAACTTGCCTTAATTCGCTTTCATGAGGACTGAATTCTAAAGTGCCCAAAAAATCACCGCGACGCGAAGATGCCGCGTCCGCTTCCACAACATCCGCTTCCGAATCGTCGACCGCCGCCGCCGCTCCCGAGACCAGTGATGCCGCCGACGCGGCAACCGCCACAGAGGACCAAACCGACGCGCCACTCAGCGACGAAGATAAACCGAGCGACGACGAAGCCGAGGCTGGCGGCGACGAGAACCTTCCGAGCGAGAGCGACGAGGTGGAGGCGACCGAACCGGAAGTTGGCGGCGGCAGCGGTTCGCTGCTGGACGACGTGCAGGCGTTCTTCGACCAGCGGGAACAATTGGCGCAGCGTTTGACCGACGAGATCGAAGCGACTCAGGCGAAGCTTGCCGAACTGCAAGAAACGCTCGCCCAATTGCATCCCGAACGGAGCGGCAGCGCGGGGAAAGAGCGGCGTCCGAAGAAGGCGAAGAAACCGGCGGTTCGCAATTCCGGCAGCGCTGCCGAAGCGAAGCCCGATGCGTAATCGCTCGCCGAGATCGCCGGCCTCTTGGAATCCGCCAGACGCCAAACTGTGGGAACGTTTCAACGGATGATATTAGCCGTCGACATCAGCTGGGAATTGCAACACGCTTGGCCGCTGCCAGCGTGGGGGCTGGCGGTGTTGTTCCTGGCGATCGCCGGTTGGACGACGTGGTTGTTGGTCGCCCAGCAGCTCGCGTGGCGGAAGACCGTTGTGTTGTCGACGCTGCGGCTGGCCGCTTTGGCTGGGCTGTTTCTGATGCTTGGCGGTTGGCGGCTCTCGTTTTTCGAGACCGATCTGCCCGATCTGCTGATGCTGGTCGACGATTCGGCCAGCATGCAGTTGCCCGCGGGTGACTCGGCCAGCGACGTCGGGATCAATCGGTTGGCTCGCGCCCAAAGATTGTTGGCCGAGCCCGATTGGGTGCAGGCGCTCGAGCAACGGTATCGCTTAAAGATGTACGCGGTCAGCGAACAGATCCGCCCGATGGGTTCGGTCGCCGAACTGCAAGCCGATGGTCAATCGAGTCGCTTGGGAGACGGGCTGCTGCAGTTGACCAATGCCCAACGCGGTCGTTCGACGGCGGCGGTCGTCTTGATGTCCGACGGGATCGTTACCGACGGTGCCAGTTTGCGCGTCGCAGCCGATCGATTGGCGGCGCAGAACATTCCGCTGTGGACCGTCGGCTTAGGCGGGGAGCAACCGCCGCCGGAGCTTGCGATCGACGAAGTTGTTGCCGACGACCGGGCGTTCCTGGGGGATGAAGTGCAGGTTCGCGTGCTGCTGCGTGGCACCGCGCCAGCGGGAAGCGAGGTTGCTGTCGAGCTGCGCGATCGCGATTCCGATGCGCTGCTGGCTCGCCAACAAGTGCGGATGGAAACGTCGCCGACGCGGACCGTCGTTCCGCTGACCTTCACCGCCGATCGACCGGGAATCTGGAATCTGCAGGTGGTTGTGCCGCCGATCGATGGCGAAATCTTTACCGACAACAATCGCAAGCCGATGCGACTGGTGGTTCGCGACGAACCGATCGGCGTGCTGCTGATCGCTCAACAGCCGAGCTACGAGTTCCGTTTTCTAAAGCACTTGTTGGAACGGGCTCAAGGACAAGGCAACGCGGCGGAAAATCTGATCCGCTTGACCAGCGTGCTGCAGGATGGCGACCCACGTTATGCCGAACAGGATCGTTCGGCGGCCGCGCTGCCACCGGTCAAGCCGGACGAATTGGAAGCCTTGGACGTGGTGATCTTATGCGATGCCGACGTCGACCAGTTGGGCGAATTGATGCTCGGTCAGATCGACGAACTGGTGCGATCCCGCGGGACGGGACTGGTTGTTGTCGCTGGCCCGGAGAACCGGTTGGCGATTCCCAACGGATCGGCGTTGGCCGATCTGATCCCGGTCGATCCCCGCGGCTTGCAAGCTCCCGCCGGTCCGCAATCGCGGCCGCTGGTGGTCGAGCGAACGCGGTTGGGGCAAGCCGCCGGCGACCTGCCGCTGCCCGCCGGGATCCAGTGGTCGCAACTGCCGCCGCTGTATTGGCTGATGCGATCCGCCGAGCTCAAGCCAGCCGCACAGGTGATCCTGGCGACCGGCGACTCGCCTCAGCAGACAGCTTCGTTGCCGGTGGTTGTAAGCCAAGTTGTTGGGGCTGGGCAGGTCTGGCTGCAGTTGAGCGACGAGTCGTTTCGTTGGCTGAGCGGATCGTCGGCGCACAACCTCCACGAACGCTATTGGTTGCAAGTCGTCCGGAAATTGGCTCGCCGCAAACGGACCGACGTCATCGAATCGGCTCGCCTGCAGGTTTCGGGGAGTCGGTTTACCGAAGGGCAACCGTTGCCGATCGAGTTGACGCTGCCCAAATCGGAGAGTCCGCGACAGGCTCGTGTCGCGATCGGCCGCGATGGCGATTCGCCGCGATTGGAGACGTTGTATCCGACAAGCGATCCGCAGTTGCTGCGGGGGACGGCCAACGATCTGCCACCGGGCGACTATTGGATCCGGTTGATCGACCCTGTGCTGGCCCAACCGCCCGACCCGGTCGCGGTGCGGATCGAATCGCCATCGAGCGAATTTCTGGAGGGACACGCGGCGTTGATCGCGATGGATGAAGCGAGCCGGATCAGCGGCGGCAAATTGCTGACGGCGGAACAGGCGGCGGAATCGCTGTTGGCCGAATTGCCTGCCGGGCGAACGATCCGGCTCCGCGAACTTCCCTCTCGCCCGATCTGGAATCATTGGGCTGCCGCCGCGCTGGTTGTCGCTTTGCTGAGTGGCGAGTGGATCTTGCGACGCCGCTGGGGACTCGCCTGAGTCACGGTGCAACGGATTGTGATTCGTGTGGTCGGTTGGGACGACTGATCGCTGCGACCGGTACAACCACGATAAACCAACGCCTTGCTGTCGGCTGGTGATCGTTGGCTTCGCAGCATCGTGGACAATTCTTCTCGATCGCGGTGCATTTGGGCCAGCGTGTTCTACAGTTGATCAGAGGCTTCGATGTTGTATTTGGGCATCATCGACCAAGTGACTCCGCATGGCGACGCGAACAATGCGTCGACGCATCGATCGGCAAAACTATCCATGATCAAGCTCACGCGAATTGATGGGGAAGCATTCATCTTGAATGCCGAACTGATTCGTTATGTCGAGAATCGCCCCGACACGTTCGTGACCCTGACCACGGGGGAACGTTTCATCGTGCGAGAGTCGATGGATGAAGTCGTCGATCGAGCGATTGGTTATCAACAGCAAAAGCAACTGCTGCCGACAATGTCTCCTCATTGCGGCGCGTAATTCGTCCTTTTTGATTCGGAACAGACGGCACCCCCGACTATGGATATTGCAAGTCTCATCGGCGTGATCTTGGCCTTGGGCCTGATCTTGGGCTCGATCGCACTTGGTTCAGCGCCGTTTAGCGCCTTCATCGACCTCCCTTCGTTCCTCGTTGTGATCGGTGGTGCGGTGGCGGCTGCGTTGATCTGTTTCCCGATGAAAAACATGGTCGGTTCGCCGATGGTGGCGATGAAGGTCTTCTTAAATAAGGCTCCCGATCTGCAAGCGTTGATCAAACAGATCGTCGAGTTGGCTGAAACGGCCCGCCGCGATGGGCTGCTGGCGTTGGAGAGCAAGATCGCCGATGTCGATCATCCGCTGGTGAAAGCCGGTTTGCAGATGGCTGTCGATGGCAGCACTCCCGAAGGTGTCGAAGAGGTGTTGCGAACCGAGGTCAGCGCGATCGCGATTCGCCATAAAGATGGCAAAGCCGTGATGGATCAACTGGGACGTTTCGCACCGGCCTACGGAATGATCGGAACCCTGATGGGGCTGATCATGATGTTGAGCAACATGTCCGACCCTTCGAGCATTGGTGCCGGTATGGCGGTCGCGTTGATCACCACGCTTTACGGAGCGATCGTGGCCAACGTCTTCTTCTCACCGTTTGCGGAGAAGTTGGGTTTGATCAGTCGCCAGGAAATGGTCTCGATGGAGATCGCGATCCGCGGCGTGTTGGCGATCCAATCGGGCGAAAGTCCTCGAGCGATCGAACAGAAACTGCGGACCTACCTGCCGCCAAAACAACGCGACTCAGAATAGACACCTTTTAGGTCAACGGGATAGATTCGAAATGGACGATGACGGCGGTGGTGATGACGCAGCAGCGATCCCAGAATGGGTCGTCACGTTTGGCGATATGATGTCGTTGCTGTTGACATTTTTTATCATGTTGGTATCGCTCAGCGAGATCAAGGAAGAGGATAAGTACCAGGCGCTTGTCGAATCGATGCGGCAGCAATTTGGTCACGAACGGTCGATGGAAAGCATGTCGCCGGGCGAAGCCAAGCCTCGCGAAACGGCTTTCGAAGTCCTCGCGACGATGGGCCGCGCCAAGCGACTCGATTCACACAACGGCGGCGTCAAAGCGAAAGCGCCCGTCGGCGAACAACCGACGGTGCGGATCATCCGTCCAGGGCGTTTGACCGCCGTGGGGACTGTCGTCTTCTTTCCCGAGGGAGAGGCGGAATTGGGGGCCGACGCAAAAGCGGCTCTCGATGGGATCGCTGATGAACTCAAAGGCAAGCCGCAGAAGATCGAGATCCGCGGGCATACGTCGGCGCGGACGGCCGCTAAAGCTGTCTCGATTCGCCAGCCGATGAATCTCGCCTATTCGCGAGCCGTCCAGGTCTACGACTATTTAGTAAATCATCACCAGATCGATCCGCGACGCTGCCGTATCGCCGCGGCGGCTGACAGCGAACCGATGAGCGTCGCTGCCGACCCGGCAAAGCAGCAGCAGAACCCGCGGGTCGAAGTCTTCCTGTTGGACGAGACGGTTTCCGATCTGATTGGAACCAACGTCGAACGTCAAAAGAACATCATTCCTGAATCCGGACAGGAGAGGCAATAACGATGGCAGACAACAACGAAAACGTCGAAGGCGAAGAGACACCGCCTGCGGCTCCCAAAAGCAAGAAGCTGATGATCGTCGGGTTTGTTTCCGCGGTTGTGATCGTCGAGACGCTGCTGTTCTTCTTCATGGTCCCGTCGGCTGATGAAGTGGCCGCGATGGCCGAATCGCAGCTGATCGAAGAGGTCCAAAACGAAAGCGAAGTCGAGATCAAAAAGGAAGACGACGAAAAGAAGGTGATCGAATTCCAGCTGGGGTCGTTTGGCGAAACCTTTTCTCCGCTGGGAACCGAGCGGCAGTACGCGGTCGAATTCCGTTTGTTTGGGACGTTGCGTCAGAAGAACAAAGAGATGATGACCAAGGAATTTGAGGAAAAGGAGGGCCGGCTGCAGCACGGGATCCGAATGGTCGTGCGGAATTCGCGGCTGGAGGAACTGCAGGACAATCAATTGGGCTTGATCGAACGGCGTATTTTGACGACATGTAATGCCCTGCTGGAAGAACCGATCCTGCTGTCGGTCGGTTTCAAGCAATACAAAGTTCGCGAAGAATGATAGCAACCTAGCGAAGGCCGTTCGATGTCAGATGATGGATCGCAGACTCAGAACCCGCCGCCGTCGACCGATTCTGGCGGGGGCGACGATGCCCGGTCGACTGCCGGAATGGAGCAGTTGCTCGATCAGGCACAGGCCGATCTAGCGGCTGCCGATGGACCGGCGGCACCGACCGCGGCCAATCCCCAACCTTTTCCGCTGGACGAACTGCAAAGCGAAGCGGGGACCGACGATCTCGTTTCGCTGAATATCCTCAGCGATGTCGATCTCGATCTGCGGATCGAACTTGGCCGCACCCACATGCGACTCGAAGATGTGCTGCAGCTGCGCAGCGGATCGGTTGTTGCATTGGACCGCTTGGCCGGCGATCCAGTCGATGTGTTTGTCAACGATCGCCTGGTCGCGCGCGGCGAAGTCTTGGTGCTGAACGAAAGTTTCTGCGTTCGGGTCACCGAACTGGTCAGCGGAGGCAACGCCTGAACGATGTTGCGATACACCGCTTTGCTGCTGCTGACACTACTCGGAATGCTGCCCGTTGCGGCGCAAGAGCCTTTGCCACGCGTGGTTTCGAATCCAAGTTATTCGATCCAACCGCTGAACGAACCGGCGGCCGCGGAACCTCGGGAAGCGGCGGCGCGGACCTCGATCCCGTTGCCTCCGGCAGGCAGTAGCGCCGATCCGACCGCCCCCGAAGATAAAGCCTCTACCGGACCGATGTTCACCGTGATTAGCAGCCTGGCGATTGTGCTTGGCTTGTTCTGTGGATTCGTCTGGCTGTCTCGCAAGACATCCGGACGCCAAGGCGGAGCGCTCGATAAAGAGCTGTTTTCGGTGCTCGGCACATCGCAGATCGATCCCCGCCACCAAGCGGCTTTGGTGAAGTGCGGCGATCGCGTGTTGTTGGTCGCGTTGACGCAGACCGGCGTCACGACGTTGACCGAATTCACCGAACCGGGCGAAGTCAACGACCTGCTGGCTCGCGCCACCGGCAAGGCCCGAGCGACCTTTGCCGAAGCGATGAAAGATGCCGGCGATGGTAAGACCGCCAGTGGGTTTCTCGATTCCCAGTCGGCCCCGCGACGCAGTCTGTTCAGTCACAGCGCGTCGTAGGTCCGTGGTCTCGGTCCGCTAACGCTGCACCCGACGCTGGTTGCTAGCAGAGCTAGGCCGCTTCGGAGTTGGTGCTGGCGTGCGATTTCTCGCGATGTCCGATTGGTTGGCTTCGCTGTAGTTCTGCCGTTTGGCAACTTTGCCATCGGGCGTCCAACTGGTCCATTGCCCTTCGGGAGCTCCGTTGGCGTAACTTCCCTCGGCGCGACGCATCCCGTTGGCATGCCACCAGGCCCATGCACCCGAAGGGGCTCCGTCTTGGTAGAAGCCTTGGGTTTCGCGTTGGCCGTTTTCATACCAGCTGGAAAATTCGCCGGTCAAACGCCCCTCGGCATACGTTCCCGTCGACTTCTTCTGGCCGTTGGGGTGATATTCGACAAAGCCGCCATGTTTCAAACGCTTGCCCGAAGTCTCGTAGACCGCCGGCTTGGCATTCCACCAATCGTCGCGTTGTTTCAGTGTCTGTTGAGCCGAAAGGTAGCGGATGTCGGCTTTCGGTTGTTGGCTCTTGTAGCGTTCGATTTCGCGTTCGACTCGCCGCCCATCCTGGAATGTGTAGCTTGTTAGTTCGGCGCCGGCGTCGTCGTATTCGGCCATCACCCCTTCGAGCATTCCGTCGCGGTAGTTGGCGATATACATCCGCTCGCCACCGGGATGATGCCAGACGGCTTGGCCGTGCCGCAGCCCATTGCGAAACGGAATCTCGCTGACGATCTTGCCATCGGCGTCGCTGATGATCCAACTGCCGTGCAGTTGCCCGTGAGCGAAGGTCGCCTTGGAGACAAACGGGGCTTCGAATTCGTTGTACGGGTAAGCGCTTAATAAGCTAGCGTCGGCGGTTGCGTAAACACGCCGCCATTCGCCGTGTCGGTTGCCCATCTGGAAGTGCCCTTCGGCGATCGGGCTGCCGGCGGGATTGTACATCCGGAAGGTGCCGTTGTTGACGAAGTTGCCGTGTTCGTCCTGCATCACGCTCCGTTCGACTCGGACCGATCCGTCGTCGTATCGCTCGCGAACGATTTCGCCATCGCTAGCATCTTCGGCTACGGGGACGCTTGGATTGATGGTTAGTTGGTTGTTTGTTTCCTGGAATCGCTGAGCGACGTAGGGCGTGATCGCCTCTGGTTCCGCCACGGCGGGAAGATTTTCAGGCGATTCTGGCTCGCTTGTCGGAGCAAAGATCGCCGGGAAATCGCCCGATGGGATCAGAACGCTTTCATCCCCATCGAGGTTGCTCAGCGTGCAGAGCGAAACACTTCCAAACAGAATGCAATGGATTGCGAAACGGGTCGCCGATCGATTCTTCATGAGATTCCTCGTCCAGTTTTTACAGGGGCAATGCGGGAGGTGTGCGGTCTGGTTCGCATGGATCGGGGGTGGCAAGGCTGCGACCTGCAGAAGGTGCTTTGGCCGAGCATGCTATCGATTGATTTAATCCGCTAGCAGCGAACCCTTGTTTAGCTACACATCAATTCGTCGACTATGGAATCGGACATCCATGACTTCCTTTTCTTCGGCTGCGATAGTCGCCAAAATCGACAAAGATTAACCGCGTTGCTAGCACGCCCCGAACTTGAATCAAAGTTTCGATTTTTCCTAACTTCTCTTCCGCTGAACGCCCTGGTTTTCTACCCTCAGCCAACCTAAGGACGGTTTCCTCTCCAAGCGGTGTGCACGGATGCGACGAGGTTGGATCACCACTGTATTGCTCGGCTGCGTTGCTGCGACGATCAGCACCGCCGACTTGTGCGCGCAGGAAGTGATCACGCAGACGCCGATTCGGTTAGACGATCCGATGGACTTTGTCCGCCAGGGCCCCGAGCATTGGACCAGTCCCGAGGGGCTCAGCAGCAGTCTGCAGATCATGCTGTTGCTGACAGTCCTCAGCCTGGCCCCAGCGATCCTGTTGATGACCACCTGCTACGTGCGGATCATCGTCGTGTTTGGATTGTTGAAACAAGCGATGGGGTTGCAACAATTGCCTCCCAGCCAAGTCATGACCAGCATCGCGATGTTCATGACGCTGTTTGTGATGGGACCGATTTGGCATCAGGTCTACAAAGACGCGATCCAGCCCTACACCGACCCTGCGGTCGAGATGAGCCTTGAAGATGCGTGGAATATCGGCAAGGCGCCGATCTGTGAATTCATGAGCCGCCAGATCGCGGCGGCCGGGAATTACGACGACGTCCATCTCTTCTTCCGCTACGTCGACGGACCGCCCCCAACGGAGATGGCCGATGTGCCGATCCGCGTGTTGCTGCCGGCCTATATGCTCAGCGAATTGAAGGTCGCGTTTTTGATGGGCTTCAAGATCTATCTCCCCTTCTTAATCCTCGACATCGTCGTCGCCAGCGTCACGATTTCGATGGGTATGTTGATGCTGCCGCCGGGAGTGATCTCGCTGCCCTTTAAGTTATTGCTGTTTGTTCTGGTCGACGGCTGGCGTCTGGTCGTGCAAATGTTACTCGACAGTTTCGGCACGATCCCTGGTTGACGACGCGACCACCCACCACGACGACACACACCCAGCCAGCCAGCGACATCGGGCGAAAGCCCCAACGGAAAGACATCACAGGAAGAGACATGGACGCAAACTCCGCCGCCGATTTTGTTCGCGAAGCCTTGCTGCAAGCGGTGATCATCGCCTCGCCGCTGCTGTTCATGGGGATGGCTGCCGGATTGATCATTGGGTTGGTGCAAGCGTTGACGCAGATTCAGGATCAAACCGTTTCGTTTGTTCCCAAGATCTTGGCGATGGCGACCACGATGATCGTCTGCATGCCTTGGATGATCCAACGGATGGTCGAATTCGCGAGGGAATTGTACATCAGCGCCGGTCAGATCGGCCCATAGCGACCGCTGCCGTTCCCAAGGATTATCAAAGGCTCGCCCGATGGATTTGCTGACAGAAATCGGCCAAAACCAACTGCTGCTGTTCATGCTCGTGCTAACGCGCCTGAGCTTGATGCTGATGGGGATGCCCGGTATCGGTGCGGGAGTGCCGCGGCGAGTGAAAGCCTTCTTGGTGTTGGCGCTGACGGCGATGCTGTTGCCGCTGTTGGGCGATCTGCCCGTTCCGCCAGTCAACAGTATCACCGACCTCACGATCGCGATCGGCCGCGAAGCGATCGTCGGTCTGTTTATCGGGCTGGTGGTTCAATTGTTGATCACCGGAATCCAATTGGCTGGCGAACTGATCAGTTCGACCGCCGGTATGCAATTGGGGGCTGGCACCGATCCGCAGACCAAAGCGGCGATGCCGATCCTGGGCAACATGATCGGGATGATGGTAACGGTGATCTTGATGTCCGTCGGAGGTCAGCACATGATGTTCGACGCTTTGGTCAACAGCTTTACCACGATTCCGCCGGGGCAGGTTCGAGTCGAGATCGGTTGGATCCAGTTGCTGACGTATGAGTTGACCCAAGGGATGGCGACCGGCGTTCGCGCGGGAGCTCCCGTCGTGACCGGTCTGCTGCTGTCGAATCTGATCACCGGTTTGCTCAGCCGCACGCTGCCGCAATTGAACATTCTTGCCGTCGGTTTGAATGTCAACGCGATCGCAATGATGGCGATCTCTGCGATCGCGCTGGGGTCGTGCGGACTGTTGTTCGAGACCGAGTTGCTTGCGGTCTTCGAACGGCTTGGCGACCTGTTGGCGTCGGCCAAGCCGGACTGATCGAGTCGGCTGACACGTCGACGGATTTGAGTTTTGATTTAGTTTCCACTGCAACAGTTTTTGAAAGGACGCGTCAGACGCGATGGCGGACCAGGACGGCGAAAAGAGGTTTTCAGCCAGTGAGAGCCGGCGACAGAAAGCCCGCGAACAGGGACAAGTCGTCCGCAGCCAAGACCTGGCTTCGGCGGCTCTGCTGTTGGCCGCGCTGGCGGTGATCGGATATTTCGGGCGACCGATGGTGGCCGATGTTGCGGAGGTGTTAGCCAAATCGCTAGCCGATTCGGAAGTCGAAGCGTTTACTATCGAAAGTGCCAGCAGCTTGCTGACCCAAACCGGCTACTTCACCTTGATGGCCGTCGGGCCGATCATGGTCTGCATGTTCATCTGCGCGATCCTCGTCAACATCTTGCAGACCGGCCCGATGTTGTTGCCCGATAAACTGATGCCCAAGTTCAGCAACATCAGCCCGATGCAAGGGATCAAGCGTCTGCTGGCCCTCCCCAACTTCATGCGTCTGGGCTTTGGCATCTTTAAGCTCGCCGTGATCTCGGTCGTCGCGGCTATCTGTCTTTATCATTGGTACGAAGCGGTGTTGGCTGTTAGTCAATTCGGCGTCGCCGCGGTTGCCAAAGTGATCTTCGACGCCACCTTTTTCACCTGCCTTTGGATCGGCGGAGCATTGTTTGTTCTGGCCGCTTTCGATTTCGCCTTTCAATGGTGGAAGCACGAGCAGGACTTGATGATGACCGAGCAAGAGATGCGCGATGAGATGAAAGAGTCTCAAGGCGATCCGCAGGTCATCGCCCGCCGACGCCAGGTGCAACGCCAACTGGCGATGCAGCGGATGCAGTCGGATGTTCCCAATTCCGACGTGATCGTCACCAACCCGACCGAACTGGCGATCGCGATCAAATACGATCCGCAAACGATGGCCGCCCCGATCGTCTCTGCAAAAGGAGCCGGTCTGTTGGCGCAGAAGATCCGCCGCATCGGACTCGAGCACGGGATCGCGATCGTCGAACGCAAACCGCTAGCTCAAGCGTTGTACAAAAACGTCGAAGTTGGCCACCCGGTGCCCTCGGAACAGTACCAAGCCGTCGCCGAAGTCCTCCGCTACGTCTATCAATTAGAAGGCCGCGCGATGCCCGGCGCCGCATAAGCCAGCTCAGCCACGGAGCGGTTTTTTCACCGGACATCTGCAACCAGCGCTCCGCTGAAAAGCCCGCAGGGCAACACAGATGAACGGTGCCCGGCTGCTCAGCCCAGAGGGCTGCACACGAACTGCCAGTTCCGTCAGGCACCGGTCCCCGGACCGCAAGCCGCACAAGCTCGGAGGGCGTCAGATGGACGGCGCTCCCCTGCTCAGCCCGGAGGGCGGCACACGAACTGCCGGTGCCGTGAGGCACCGGACCTCGGACCGCAAGCCGCACCAAGCCCGGAGGGCGACACAAGCTTTCCGGTCCCTGTGCCACCCTCCGGGCTTTTTCTTCTCTATCAGCCCGCTCGCCTACCGGTGACTGACGCCACCGGCATTAGCTATGTCGCCCGTCGGGCAGCGTCTTTCTTCCAGCATCTTCAAATGCACTGACTGACACCCCACTGGTATTCGATCTATTGTCGCGACAACCCAACAGGGGGGTGGGCTGGCTGGACGGCACGTCTACCATGGAACAACGTTTACGTGTCAAACATTTCTCTGGAGAGTATTTCGATGTCGCTGAAAAAATTGTTGTCCCTGCGTTTGAGCCTCGGGCTGGCCGCGATCCTGTCCTGTTCGGCATTGGCGACAGCCGATGATGCTGCGATTGCTAGCGACGCGACCCAGACGAAGCCTTTAGAGGTTGGCGCGGCGCTGCCCGATGTTGCTGTCAAATCGGTCGATGGCAAACCGGTCAGCATCGCTTCGCTGCACCAAGACAAGCCCGTTGTCCTTGTCTTCTTCCGCGGCGGTTGGTGCCCGATCTGCACCCGGCACACGCAAACTTTGATCAAGGCCTATCCTGCGATCAAACAACTGGGAGCCGAACTGGTCGGCATCAGCCCCGATGATCCCCAGCACTCGCAAGCGAACGTCGCCAAGAATTCGATTCCGTTTCCAATCCTTTCGGACTCCGACCTGGCGGCAACCAAAGCGTTTGGGCTGGCATTCGAAGTCGATGCGCCAACCTTGGAACGCTACAAAGGATTTGGAATCGACCTCGAGAAGGCCTCCGGATTCAAGCACCACGGACTCCCCGTACCCGCGGTCTATATCGTGGACAAAAGCGGCAAAATCGTGTTCGCTCACAGCGACCCGAACTACCGCGAACGACTCGATACCGGAAAGGTCGTCGCTGCCTTGCAA
Source organism: Rosistilla oblonga (assembly GCF_007751715.1). Lineage (NCBI taxonomy): Bacteria > Pseudomonadati > Planctomycetota > Planctomycetia > Pirellulales > Pirellulaceae > Rosistilla > Rosistilla oblonga. The sequence goes on along the minus strand of NZ_CP036292.1, from coordinate 7,054,340 downwards.
CAGCTGAAGTAATGCCAGCAACGCATTGAACTCCGCGCCGGCCCCGTCTACTGACGACTGGCCGCCGCCGTCAGATAGTGAGCCAGCGACTTGAAGTCGTCGATCGTCAGCGGCGTCGCACAAGCTGCTGCGGCGTGTGACGCGGCCAACGGAAACGGCTTCCCCGGCGGCAAGCCTTGCATCGCAAAGGCTTTGGGACCGGGGATGCCCAGGAAAAATTCGCCGACGTCGACATGTAAGTGTCGCGTCTCGCGGAAGTTTTCGGGCAAAAACATCCCCTGCCCATCGACCACTTCGGGCGACTCGCCGCCCCGGATGAACCAGACGGCCGAACTGACCGAACCCGACTTCGGTTGTGCCCAAATCAGGTGCCTCGCGACTACCTTTTCATGCTGGCCGCCGACTGCCACCACCGCGGGGGAATCGATCGTGATCGCCGTCGCCAATCGCAGTGCAACCGTCACGCGGTCTAACGACTGCTCGGCAGCTTGCAACACCTGCGTTCCGATCATCCCCAGTCCCGCCGAACCATCGCGAGCGCTGACGATCCGGAAATTGTCTCCATCGGCAACAGCGATCCCGAGCCCGATCCGCTGCAGTCGATGTTCTCCCTGGACCTTTTGAACATCCACAGCGATCACCGTCGTGAACATCGCCGCATAACGCAGCACCATTTCCGAGACTTTATCGACTTCCCCACCAGTAACTTTGGGTGTCGCGACGAGGACAGTGTTTGTCCAGTCTTGAAGTCCGTCGGCAGTTATAAGTTTGCCGGCAGGAATCTTCGAAATTATGGAGGGTTCGTCGGTTTCGGCGCAGCAATCGCTTGCGGTTAACACTGCGGTCACCAGGGTCGCGATCGCAAACCTGACCGCCTGCAATCTCCAAAACGTATCAACTCGATGAAGCGATCCAGCATTCCTCAAACTAGTGATCATGGCTCCTCTTTCAGGTCGCGACCCGTGATGCCTCGCAAAGCGTGGTGTACGTTTGGTTTTGTCTCGGTTGTCTATCCCCACTTCTGTGGAAAATGGTTAGACGTGCTTCCTCGCCTTACAGGCGACCTATTCTATCTTTATAGTCCAAAACTCTCTTAGTAAGACGTTGGGGAAAATTTGTTGGACGCGACGGAAAATAGCATCGACCACAATTCGCATCACCAGGGCTTCACGGCACCTGTCGCTACCTCTGCGCCGAAGGAGCTGCCGACGCTGGTCCATCGGCTGCGTTGGTACGGGCAGACCGAGCACGCGGATCGAACCGCGTTTACGATGGTCCTGGATCATGACTTCAACGACACCCAGCTGAACTATCGCGATCTCGACCATCGCGCCCGCGCGATCGCCGCTCGGATCCAAGCCCTTGGCGGCGCGGGCGAGCGAGTGCTGATCGTTCTCGATCCAGGCATGGATTACGTCAGTTCGCTGTTCGGGTGCATGTATGCCGGTGCCGTTGCGGTCCCCGTCTATCCGCCCAGCATGTTGCGGCTGCAGCACACCCTGGGGCGGCTGCAAGCGATCATCCAAAACGCCGACGCCAAAGTGATGCTCTCCAGTCGCGAGATCATTGGTCCGCAACTCAGCCCGCTCTGGAATCTCGACAACGCCGCGGCGATCGCTGTCGATGAGTTGTCGCTTTCGGCCGCCGACGATTGGCGTCCCTCGGCACCGGCCCCCGACGAACTCGCCCTGCTGCAATACACTTCCGGTTCGACAGGCATCCCTCGCGGCGTGGCGCTGACGCACGCCAACTTGATGCACAACCTGCGAGCCCTCGTCCGGCACTACCACTTCCCCGGCGCCAAAGCGTTGCACTGGCTGCCTCCCTATCACGACATGGGGTTGATCGGCGGAATCCTGTTGCCAGCCTATGAAGGTGTCGAGACGGTCATCCTGACGCCCAAGAACTTCATCTCCAATCCGCTGCACTGGTTGCAAGCGATCGACCGCTACCAAGGGACCAGCAACGGCAGTCCCAACTTTGGATACGAGCTGTGCGTTCGCAAGATCAAGCCGGAACAGTGCGAGGGGCTCGACCTAAGCAGCTGGAAAGTTGCGGTTTCCGGAGCCGAACCAGTTCGCGCTGCGACAGCAAAGCGATTCACGGAAAAGTTCCAACCGTATGGCTTCGATCCCGCAGCCTTCTCGCCCGCGATGGGGATGGCTGAAACGACAGTCATCATGACCGGCAGCCCGCTGGGCAAGATGCCGATCATGTATGAAGTCGACAGCCGCGCGCTGGCCGCTGGCCGCATCAAACAAGTCGACAAGCCGGGGCCCGGCACGCAGACGTTGGTCAGTTCGGGCGAACCGGTTTTGGGAATGGAAGTCGAAATCGTCGACCCGCAAACCTGCCGCTTGGCCGCGCCAGGCCAAGTCGCCGAGATCTGGGCGCGCAGCGGTTCGATCGCCGCAGGCTACTGGAACCAACCCGAACTAACGCAAGCCACCTTCCACGCGACGATCGCTGGCACCGGCGAATCGGGATACCTGCGGACTGGCGACTTGGGCTGCATCATCGATGGTCAATTGATCGTCACCGGGCGGATCAAAGAATTGATCATCATCGGCGGACGCAATTATTATCCGCACGACATCGAAGCGACCGTGCAATCGATCAGCGAAGCCTTTAAGCCCGATTCGGGGACGGCGTTTTCGATCGACCACGATGGGCAAGAGCAGTTGGTCGTGCTGCAAGAGGTTTGGCGGCCGGGCAAATTTGCCATCGATAACCTGCTGCCCGAAGCCTTGGAAGCGATCGCCGAAAGTCATCAGGTCACGCCCCATGCGATCGTGTTGGTGAAGTCGGGATCGTTGCCCAAAACATCCAGCGGGAAACTTCGCCGTCGCGATTGCCGGCAGATGTTCCTCGACGGAGAGCTTTCCGAAGTCCGACGCTGGCAAGCTGGCGGGTTCGCCGCAACCCAGGCGGCTGCGGAGTTCGAAGCTCCCGAAACGGAGACCGAAGTCGCGCTGGCATCGATCTGGAACGAACTGCTGCACGTCGATGAGATCAGCCGACACCATGACTTCTTCGATCTCGGCGGCCAGTCGCTGCTGGTTGGCCAGTTGGTCACGCGGATCGGCGAACAGTTTGGTGTCGAGATCGGACTCTCCACGCTCTTCAGCCACAGCACACTGGGCCGACTTGCCGCTGCGATCGATGCGGGGGAAGGACGTCTTAAAGACGAAGTCACACGACGCAACAGCGACGCCAAGGTGGCGCCGCTGTCGGCCGCGCAACAACGCTTCTGGTTGTTGCACGAACTGGAACAGACCAACGCGTTTTTGCATGTCCCCGTCTCGCTGCAAATCACCGGCGACGTCGACGCCGATCGATTGGAAGCCTCGCTCGCCGCGATCTGCCAACGTCATCCGGCGCTGCGAACGATCATCGAGATGTCGGGCGATGTGCCGATGCAACGCGTGCTGGACGATGCGCCGCTGCGTTTGCAAAGGCTGACCGCTTCGCCCGAAAACGTCGCCAAAGTTCGATCCGATTTGGTTCGCCAGCCATTTGATTTGCAAACCGCTCCGCTGATGCGAGCGGCACTGATCGAAACCGGTCCGTCGCAATATCAGCTGGAGATCGTATTGCATCACATCGTTTGTGATGCCAGCTCGGTCGAGATCCTGTTGCGCGATCTGATCGCCGCGGCTCCGGTCGCTCCAGAACAGCTGACCTATCTCGATTTCGCTCAATGGGATCAATCCGAATCGCACATCGCACAGATCGATCAAAAGGTCGGCTATTGGCAAACGCGACTCGCCGGAATTCCCGAGCGTCTGCAGTTGCCAGCTGCGGAATCCGATGTGGCCGCGTCCGACGAATCGCCAGCGATCACGCGAGCCTTGGATAGTTCGCTCGCTCGCGATCTCGAAAGCGTCGCTCGCGACCACGGCACCACTGCGTCGATGGTCTACCTGGCCGCCTACCAACACGTCCTCTCGCGATACACCGGATCGTCCGATCTGCCGATCGCGATGCCAACGACCGATCGCCCCTCGTCGCAACTGGCCGCGACGGTCGGATGCTTCATGAACCCGATCATCTTCCGCGGCCAAATCGATCGCCAAGCTTCGTTCCTGCGATTGCTGCGCTCGACACGAGATCATCTGCTGCACGATTTGGAACATGCCGACGTGCCGTTCCAACGCGTGGTCGAATCGATCGATCACCAGCGGTCGCTGGACGCGATGCCGTTGGCGCAAAACATGTTCCTGTTCCAACAGCCGCTGCATGCCAGCGACGCCCCGATCGAGATCGCCGGCGGCACGCTGCAAGCGGTCCAACCCGACTACGCCGCCGTCACGGCATACGACCTGTCGATGGTCATCCATCCGTCGTCGACGACCGAGATCACGGTGGTGCACAACGATCACATCGATCGTGCGACAGCGGAAGGCGTTCTGGATCTGATGGAAGCGACGCTGCAAGCGATCGCCGCCAATCCCGCTTGTGCGCTGATCGACTTGCCCAGTGCATCGCCGACCGATCGCCAAGCTTTCGAACAACTGAACCTCGCCACCGCCGCGGAATGTGATTCGGCAACGCTCTGCGATCGGCTGGCCGATGTCGCCGCCAATGCGGCTGATAAGATTGCGATCACCGACGACCATCGCGGACTCAGCTACCGCGATCTCGACGCGCAATCGACAGCCTTGGCCAAGGTCTTGCGGCAACGAGGCATCGCGGCCGGGAATCTGGTTGGCGTCGACATGCAGCGATCGATCGAGATGCTTGTCGGGATGCTGGCGGTTTGGAAAGCGGGAGCGGCTTATGTGCCGTTGGATCCGGCGCTTCCGCAAGAGCGACTGGCGATGATGATCGAAGATGCCGGGCTCGCGGCGATCCTCTCCGATACAACATCGATGCAGGCCGACGTTCCCGTCTGGCAGTTCGCCGAACTGAGTCGATTGGATGCGCAAGATCTGTCGCTGGACGGACCTCTGCCGACGGATCTCGCTTACGTGATCTATACATCCGGTTCGACGGGCAAACCCAAAGGCGTTGCGATCGAACATCACAGCGTCGCCAATCTGTTGAACAGCTTCGCCGCGCGTCCCGGCTTCACCGCCGACGATTCGATCCTGGCTCTGACCACGACTTCGTTTGACATCTCGGTGTTGGAGCTGTTTCTGCCGCTGTGGGCCGGCGGGCACGTGCGGTTGACCGCCGATCGAGCGGCGACCGAACCAGAGTCGCTGAAATCGATCCTCGAAACCGAACCGATCACTCACCTGCAGACAACGCCCTCGACGCTGCGTGTCTTGATGACGACCGGTTGGACACCCAGTCAACAGTTGCGGGTATTCAGCGGTGGCGAACCGTTGCCAGCCGATCTCGCGAGCCAGTTGTTGGCCAGCGGGTGCGAGCTGTGGAATGTCTATGGTCCGACCGAGACGACCGTCTGGTCGACAATCTCCCGAGTCGAAGGCGAACGCGTTTGCATCGGCCAAGCGATCGACAACACCACGATCTATCTGCTCGATCCTGAATTGCGCCCCGTGCCACGCGGCGTCTCGGGCGAGTTGTGCATCGGCGGATCCGGAGTGGCTCGCGGCTATTGGAACCAACCCGAACTGACGCGCCAGCGTTTTGTCACGCTGCCGCCGACGTCCTTCTCCGCCGACGACTCATCCACAACCGACCAGCCCTCGCCGCGCGTCTACCGGACCGGCGACCAAGTGCGAATCGACAGCCGAGGCCAGCTGCACTTCTTGGCTCGCAACGACCGACAGATCAAACTCCGCGGCTTCCGGATCGAGCTGGATGAGATCGAATCGGCGATCGAATCGGTCGCGGGAGTTCATCGCGCGGCGGTCGTCGTTCGCGGCGAAGCAGCTCAACAGCAGATCGTCGCCTTCTGCCAAACCGACGTCGATGTCGATGCGATTCGCCAATCGATCGGCGGTCGACTGCCGCAATACATGCTGCCGTCGACGATTTGTCGGCTGCCAGCGATCCCGCAAACTCCCGCCGGCAAGACCGACTACAAAGCGTTGCCGCTTCCGAACACGGAGCCTGTGGCGGTCGCAGCGATTGCGCTGCCGCAGACGCCGCTGGAACATGCGGTTGCCAATCTCTGGCAGGAAGTTTTGCAGACCGGACCGATCGGCCGCGACGTAAGTTTCTTCGAGCTCGGCGGCAACTCATTGCAAGCGGCACAGCTGTTATCGCGGCTCCGCGACCAATTCGAAGCGAAGATTCCGCTGCGGCTGCTGTACGATTCGCCAACGATTGCAGCGATCGCCGAATCGATCGTGCAGGATCAGCTGCAGCAGGCCGATATCGATGAAATCCGCATGCTTGAAGAACTGGAGAGCCTCTCGGACGAGGAGGTGCAACGACGACTGGGCAGCTTGGATGCCAGCGGTGACGACGACGCAGGTCGCGACCGCAACGACAACTTGAGCGATTCCCAATAGCGAACGAGCCCGAAACATGACCACGACAGAAACCATTCGCGACATCGACCACTTGATCCTCGGCGCCGGCCCTGCAGGGCTGCAGCTTGCCTATTTCATGGACCGCGAGCAACGCGATTATCTGGTTCTCGAAGCAAACGATCGCGCCGGAGCGTTTTACGAACGGTTCCCGCGACACGGTAAACTGATCTCGATCAATAAGGTCTACAACGGCTATACCGAGCGACGGGCCCAGTTGCGATACGACTGGAATTCGCTGTTGTGCGATGACGATGGTTTTAACTTCCAGAACTATACCGACGCCTATTATCCCAACGCACAACTGTACGCGCAATACCTGCGCGATTACGCAGCCCGCTTCGATCTGAAGATCCAATACAACACCTGGATCAGCGATGTCAGCCGTGCCGAGGACGGGTCGGGCAGGTTTATCGTTCGCGATGCCGACGGCAACCTCTACCGTTCGCGAACGTTCACCGTCGCGACGGGAGTTTCCAAGCCGTACGTTCCCGAAATCCCGGGCATCGAACTGACCGAAAACTACTTCGACATGTCGATCGATCCCAAGGATTACGCCGACCAGCGGCTGTTGATCATCGGCAAGGGGAACTCGGCGTTTGAGACGGCGAACCATCTGCTCAACGCCACCCGCGTCACGCACCTGGCCAGCCCTGGGGCGATCAAGATGGCTTGGCAGTCGCACTTCTTCGGCCACCTGCGAGCTGTTAACAATGAGTTCCTGGACACCTACATTCTGAAGGGACAGAACTCCGTCCTCGACGCCAACATCGACAAGATCGAAAAGGTCGACGGGGAATACCGCGTCAATATCACGTTTACGCACGCCGAAGGACAGCGAGCGGAAATGGCTTACGATCGCGTGATCTGCTGCACCGGATTCCGCTGGGACCCGAAGTTCTTTGGCGAGAACTGCCGCCCCGATATGGCTTGCGAAGACCGCTTGCCCGCGATGACAAGCGGCTGGGAATCGACAAACATTCCCAACCTGTATTACGCCGGCACGATCATGCAGATCCGCGATCTGAAGAAGACGATGTCGAACGTGCTGCACGGTTTTCGGTTCAACATTAAATCGCTGTACAACATCATCGCACAGCGACACGAATCGACGCCCTATCCGTCGCACCGCTTGCCGTTGGCTGCCGAACCGCTCGCCGACAAGATCATCGACCGCGTCAGCAGCGACGCCGGGCTGATGCACCAACCGGGCTTCTTGGGCGATTGTATGGTGGTCGACCGCGAGACGGGCGAGTCGCGGTATCACGAGGGGCTGGCTGTCGATTACATCTTGGACAGCGAATTTGGCCAACAGCAAGACTATTACATCATCACGATGGAATACGGCGACTTTGAAGGGAACGTCTTCAGCCTCGAACGCGAGCCGCATCCGGAGAAGGCTTACAACGACGCCTACCTACATCCGCGGATCCGCCACATGCGCGGCAACGCATTGATCGCCGAGCATCACATCAGCGAATCGCTCGAAAACGACTGGCGGCTGAACGAACATTGCGGCAAACGGAAGCTGATCCGCGCGATCGATTTCGTCGGCCAAGAGGATCCGACGCAGTACCAGCAGACCCACTTCGACAAGCTCGTTTGCTTCTTCGAACGGCAGCTAGCCGTCGACACCGCGTCGGCAACGCCGATGTGCCACGAGTCGAGCAGTCCCACAGCGTGCTCCACCGCCTGCGAAGTCTCCCAAAAAGCGTAGGCACCAAAGCGAAGCGCGATCAACGCATACCAGCACGAAGCGCAAGCGAGTGATTCGAATTCCACTCGCGACAGCGTCGCGCCCGCATGCGAAAATCACGAGAATTCACTCGCTTGCGCTTCGTGCTGGTATTTGCAACGCAGCTTAGCGCCCAGTTGAGATATCGGCTGGGGAGGATTTGAACACCGCCACGCAATGCACTTGTCCGCAAGTGCCTGGGTAATATCGGCAATCATCGGGATAGTTTTTCAATGCCCCATCCAAACTGGCTATAACCGGTCGAGCAGTAGCCGCGGGGCTTCGGTATCGTAATTCTCGATAAACGAAGGGACGCCGAGTATGTCAGTGAACTGGTATTACATGAAGCGTGGCTGGTTGGGTTCGAAACGAGTCGGCCCGATCCGGGAACCAGAATTTCTGCACCGGATCGATTCGGGGGAGATACGTCCCGAAACACTCATCCGCTGCCTTTCCAAAACGCGTGGTGCTTGGGTCTTTATGAGAACGATCACGCCAGCGATGAAGCGTTGGAACGAAAAACATCCAACCGTGTAGACACTCGCATCGCAGCCTGCTCAAGTCCACGGTCCACAAGCTCCACGCGTTCTGAGAGATTGAATACATCTTTTGTGGTTGCGAGGCGAGCATCCCGGAGCGCGCGGAAGTCGAATTCTTCCGGGTGCGGCACAAAAAAACCGCCCGTAGAACGCCGGTTCAATAAGCCGTCGCGAGTCAGCAGGACCATTGCTTCACGCAACGCATCCCCGTGAACTCCCGCTCGCTGCGACCACTCCACGACTCCCGGCGGGCAGTTGGCCACAGGCGAGCACTCTATGGAGGTCCGTGTAGCACCTAAATACCAGCACGAAGCGCAAGCGAGTGGATACATGACGCATGCGAGCGAACACACGGCGCAAGCCGTGGATTCTGATCACTCGCTTGCGCTTCGTGCTGGTATTTTTGAGTGATCGAATTTCACTTGCTTGCGCTTCGTGCTGGTGTTTGTAGGTGCTACTCTGCTTCGGTTTGCAGCGACAGCACTACCGCTTCGTTCTGTTTCCAGGGAACCGTTACTTGGCGTCCGTTCTGGAGCATCGTTCCCGTCCGTTCGTTGCGGACTTGGGTGACGGGTGTGGCGAACTGAAGCGTGATTTCTAGCTCCGATGATTTGAGTCCGACCGAGTTGCCGCCGCCTTGTGAGTTCCCGCTGACGTCGGGATTGAAGCATACGAACAGCAGCGTTCGCGGCGGCTGGCCCTCGTCGGTGGGCATCCGCCAGTAGGTGATCTCGTATCCAAACGTCTGCTCGCTTTCATCGGCGATCCGAACCCACGGTCGCACACCCGCGTCGAAGATCGGCTGTATGAACCGATCACGCTTAGCCGCGGTTTGCATTCCTTGCTCGCGATAGGCGTTGTACCACTGGGGCGATAGATTCATCAGCCACGCTTGTCCCTCTCCAAAGCGTGCCGTCTGCCCGGTGGGGAAGTCGCGGATGGCGAGATGGAAACCGCTTTCGTCGACCAGGCAAGTGTTCTTGTTGGTCAAGAAGTCGGTCGCGGTTTTGTAGGAGTAGTTCGCGTCCTGATCGACTTCCACCCACAGCGATTCTCCAAAGATCGACTTGGCCGCAAGCGAACTGGGTTGCTCGATACCGAACATGTCGTCCAACGCTCCGCCCTCGGGGCGTCCGGTGCCATGTTGGTCCCACATGCCCGGCAGGTAGTCGGCGATGACCGTTCCGCCTCGTTTGCAAAACGCGCGAATCGCGTCGGCTTCCGCATCGGATAACGCCAAGCAAGCGGGCAGGATCAGAACGTCGTACTCGTCGGGAATCCCCTGCTGGATCGCATCGACATAACTGATGAAATCGTATTGCAAACCGGAATCGCGAAGCATGTTCTCCCAAGCTTTGCGGACGTTGGCAGCGCTGCTGAGTCGATGGTCGTTGTTGCGATTTCGCCAGGTTTTCCCATGGGCTTCCGCGTCGAGGATCCATCCGAGTTGAATCGACGCATGGCTGTAATAGATCGCCACGCGATCGTGTTGCCAGCGGCTGCCGACCAGCAGAGGCCCGATCGTATCGCCCGCCTCGCGGTACGACGGAGCTACCTCGCGATGCCACGGTTTTGGTGTCTCGCCATCGAACCATCCGTCGACCCAGCCGATGAAGCCGCGGTTGCCGTGCGCCAGGTAATACCAAGTCTGCCAGATCGTATCGTCGACCGAGCGATGAAAGTGGGTGGTGACTGCCGGCAGCCCGTTCTCGGGATTAAGCGAGCGGATGATCGCCTGCGATGAGCCGAGGTTGTAGCTTTCGATGAACTGCACCTTCCGCATCAGTTTGGCATAGTCGTATCCGCCAAAAGGGCTCGGCATCTGGCCGCCCACGAGACCGCACGGCGTGGCGGGATCCAGCGTGTTGGAGTATTGAACCAGTTCGCCGATCTGGTTGCTCCACCACGAGTCGTTGAACGTCCATTGGTCCATCAGCGGACTGGCGTCGAACTCGGCGATGGTCGTTTCGCGGAGATGCGGGAGGAGCGTGTCGTAGCTGATCCATTCGGTTCGCTTGGGCGCGTTCGCCTCGCCGTAGATCTCCGTCAACCAATCCTGGTAGGCCGCCGGATCATCGGTGATCTGCCACATCGTCGGATGGACAAAATGCCCCCAGGAGGCTTCATCATCCAGTGCATACGCGACGCGCTGCGGCGAATCTCGGACCGCCGTGATATGTTTCCGCATTCGATCCCGCAGTTGCGTTAGCGTCTGCTGGTTCATCGGCACCGTTCGGATGCCGGTCGAATGCAACGCATCGAGATGGGGCTTTACTTCGCCGCCATCAAACAGATGTAGCAATCCCTTGCCAGCAGCGTGATCCATATAGAAGGGGAGGCGAAATTTCTCCAGCCACTGCAGCCGCCCGCGCGGCGATCCGGCGGTGCCGATGTCGTCGCGATCGACAAAGCCGCCGTTGTAACCATGCTCTTGGCTCCAACGCCCCGCAGCGTCGTCAAACCCGATCGTCCACCGGTAGGTCCACGGCATGTAGGTCCAGCTAGGAAACGCCTGCAGTGCCCATTGGCGGTCTTGATGCACGCGTTGGAAATCGCGTGAATGCTGGACGTAGTGCCTGTACGGATCGGCATCCTGTTGCCCCACTGCAAGCGATGAAAAAAACAGGACCACTGCGAACCCAAAGGGGACGGCGGTGACTCGCTTGCACATGGGGCAACCTCGTGCGACGGTGATACGGCGGGACTACTTCACGACCAAGTTGACCAGGCGTCCGGGGACGACGATCTTCTTGACGACCTGCTTGTCGCCGATCGCGGCGACCACTTTTTCGTCGGCCAATGCGATCGCGAGGACTTCGTCTTGCGAGAGGTCGGCGGCGACTTGGATCTTGGCGCGGACCTTGCCCTGGATCTGAACCGGCAATTCGATCGATGATTCGACCAATGCCGCTTCGTCGTGCTCGGGCCAAGTGGCGTAAGTCAGCGTGCCGTCATGCCCCAGCAGTCCCCACAACTCTTCGCTGACATGCGGAGCGTACGGAGCCAGCATCAGGACAAAGCTTTCCATCGCCGCGCGAGGGCGGACCTTCTGCTTGCTGAAGAAGTTGACGAACTCCATCATCCGCGCGATCGCTGTGTTAAAGCCCAGCGTGTCGGTGTCGTGCGTAACCGCTTTGATCGTCTGATGCAGCACACGGTTCTGCTCTTCGGTCGGCGCGACGTCTTGCACCTCCGCAGCCAACGTCGGCGTTTCAGCATCTTCGTCGGCGATCATTCGCCACACGCGATCCAGGAATTTGCGGATCCCGCCGACGCCCGCCATGTTCCACGGCTTGGTCGCTTCCAACGGGCCCATGAACATCTCGTACATCCGCAGCGTGTCGGCACCATGGACTTTGATGATGTCGTCTGGGTTGACCACGTTCCCGCGGCTCTTGGACATCTTGTCCGCCTTGGGCGTCAGTTCGATATCGGTTCCGGCTAGATAGGTTTGCCCCTGACGCTTTTCGGTCATGTCGTCCGACAAGTCGGCGCCACCAGCGGTCTGCTGCAGGATGTACGAAACCTTGTCGTTATTCTCGACGCGAACCGGCGTCACGCCCAGCGATGTCAGTTTGGCTTCCGCCGCTTCGGCTGCTGCTTCGCTGACGTGGTACTGCGGTTGGCCAAGGATCATCCCTTGGTTGACCAAGCGGCCAAAGGGCTCGGGACAACTGACGTGCCCGCGATCGTAGAGGACTTTGTGCCAGAAGCGAGAGTACAGCAGATGCAGCACCGCGTGTTCGGCACCGCCGATGTACAGATCGACCGGCATCCAAGCCTTTTCCTTTTCAGGATCGATAAAGGCGTCGCCGTTCTTGGGGTCGATGAACCGCAGGTAGTACCAACACGAACCAGCCCACTGAGGCATCGTGTTCGTTTCGCGTTTGTATCGCTTGCCGTCGATCTCGACATACAGCCACTCGTCGGGCGATTTGCCCAGCGGCGGTTCCGGTTTTCCGTGCGGTTTGTAATCTTCCAGATGCGGCAGATCGATCGGCAGGTCGGCGACATCGACAGCGCGGATGTTGCCCGTCGGATTGCCAGCGTCGTCCAGTTCGTGCAGGATCGGGAACGGTTCGCCCCAGAATCGCTGACGGCTGAACAACCAATCGCGGAGCTTGTAATTGACAGCTTCGTGCCCAGTCCCTTCCGCTTCCAGCGCCTCGGAGATCTTCTGCTTGAAGTCGGCCGTGGGGACTCCGTTGTACGGGCCGCTGTTGATCGCGTTGCCGTGTCCGGCGAAACAGGCTTCGCCCGCCAGCACCTGATCGCGCTCTTCATGCACCTCGCCCGGATCGACGACCGGCGTGATCGGCAAGTCGAACTTCTTGGCGAATTCAAAGTCCCGCTGGTCGTGCGCCGGGACCGCCATGATCGCACCGGTGCCGTAGTGAATCAGCACGTAATCGCTGATCCAGATCGGCGTCGGTTGTCCGTTGACGGGGTTGATCGCGTAGGAGCCGGTGAAGACGCCCGACTTCTCTTTGTCCTCCTGACGCTCGCGGTCGCTCTTGTTCGCCGCCGCTTGGCAGTAGGCTTCGACCTCCGCTTTTTGGTCGTCCGTCGTCAGGCGATCGACAAACGGATGTTCCGGAGCGATCACCATGTACGACGCGCCGTAAAGCGTGTCGGGGCGGGTCGTGTAGATCCGCAAGCTGTCGTCGGTTGGCTTTGCAGGAAACTCGCTGCGGGCACTTTTCCAAGTCTGGAAGTCATCGACCTCGCCGACAAAGAAATCGACTTCCGCCCCCGTGCTGCGGCCGATCCAATCGCGCTGCATCGTCTTGATGCTCTCGGGCCAATCGACCGATTCCAAGTCGTTCTGCAAGCGGTCGCCGTAAGCGGTGATCCGCAACATCCACTGTCGCAGCGGACGGCGTTCGACCGGATGGCTGCCCCGTTCGCTCTTACCATCGACAACCTCTTCGTTCGCCAACACTGTCCCCAGCGCCGGGCACCAGTTCACCAACGCATCGCTCTGGAAGGCCAAGCGATGATCGTCTTGATAGCTGCGGACCGCGTCGGCTCCCGCGGCGGTGACCTCTGCCGGGATCGGCAGTTCCGCAATCGGACGCCCCTTCTGTTGATCGGCATCGAACCACGTGTCGAACAACACCAAGAAGATCCACTGGGTCCAGTGGAAGTAATCGACGTCGGTGGTCGCGATCTCGCGGTCCCAATCGTAACTGAAGCCGAGCGACTTCAGTTGTCGGCGGAAAGTGGCGATATTCTTTTCGGTCGACGCTCGCGGCGGCGTGTTGGTTTTGATCGCGTGCTCTTCGGCGGGCAGGCCAAAGGCGTCGAAGCCCATCGGGTGCAGGACCGAGACGCCGCGCATGCGGTTGAAACGGGACACGATATCGGTCGCCGTGTAGCCTTCGGGGTGACCGACATGCAACCCATCGCCGCTGGGATAGGGGAACATGTCCAGGGCGTACAGCTTCTTGTCGCCCGGCATCTCGGGGGCGGCGAAGGTTTTGTTCTGCTCCCAATACGCTTGCCATTTCGGCTCGATCTGGGCAGGGTTGTATCGTGGCATCGGATCTGCTGAGGAAGAGTTTTTTAAGGGTATGTAGTGTTTTTCGCGTCGGGGCACAATTTTACCGGAGCATGTACAATGCGGATAGCCACGCAGCCCCAGCAGCCAGGCCGCCGCTGTTTTGGCTACCCTTATGGCGAACCGTGAGCTACATCACACCGTCGCGGCGGGCGATCGCGTTCAATAGGCGCACGCGAGTTGGCAATCTTCTTTTTACGGCTGGAGACAGATGGATAATCCTGCTGAACCTGAAGGCCCTGGGCTGCTGGAACCAGCCAGCTGGGTCGACGAACATGGTGATTTCCTTTTCCGATACGCGGTCTCGCGGCTGCGGAACGCCGAAGCGGCTGAAGAGGTGGTGCAGCAGACGTTTTTGGCTGGTTTGCAACATGTGCATCAGTTCTCGGGCAAAGGATCCGAGCGAGGTTGGCTGACCGGCATCCTGAAACGCAAGGTCATCGATCTGATTCGCGTTCGCCAGCGAACCGAGAACTTGATCGATGATGACGGTGGCAATCCAATGGATCAGATGTTCGACCGCGCCGGCAACTGGAAGAAAAGCGTGCGATCGACCCTCATGCAACCACTCGATTCGTTGGAGCGGGAGGAATTCTGGCCGATTCTACGGCAGTGCCTGCACCGATTGCCTGCGAATCAAGCCGATGCGTTTACGTTGCGGGAGATGGAAGACCTGGGAACCGAAGAAATTTGTAAGGAACTTGCGATCACTCCGTCGAACCTCTGGGTCTTGCTCCATCGGGCGCGTGTTCGCCTGGCGCAGTGCATGAAAGCTCGCTGGAACCAAGACAGGGACCAACTGGACACGCGATGATGCTCAGCTGCAAAGAAATCTCCAAGCTCGTCTCCGAATCGCTCGAAACCAAGCTGACGCTACGTCAGCGGGTCGAGCTTTGGATGCACCTGCGGCTCTGTCGGCTGTGCGCTGCGTTTCGTCGCGATGTCGATACGCTGCATCTTCGCACGCAGCAACACGTGGAAGAGCTCGACAGCGATCGCAGCGTCGCAAAAGCGAAGCTCTCCGCAGGGGCTCGCCAGCGGATCAAGCAAGCGATCGAAGCCCGCAACGACTGAGCTGTTTCGATTTGCATTTCTATATCGCGCGTCGACGATCTTGGCGAATGCGCTGTCAGTCCCCACGCTTCTCCGCGGCAATCGCTGTGAGAGGGTGAAGTGTTTCTTTCGCCCGCGTTCCCGATTGAAGTCCGCTCGGGCGGTGATAGTCGCGGCTGGCCGGCCTCAAAAAAATCTTTGCCCTCGTCTGTAAGGATCTCTGGCTGGCCTCGTCCTCTCGGCTATCAACGCCCCTGTTTTGGAAACTTCCCTTCGTCTCAAAGGATGCATTTTTCGATGCTGAATCAACGCTTTGGTCTTCGCTCGCTCTCGGCCGCTGTAACCCTTTCGATGTGCCTGGTAATCACCTCTCAAGTCGATGCCCAATCGGGCACGCGAGCTCCTCGTCCAGCCCAGCCGCCTGCGAGCGGTGGCAGTCAGAACCGCGCGCCGCAGCCGGCAGCTGGTGGCAGCCAGAGTCGAGCGGCACAGGCGAAGATCGCGATGGACGGTTATTGCCCGGTTTGCGTGATCGACATGAAAAAGTGGGTTCGTGGAACGACGCAGCACCAAGTCACCTATGACGGGAAGGTCTATCTGTTCCCCGGCGAAGAGCAGAAGCAGGTTTTTCTGGCTGACCCGGCGAAGTACGTCCCCGCGTTGGGCGGCGACTGCACCGTTTGCTCGGTCAACATGTCCCAGCGGATGCCTGGCAAGGTCCAGCACGCGGCTCTCTACGGCGGTCGTTTGTACCTGTTTCCCGGCGAAGAACAGAAGGAAGTGTTCCGTGCCGACCCTGCGAAATACGCCAACGTCGACCTCGCGATGAAAGGCCTCTGTTCGGTCTGCCGCGTCGAGATGCAGCAGGATGTGCCGGGGAAGCCGGAGATTGCGACGGTTCACCAGGGCCTGCGGTACCTGTTCCCGAGCGATGAGCAGCGGCAGATGTTCCTCGCGAACCCCGCCAAATATGCAGTCCCAGCCAACGCGCCGCTGAATTAGTCGGCGAAGTTTCGGCTTTTGTGTGTGAGCAGACAGGTGTTCACGCGTCTATCTAGAGAAGTCCTGCGGACGACCGCAAGCCATCTCCGGTTTAATCGTGTGGTGATCAACGAAAGGACACGGCCATGCCTGAAAAATTATGGCACCTGCAAAACTGTGACCTCTTCGCTCGGCTTCTGCCCGAACAGATCGAGCGGCTCGAAACCCGCTGTCGCTCCCGTTCTTTTCGGGCCCGCAGCCCGGTCTACCTTCCCAGCGAGAAGGCGGACAGCGTGTTCCTGTTGACCAAGGGGTTGGTCAAAGTCTGCAATCATACGCCAGATGGCAAGCAATCGATCCTGGCGTTTGTCGAGCCGGGGGAGATGTTTGGCGAGTTGGCGTTGTTTGCCGATGTGGCGCGGGAGGAATACGTCGAAGCTGTCGAGCCGACGACGGTTGTGATGATCCCTGCCGATGCGTTGCAGCAGTTGATGTCACAGCACGGCGGCGTCGCATTGGCGATCACCAAGATGGTCGGTCTGCGGCGCAGTCGAATCGAACGCCGGTTGAAGAACCTGTTGTTTGTTTCCAACCGCGACAGGTTGATCCATCTGCTGTTGGACCTGGCTGAACAGTTTGGATCGGTCGCCGACGACGGGATTCGGCTGCGGATCAGCTTAGCTCATCAAGAGATCGCCAACCTGTTAGGCAGCACGCGAGAAACCGTCACGATCCTGCTGGGGCAGCTCCGCGCTGAGGGTTTCATCAACGTCGGCCGCCGCAAGATCGTCCTGACCGACCCACAGCGACTCTCGCAATCGGTGCAGCGCAAAATCCCCTACCAACTGCTCGCCTAAAACCGCCCACTCTCCTTGCTGCCACGTCCCACACGATACCCGCACTGCGAAGCACGGAGAGCCAGAAAAAGAGCGTTTAGCAAATTTTCTGAGGAGGGCCGGCCGTAGGATCAGGCGGGGTCGATGCGCGGACTTGCCTCCCCGAACTTCGCTTCGCTCGTTCGACCCTCCCCTTCAAGCTTCGTTTGGCGGAGGGTGAAGGGTGCATCATCGGCCACAGCAGCAGTGTTCAGGCAGACTGGACGCCAGACGGTGCACCAGTAATTTGGATGCTCGTCAAAGTCCTGGCAGCTGACCTGAAAGTCGACAGTAGCCGAGGGTGGGGGGCGTGCGACGGAGAGGCTTCGCTGCCTGGATATTTGTTTTGCGTCGGTATCGACTAAACTAGACGCTGATAAGAAGCCATCCCCGCCGCACGAAGTTTCCTACTGCAACTTGTGAGTCTCATCAAATGATCGATCGTTCGGGTTATGAAAAACGACGCCTGCCAAATCGTCGAGAGGCAATGGGCGTCATCGCCGCCGGGCTTGCTGTTTCGTCGTCGTTGCCGGTAACGCACGCTGCCAGCGATGCGTCGATGGTGGTCGATGCCCATCTCCACTGTTTTGCGGGACCGGATGATGCTCGTTTTCCATACCACCAAAATGCGCCATATCGGCCTGGGCAAGCCGCAACGCCCGAGTTCCTGCTCGAGCGTATGGACGGAGCGGGGGTGGATCGCGCGATTGTCGTTCACCCCGAACCCTACCAGGATGACCACTGCTACCTGGAACACTGTATCGAAGTCGGCAAAGGACGTTTGAAGGGGACCTGCCTCTTCTTCGCAGACCAGCCGAATTCGCTGCAACGCTTGCCGCAATTTTTGAGGCAGCACGAGGATCATATCGTTGCGACGCGTCTGCATGCATACGCGCCAGGCCGTTTGCCTCCGTGGGGCACTCCGGAGCTCGATCGGTTGTGGTCGATCGCCACAGATGCGGGTGTCGCGATGCAGATCCATCTAGAACCCCGTTATGCAGAACGGCTGGATCCCTACATCCGTCGCTACAGAGAGACTCAAGTCATCATCGACCATCTGGGCCGACCGATGCAGGGAACGCTAGAGGAACACGCGGTGGTGCTGCGTTGGTCGGAGTTGCCGAACACGGTGATGAAGTTGGCGGCGATCCCAGACCAGAATAAATATCCGCATCGGGATGTTAAGCCGGTCGTGCGTCGGTTAGCCGAATTGTGGGGCGCCGAGCGATTGATCTATGGAGGAGGCTTTAACGCCAAGACAACGGACGCGTCCTACCGGCAGTACCGGCAACAGATCGCCCAGATGCTTCCAGCGTTCAGCGATGAGGACCGGAGCAAGGTCTTTGGAGGAAACGCCGCGCGGCTGTTTGGGTTTGATACATAAACATCGGCGGTAAACCAGAAACCGCTGCTGTTGCCACGAGAGTAAAGCATGCTGCGCTCTCTTGTGGTGAGCGGACTTTGCTGGGGCGATTCACTGCCGTCCTTGCCGCTGCCGCGGGTGAGGACAGACTGCGATCGAGGAGGTGCACGCGGCTAGGCGGTTGGATTACGAGGCGTAGGCGGGGGGCGGATATTCGACGCTGTCGGAGTAGCTCTTGACGGTGTTCATCAGTGCGTCGAGATTCGATTTGACGAAGTAGCCGGCGACGTTCTTGTCGTAGGCTTGCTGTTTGTCCCGTTGGTGGTTGGACGAAGTCAAGATAAAGACAAGCGTGCGGCGAAGCCCCGCATCGGCTCGGAGCATCTGCAAGAACTCGAAGCCGTTGACGCCTGGCATGTTCAAATCCAGAAAGACGATCAGCTTTTGCGTTCCAGCGGCTTGATTGTGCAGAAGCTCAATCGCTTCTGCACCGTCGTTGGCGACCAGCAATTCTGCGGTGATCCGATGGGAATTCATCGCGCGGCGGAACCGCTCCACATCCACTTCGTCGTCTTCGACTAACAAGAACATTTGCAATTCTCTCTATGAGTGGATCTCAAACTCGCCTACGCGGTCAGTTGTGGCGAACGGGGTTGAACCGCGGTGGGACAACTGAGTCCCTTGGGCCAAGTGAACGTAAACTTGGCGCCTTGACCGGCACAGGAAAAAACACTGACCTCTCCACCATACGTCTCGACTTGCTTCTTGACAATCGCCAGCCCCATCCCGCTGCCGTCCGCTTTTTTCACAGCAACTCGCTGATACATGCGGAATATCCGCTCGTGAAACTTCGGATCGATACCGATTCCATTGTCTGAAATCGTAAACCGATACGCCTGATCGATTTCGTGGCATTCGATTTCAACGACGCCTTCGGTCCCTTTGTCGTTGTATTTCACAGCATTTGTGATCAGGTTGAGGAATATCTGCTGCAGTGGAGCGCGGTAGGTGGGGAGTTCAGGCAGGTTGCCCTGCACCCGAATTTGTACTTCGCCCGGATTGTCGACGATCTGCAGCACCGAGTCCAAAAGTTCGCCGACGTTCACATTTTCGATCGACACCTCCGATCTTCCCGCTCGCGAGTATTCCAGTAGATCGTCCAGCAATGCTTCCATTCTTGCGACGCGATCTTGCATCTGTTGCAAGTGCTTCCGCGAGCCGGCGGGCAATAAACTGTCGCAATCTTCCTGGACCCAAGTTGCCAGCGCGTTGAGCCCTCGCAACGGCGACTTCAGATCATGCGACGCAACGTAGGCAAAGTTATCCAACTCCTGGTTCGATTCCTCCAACGCTTGGGCTTTAATCGCCAGTTCAGCCGACAGTTCGCGCGAGTGTTGCAGCAGTCTGCGCGTCTCGCGGTTCTTCTCATTGAAGATCGTTGCCGCTTGAGCCATCCGCCCAATCTCGTCGTGGCGATGCGTCGCCGGGATCGCATCGATCGTTGCTCCGCCGGAGAGTTGCCGGAAGGTTTCGGTAATCTGTGCGATCGGCGAAACAATCGAATATGACAAACGAGCGGCTAGGCAAATCGCCAACAAAATCGCTATCGAGGAAGCGGCAAATCCCAGGTTCCGCGTTTGCTGCGCGGAGGCACGTCGCGATTGGCGGTTGAGTTTTTGCTGGTCGACAACAAAAGACTTCAGGCGATTGGAGTAATAGACGAATTCGGAGATCTCACCGGCCATCACAACATTTGAGTAGTACAGATAGCTGCGGGTCGCGTGGACGGCGTGCGATCCGATTTGGCGGAACTGAGCAAGCTTCGCTAGCAAATCGGCTTGCGCTAGGGTGAATTCAGGCGAGGTGGAAGAGCTCACGATGCTCGCCGTCAAATGCTCGGCTTCCTTAAGACTCTGCACCATCCGGTCGAAGTCTTCGGATCGCGGGTTGTTAAAGTATTGCAACAGGTTCATCCGCGCAAACGAAAACGCTTGGATCGCGTTGAGCAATTGATCGTGAGACGCATCCGCAGCGTTCTCGCCGAGTGTCGCCTGGAAACGTCGCACCGCCGCTTGGACCTGGTCTCCGATCAACGGCAACTGCTCCTGAACCAAGCTCTTGCGCAGATCGCGTTCCTCCGCTGCCAACCGCAACTGCTCTTGCAGCGTTTGAACATGCGTCCGCATCTCGGCAAGAATCGTCCGCAGGTCTTCACTGTTTGCTTCTTGCATCACCGAGTCGATCTGATGGAGCAGATCCAGCTGAAATTGGACCGCGGTCTGGTGCTGAGATTCCGATCCGGTGTGCAGATAGTTTTCCGAGCGAGATTTGAGCTCCTGGACGTTGCGATCGATCTTTAGCACGGCAGCGGCTGTACGCTCTGTCTGCTCGTACGAATCAAAGTTCTGAAGCAGTCGATATTGCCCCCACCAACCGATTCCCATGTTTAAAACACAAAGCGCCACCAGCACACAACAGCTGGTGTAGATCTGTGTTCGGAGCGTTCCTGTACGTTGAAGCATCTTCATGATCTTTAGCCTGACAGGAACTCGTTCCATCGTTGGAGGCTGTATTCGTAGGTCGGCATCACGGTATTCCAAACCACGATGTTGCTGAATCGTCGTTCATACGATCCACCGTCGCGGACCTGTCCCTCGCGAACCACAGTTGTACCGCTGGTCCCCTGCAAGTCTTCCGACGCACGTTTTCCCAAATACCAATAATCCCATTCCGGCTGACTCAAGTGAGGACGCGAGCGTTGGGGATTGGAGATGTAATAACCCTGTTTGGCAATGAACGCGCCGGGCCAGCCCGAAAGCCACCAGTTCATGTATTCATAAGCCGTGTCTTGTGTATCGCCTTGCGTTTTAGACGACATGCACATCACGCCGTGCCAAGCTCGGTAGCCTTCTTTGGGCGATGCGTAGACGCAATCGATGCCACGGCTGCGCAGATCGAATACCGCGGGTGAGAACATGCTTTGAATCGTCGATTCGCCCGACGACATCAACTTCACCGACTGAGGCACGCTGTTCCAAACACCTCGAAAATGCCCCGCCTGCCGATACTTCAAGAGTATCGAAAACAATGCGTCGAGTTCTTTCCGCGTCAGGTTTCCGATGTCGTCGAACTGAATCAAGCCTTTGCTCTGCGCAGCCAAGGCCAGATCGAACAGCCCAATCGTCGGTTCGTTGACGATCGCGACTTTCCCCGCATGCGCATCGTCCAGCAGCCACGACCAGCTTTCGGTTTCGTAGGGCTTGCCGCGCGGGATCGCTGCGCTGTCATAACCAAACGAGTCGACATTGTGCACGTAGGGCAAGAAGCTGACGCGGTTTGTTGCATTGCTGCCGAGCGATTCGTCCGGCTGAACAAACAACAGTTTCTCGGGCGAATCGCCCGCGCCCAGCTTTGCCGCGGGAGTCACGCGACCTTCTTTGGTCAAACCGTTGATCTCGTCCCAGTGTCGAATCCGTTGCGTGTCGATCGCTTGGATCGCATTGGAACGCCACAGGACGCGGATGCTGTTGGACCATTGTTCGTAGAGATCAAATGATTCGGGCCGCGTCGACGCTTGATATAACACCGCTCCGCTGCCGCCCGGCTGAAACTGAAGCTCGATCCCCAGATCGGCTTCGGCCTGTTTGCGCAGCGTCTCTTGCAAGGTGACGTGCGTGCCGAGAACCCGCAGCACGCGACGCTTCTTCACATGAATCGTCGGGGCCGCACGCAGCGATCCTGCGGATAATACGCTCCCCACGGAAGCGGCCAGCAGTTGCCGTCGACTGACTTTCATGATTTCCCCTGTTCCTGCCCACGATCGGTTTGCGCAAAAATAGCGCAGCGTTCAGGTGATTATTACAGGAAGTCAAGTTCCCCAACGACCGATCGTCGATATCACCATCATTGTTTAGATTTCCCACAATGATCGGCGGGATGCAGCAAGCGTTGTTTGCACAAACCCCGTCGTGCTGACATCGTGCTCTTTTCAGCGATTTGTCATCGCGCAGCCGCACACACAAGTTGTTCGATCTGTTCAATTAGCACGTCGAATTGAGGCGGCTTACGCAAACATGCCGCCGCTCCCATCTCTAACAAACGCTCGGACAGCAGCGGATCTCGCATCCCGGTCAACACGATAACAGGAATGTCCATGGTGACGGGATTCCCTTTCAGTCGCCCCAGGACATAATCGCCACGACCGTTGGGCATCTCGAAGTCGAGGATGATAGCACCAACACGCTGCCGGAACGCTTGGTGGATACCTTCAATCCCGTCGCTAGCATTGGCAACACAGATCCCGGCAGCTTCCAATCGCAACCGCACGATGTTGCGAAATGCATCGTCGTCGTCGACGTGGAGGACCCACGGGCGATCGTCGATCGACTGGTCGCCGGCGCTGTCGCTGACCATTTGCGAGTCGCCGAGGTATCCCAAATCCATCCCCAATGCGCTGAATACCGCATCGAGTGTCGGGTCGCGATCGACAGGTTCTTGGTGTGAAAACCCTGCGGCGGGCGTGTGATTCGCAGGCGTTTGGTCGCCGATCGGATCGCTGTTGATATCGGCGAATAGGAATCGCTGTTTCATTCTGAACCACCTTGGGACGGTACGGATTTGAGACCGACGGCGGCGCGAATTGCTGCTATCAATTCGGTACCGACATACGGCTTCTTAACAAAGAAATGAGCCCCAGCGTCGAGCGCCGACTCTTCATCGGCCAAGCTAGCCGAAAGCACGATGATCGGGATGTCTTTTGTATCGGGGCGGCATTGCAATTCCGCAACGGCTTGCAAACCGTCGATTCCGGGCATGCGAACATCCATCACGATCGCGTCGGGAGGATGTTGGATCGCCGATTGGATTCCGGTTTGCCCGTCGCAGGCGGTCCGAGTTTGGTAACCGACAGCTCCCAAACGCATCCGGACTCCCGTCAGGATTTCGTGGTTGTCATCGACCAATAAGATTGTTCCAGGCACTAGATTCCCTCCGCCATCGATGTCTGCAATGCGGCGGGAAACGCTCCGTCGACACACTCGCTTGCCATGATCGCAACTGCGCGATCGGAGCTGAATTCCGTCACAACACAATCGAGTATCTGTGAGCGCTGAGCCACAACACGCCATGAGCCGAGCGATTCAAAATTCACATTGGGCAACGGTCCATGGGGACGGTTGCGATTTGTAGTGAGGCGTTCGGATTGGAGCCGCGAAAAATGGTCTTCCAACTGATCTTCAGCCAACGGCAATGCGAGAACCCATCGATTGGATTGGCTGCGCAACAGGATGTCATTGCGTCGCAGGCGGCAGTTGAGGAATCGGTCGACATCCGACATCGATGCAGGGTCGGCCGTTTCATCAACGCTGCAAGCGATCATCGAAACGACGTCCGAATCGGTGTCGGCACGCTGAAGAAGGTCGATTTGATTCAAGTAACGTTTAACGATTTCGAATGGATTGGACATCGGAATGCTAAACGAAAACGTGCTGCCAACCGTGGGCTGGCTCTGGATGCTCAGTTCGCCGAAGTTCAGTTGCACCAATTGCTGGGCGATATTCAGTCCCAGTCCAAACCCTTTCGTCTCTTCGCTATCGTGTGTGGAGACCTGAGTGAATCGTTGGCAGATCTCGGCCAGAGCGGTTTCATCGATCCCAGGGCCATTGTCGCTGATGCGTATCCAAACCTCTTGTTCTGTCGCTTCCGCATGGACTGCGATTTGTACCGTTCCGTTGGACCCGCAGAACTTGATCGCGTTGATCGCCAGGTTCGTGATCACGCGGCCAGCTTTTTCGGCGTCGCAGTAGACACGAGTGGTCGGTTCGGAAACATCCCATTGCAGAGAGACTTGCCGGACGTCAGCTTTGCGTTGGAGCACGTTTCGCACACGATCGATGATCTCCGCGACGCTGCACTCTTTTCGCCAGGCGCACAACATCCCCGCCTCGAGTTTGCTGTTGTCTAACATGTCGTCGACCATGATGTTCAGATCGTCGGCGCGGTCTTCGACGACGCTCAACAGACGCGACTGTTCATCGGAGACGCTGCCGACAAGTCCCTCACGCATCAGCGAGGTGTATTCTTTGATCACGGTCAACGGCGTGCGGAACTCGTGAGAAACGTTGTCGACGAATTCATGAGCTTGCGAATACAGACGTGTCAGTTTGCGATTGTTGGTCTCCAGCAGTTCCTGCTTGACTTCCAATTCGTCTAACAATTCGCGGATTCGGATGCAGTTGTGTTGTCTCTGGATCGCGTGACGAATCGACCGCTCCAAACAATCGCTCGACAGCGAGTCTTTGACTACATAGTCCTGCGCTCCGGCTTCGAGTAGTTCCTCGGCCAGTTCGCGGCTAGCCAATCCAGTCAAGATGATCAGCGGCACCAGCGGCTGCGATTGGCGGATCTTCGCTGGAGTTTCGGAACATCCGCTGTCGGGCAGAGTCAGGTCGGTGAGGATGACATCGACGTGCTGTGATTCGGCCGTCGCAAGCGCCTGTGCAAGCGTTGTTGCTCGGCAAACACGAAACGAAGACTGTGACTTCCCCAACGCACGCTTCACAATTTCCGCGTCGACGTCGTCATCTTCGATCAGCAATACATCGATCGCTTGTCTCTTCATTCTCCACTCGCCTCTTCGTGCTTGGAAGCTCTGTTGCTGCCACGCGTGCAATCGACTGCATAGCGAGACGTGAACTACCTACGTTGACCACGGAATCTAGCTGGCGATAAATTGTGGCTTCGTCGCAGAAACACCCAGTACGGCCCCAAGAGGGATGGGACCTGCGTGGGGTTGTAGCGATTGCAGGGCAATAGGAATAAGTTGCAATCGAGACCGGAGCGGGTTGCCGATCGGGGCCGCTGACCGCAGATTCAACGGGGCCGCCGATTCCCGGCGGCTCAGCGGCGCAGTGATTCTTCGAGTCGTCGCCGGCCCCGTATCGACACCTTCCTGATCGGCCTCCGGGGCGACCGCTCGAGGGCACGAAATTCCCGCGTGCGACATTCGCGTGCAGCTTCATTCGCTGTAGAATCACAAACAAATGTCGTTGAATAGCGAAAAGCCCGGCGGCAGGTGCTCCTGTTGGGCTGGGATTGGCAGGCAGGGATGGCGTGGATCCGAGGCGATCGACTATACCTTCAAGTTTCGAGGGCTTGGCAAGCTTTTTGCATCGCCATCGCGGTGGAGCAATCGTTGGTTCCGTTGAGTGACTGAGTGGACCAGCGCGGACAGGTAGTGTGGCGGGAACGAGTAACAAGCTGATGAATGACTACGACGTATATCATCAATGGTTGGGCATTCCGCCCGAAGATCAGCCGCCGACTCTTTATGATTTGTTGGGGGTGGCGTGTTTCGAACGCGACTTGGATGTCATCCGCCGGGCCGCGGGTCATCAATCGATGCAAGTCCGTCGGCTTGCCGAGGGTGAGTTTGCCGAGCTTGGCTGCCGTCTGTTGAACGAGATCGCAGAGGCGCGATTGTGCTTGATCAATCCGGCGCGTCGCGAAGCGTACGATCTGGCGCTGATTACCGGTGGGACGGTGCCTGCGGGGACAGTCCTTCCGACCGCCAAGTCGAAGTCGGCGAAAATGCTTGCGAAGGGCTCGGTCAAAGGAACCGTCGAGGAGATCGTGCCGACGTCGATGGAGGCGATCTACATCAACATCGCACCAATGCTAGCGGGCCAGCCACGGCAGAATCGTTGGGTGATTGGGTACGATCCAAAGTGCGATTTCCGGATCGACAGTCCCGTTGTTTCGAGTATTCATTGCGAGGTGATTTATTCGAGCCAAGGGGCGGCCATCGCCGACTTGAATTCGACCAACGGCACCTATGTCAATCAAAAACGAATTCACTCTCCCCATTCGGTTCGGCGGCAGGATCTGATCACGTTGGGACGCGACAAACGCATTCTCCTGCCGGGACATCTGATGGCGGGAGAGGATTCGCACGGAGCGATCTTTGTTGGGAAGGGAGCGGGCAACGAGATCCAGTTGGAATCGCCCACGGTTTCGTTGTTCCATGCTCGGATCATCCCCAGCGGAACGGCGGCGACCGTTGAAGACCTGCACTCCAAAAACGGAACCTTTCTGCAGCGTGGCGATGGCAAGCCGATTCGGATCCAACGCTGTCGATTGCACGTCGACGACACTCTCTATTTTGGCAGCGTCAGCGTCCAAGCCCACCGTCTACTGACCGCATGCGGCGCCGCGTGATCGCATTGTTGTGACGCGCCCGATGGAATCGCTGCGAGATGGGTTTGGTGAGGCGAGCGTTTCCATGAGCGCAAAAGGAAACGGCCACGTTTCCCCCGCCGGGGAACGTGGCCGTTTCGAGAATCGGCGTTATGAAGGCTTCGATTCTTATGCGCTTTTGGTCTGTGGTTGCTCAGGCATCTGGAACAACTTGCGGCGACCGGTGACGATGCTCTCGTCGATCGTGTAGACGCTGCCACGCTCTTGGTCGGGCAGTTCGTACATGATGTCCAGCATCACTTCTTCGATGATGCTGCGAAGGCCACGTGCTCCGGTTCCCTTCTCCTGAGCGCGTTGTGCGATCACTCGCAACGCGTCTTCGGTGAACTCGACTTCGCAGTGCTCCATCTGGAACAAAGCTTGGTACTGCTTGGTGAGTGCGTTGCGCGGTTCACGCAAGACATTCAACAGGCCCTCTTCGTCCAATGGAGCCAAGTGAGTGACGACGGGCATCCGTCCGACCAGCTCGGGAATCAAACCGTATTCCAAGATGTCGTCGGAGCTGACCTGAGCCAGCAGCGATGCGACATCCGATTCGTCGCGGTGTCCGGCGTCGCTGCCGAAGCCCAACGTACGATGTCCCTGACGCTTGCGGATGATCTCTTCGATTCCGACAAAGGTTCCGCCGCAGATGAACAGGATGTTGCTGGTGTCCATCTGGATGTACTGCTGCTCGGGATGCTTGCGGCCGCCCTGAGGAGGAACGTTGGCCACGGTTCCTTCGAGCATCTTCAACAGCGACTGTTGAACACCTTCGCCGGAGACATCGCGAGTGATCGAGACGTTGCCGCCAGTCTTGCCGATCTTGTCGACTTCATCGATGTACAAGATGCCGCGTTGAGCCGCTTCGAGATCGAAGTCGGCAGCGTGCAACAGTTTCAGCAGCAGGTTCTCGACATCTTCACCGACGTAGCCCGCTTCGGTCAGCGTCGTCGCGTCGCCGATCGCAAACGGAACGTTTAACATGCGAGCCAACGATCGAGCCAGCAAGGTCTTGCCGCAGCCGGTCGGGCCAACCATCAAGACGTTCGATTTTTCGATCTCGACGTCCGAGGTACCTTCCCATTCGGCGGTCAGGCGTTTGTAGTGGTTGTGGACCGCGACCGACAGCACCTTTTTGGCAGCTTGTTGGCCGATCACATATTGATCCAAGTGGGAGACCAATTCGCGAGGCGCGGGGATATCGTCGAACAACTTTTTCGACGGGCCGCGACGGCGTTGTTCCTGATCCAAGATGGATTGGCACAACTCGATACACTCGGAACAAATGTAGACGTCGCCAGGACCTTCAACCAACGGGCCGACATCCCGGTAGCTCTTGCGACAGAACGAACAGAAAGCATTCTTCTTCGTCGTGCCACCGCTGCGGCGTCCGGTGGTAATATCCTTTGATGTCATACTCGACTCCTTGCTGCGTTTATATTGCAAAACCGTTGCGACGACCCTAAGCCAGGCTCAATTTCGTTCACATCGATCGCGTTAGTTCAGGACGGTAGTCCACAGCTCGATTCGCCGTTGAATTCACAGCTGATCGCGACATAAGGGGGCGTCGCGACCGACTGCTGCATCGATGACTCGGGACATCCGTGACCGCAAGTTCGAGCCGATTGTGGTTCAATTGTTTAATGGATTGGGATCGAATCAGTTCAAACAAGTTGAAATCCGAATCAATCGGTGATGATGGGTTTGTCATCCTGACAATTGAGAAACCACCAACGAAGTTTGGTCGACCGCGTTGCGAGCTATCGCAACACCACCGCGACAGGACATTCGGTCCCACCGCTTCATTCCCGCTAACCAGTACAGGC
Organism: Rosistilla oblonga; assembly: GCF_007751715.1. Classification (NCBI taxonomy): domain Bacteria; kingdom Pseudomonadati; phylum Planctomycetota; class Planctomycetia; order Pirellulales; family Pirellulaceae; genus Rosistilla; species Rosistilla oblonga. The sequence continues at coordinate 7,025,727 of NZ_CP036292.1, read as the reverse complement.
CTGGTTCTCAGGAATCCTTCGCTTCACTGTTGAGCTTTTCACCCACCACCGCCTCTATAGTTCGGAATTCCGCCGGGCTGATGTCACCCTCTCGAAGCATTTCTTCAAAGTTTGATAGCACTTCTGAGCCGGGTTCCCGGTCCTCATCGGTGCCACCCCGAAATCTTGCCACCAGCCAAACTCCAATGGCGATTAGGATGCTTAAGATCAGCAGGCTGAACACAGACTGTGCGGTCGGTGTGGCGAATAAATCTGACATGATCAGACCTTACGTTGAAACCGGACCAACTGGGTTCGTTCACGGAAGCGTCAGCTCGCGTGTTGCCGAATAATACGCAATGTCCAGCTTCAGGGTCCAGTATTTTCACTGAAGATTATCGAGAACCGAAGCGCCGCAGCATCCCCCGCAGCTCGGTTTAGGTCACCCGAAGAAAGGCGCCCAGAGTCATCGCGGGGACCGCCAACGCAAACACCATCAGCCCCGCCAGCACGCCTGCAGACAACAGCGCGACGGCGGCAGCAAGAGGTATTATAGTCAAGATCGCGTGCTTGATGTTCATCTGGATCGCGTACGGTTCGGGGTTCAAGATCGCTCGGAACGCCCGGTGGATGATCGTAAAGGCGAGCAGCCCGATCAGCAGCGAGAACTGCCGCTGGGGATCGATTTGAAATTTTGCGATCGCATCAGCCGGCGCAAACTGAGGCCCGCCAGCGATCATCGCCATCCCGACGATCGTGATCACCAAGCCGAAGATCAACGGCACCTTTTGCTTGTCGCCGCCGACAGCTTCGCCGCGAGCCATGCAGGTGACACCGACGATGTAAACGCCAAACCCCGCCGCGATTCCCAACACATGCGGTGGCACGAAGGGGAATTCGGAGACCGAAGTGACCGCCGCGCTCGCTCCTAATAAGAAGCTGAAGAAGCGACACAGCCCCATCGCCATCGGAGCCAGCGGCGTGCGTTTGACCGGTCCGTCGTACAGCACGACCATGGCGGCTAATAAAACGGCAATCCCCCCGGGCACTAGGCTCGGCGGCGTATCGCCGTGAGGTACAAAACCAACCGCAAAGGAGAGGGCGACGCCAGCGATCAGCAGTCCCCAGCCGGCGCGGCGAGCCGCTGGCAAGGAGATCTTCCCGGCGGGCAACGGACGCTTGGAACGCTCTTGGCGATCGATCTCGATGTCCCAGACATCGTTCAGGATCATCCCAGCCCAGTAGATGCACACGACAGCCGCCAGCACGATCCCATAGCGAGGCAGTGGAACCAGCGAGTGTGCGACTAACAGAAATGCGGCGGTGGTGTCTGCGATGACGGTAAAGACGTTGGGCAGACGAACCAGTTGGCACCAATCGCGCAAAGTGGGGCTTGGGGCGGGAGAACTCATGCGGCGAACCAGTTTTCTGTGAGCGGCGGTTGGGGGGCGGGCGATGGGCCAGCCCGATCCTTGGAAACCGAAAGCCGCCACTTTAAGCCGCCAACCGCAGAAAACAAGGGGAAACGCTGGCGGATACCGCGATCCGCCGCTGATCCCGCCGGTTCGATCTACCGCCGCATCCCGGAGAATCCCGGCAGCGTCGCCATCCGCGTCTGGAAGCGATCGAGATAGATCTGCGTTTCGTTGGTGAAGTGGGCGTCGTCTTCGGTCGTGCTGTAACGAAACAGCTCCTCCTTGGGAGGGTCGATCGCCTTGATCTCGTAGATGTCCAGCTCGCTGATCAGCCGCGCCGGCCCGCTGCCGCCCTCGGGCGGTTCGGACGAAAACTCCATCCGCACAGGGATCAAGCGAAACGGACCGTCGGCCGCCAAGGCGACGCGGACTTTCGTTGGAAGTTCGGGGGGAACGATCGTCTGTTCGTTTTCATCCAGCAGCGATTGCAGGCGAGATTCCTTCAGCGTGCCGCGAATGATCCAGACGTTTTGCGTTTCTTTAAGGACGCCGCGGACCAGTTGTAGGTCGTAGTCCCAGGCGATCGAATCGAGCAGTTCGGGGAGCCCGCCGACTTTGAACCGCGCCGAGACGCCCGAGGTGAACGCGATTTCGTCGAGCCGGCCGACGTCGACGCGGCGGATCCGCACCTCCTCGCCGACCTGTTCTCGCGTCCAGGTGAGTCTTCCGTCGCAGGTCTGTTCGAAGCGGCTGGTCTGGTTGCCGATCGGCGATTGCAGCTCCATCCGCATCAGTCCTCGCAGGCCACTCGATTGGATGTATCGCCCGACAGCTCGCACCTCTTGGCCGTCGACGCGGGTGACTTGCCTCAATTTCGCCTCAAAAGCCGGTCCGGTGTCGACCAGCTGGCGGATCGCTCCGTTAAGCGTCTGCCAAGCCTTGGTCGCATTGCTCGACGAAACGCCCGATTCGGCTGGTTCAGTAGGCGATTTGCTGGTCGGACCGCTCTCGCTGGGGGCTTGAGAGAGGGCAATTGGCAGGCAATAGACGGCTACAGCGGCCAGTGCTAGCACTGCGAAAAGCGTCGTAAAGTTGATCCGAGCGGGATTCGGTTTGGTCATGATTTTCCGGTTATACGGATTTTGTCAAAGAATCAAGTGGGAACATGCCGATGCACAAAGGCAGTAGCTGAATTCGTCGCCGCGCGGATTCTAGGCCCGAAACCCTCCAGGGGTCCAGGCTGATCAAGCTGCTAAACGCAATCAGCTACTGATGGCTGAAGTCGAAGCGTGACGGCAACGTCGCGAAAGCAAAGGAAAGCGCTTCGGACGCCAAAGTTCTCGGTCTACGGACAGACCAAGTCGATGAGGAATCACATGAGAATCGGACTGACCCACCTAATGCTTTCTATTGCGGGGACGGTGCTGGTCACCGGTTGCGCCCCCGTCCGCCACAACCTGCCACCGGCTGAGCGCATGATGCAGCCTGGCCCTGGCGTCGGCGGCCCCGGCCCCGGCGTGTTGGCTCCACCTGCGATGCAGATGGGTGGCGGCGGACCGATGATGGGAGGTCCCGGAATGGGACCAGGACCCATGATGGGTGGCGGACCGATGATGGGCCCTGGCCAAATGGGCCCTGGCCAGATGCCACCGGGAGCTAGCGAACCTGGATCCCAGGTCGCACAGATGCCTTCGCCGATCGCCCAAGCCGCATTCAATGGAATGTATGGCAGCGGGATGAGCAACGTTTGCAACGCATCGAGCGGTTGCGGTTGCTCTAGCTGCAGCGGCGGCATGGATGATGGCGGCGGCGAAATCGTCCAAGCGGCGTTCCAAATGAACCCGACGGTTCAAGTCACATTCGCTCGCCCCGATTCGATGCACGTTCAATACGATGTCTCGGGTGGCGGCAGCTTTGACAGCGAACCGCTGGTTGTGCCAGCTCGCCAGAACTTCCCCGCCGGCGGTTTGTACCGCTTGAAGCTGACCAACATCGTTGGCCGCGAAGGGGTCGAACTGTATCCGAGTCTCGAAATTGCTCCAGGCAATCCGCGTACCGGTGCCTACCTGGCGCACAATTCGATTCCAATCCAGATCACCGAAGAAGATCTCGATCAAGTCTTGACTGGCAACTTTGTCACCAAGGTGATCTATCTTCCAGATCCCGACTTCCAAGGTCCAGCATTGGCCGGCATCGATACGCTGGTTAGCACTCGCTTGGATCCAGGTGTCGATCCGATCATCGAAGCCGACCGCCGTGGTTCGATCCTGGCTATCTTGCGACTTGGCGACAAGGACATCGAGATGGCTGGACAGATGGGAGCCGGAGCCATGCTGGGGGGCATGCCAAACGGAGCGGGCGGTTACATGATGGGAATGGCGGGAGCCGGTGGATACGCGATGGGCAATTGTGCCAATGGCAGCTGTGGACCGATGGGAATTCCAGGCGGAGCACCAATGCCACCTGGTCTGCCAGGCATGATCTCGGGCGTCACCGCGCCTCAATACGGTATGCCGATCACCGGCACACCAATCGGATTGCCCGGACCACCTCACATTCCATTGGGTGGACCGGCTAGCCTGAAGAGCCACACGATGACCAACCGCACGCACAGCGTCATGCCGTCGCCGGTTAAGGACGTCAAGATCGGTGTCAAGATGCAACCTGGATACAGCTATCCGCATCCTGTCAGCCGGATCAACATCACGGAGCAGAACATTCATCCTGGAACAGCTTACGGACGACCTGGTTACACCCAGGGAAGCCAAGCGGTCTCCAGCCCGAATGCTCCGGGAACCGTTCCTGGTGGCGGTGCTTATTGCCCACCGGAATAAGACCGGTTGATCCAACACGGGTCTAAATATACGACGGCGGCCGGAACATCACCGGCCGCTGAAATGGAAACGCAACCGCCCCCGGTGATCACCAGGCGGTTGCCTTGCTCAATAAAGTAAGCGTCGCAGGCTACGGCAAAACGGCAAAAACGGTGAGAAGCGTTTCGATGCAAGTGAAAAACTTTTACTCTTCAATCCGAACCAGCTTCATCGTCGCAAGCTTGCTGTTGGCAACCCTTGCGACAGCGCAGCAACCGCAGCGCCATCGCCTGTTCAACGACAACATGCCGCCCGGCGCGATCGGTCAATTCCGACGCGATCTCCGCGGCCCGGTACAGTGCCAGTACCAGCCGGTGAAAATCACCGCCGAAGGGACCGCCAAGGTCTCCCTGGCGATCGGCAACATGTTTCAAGCCGATACCGCCGAACCGGTCTACGCCGGTTTTGAACTCGGCAACGTCTACCGAATTCGGATCACCGAGATCCCGTTGTTCGAAGGCTACGAAATCTATCCGACGATCGAATTGATCGACCGCGTCTATCCGCCCGCTGGGCAAGAGGTGCGGTTTGCGATTCCGATCGTGATCAGCAACGACGACATGTTGCACGCGCTGCGTGGCAATCTGGTCACGCGAGTGATCTACCTGGAAGATCCTTCGACCGCGCTGCCGATCGCCGAAACACCCGGCGAGCAACGCGACTTCGACATCCAACCGCATCAAGACGCCCTGGATGTCGCCGACACGCTGGGCCGCCCCGTGGCGATCATTCGTTATGGTTCGCGGACACCACCGTCGGATCCAACTTATATGAACGCCTTCCTGATGGGCTGCCCGTATTGGCTGCCGCTGCAATCGCCGCGAACCGAGGCGTTGACGCCTGAGGGACAGACCGCTGCGATTCGCACACGTCACATTCCGCGAGACGACGTTCCCACGCAAGTGATCCCATCGACCGAGCAGACGAGAATTGCTCGACCGTATGCCTTGCCGATCGATTCTGGAGTTGTTCGATAATGCCATCGCTTGCCTTCCTCCGCATCCAAGCGTCGTCGCTCTACGCTCTCGGCCTACTCGGATTGTCGATCGCAACAAGCGGTTGCCAGTCGCTGGCCCCTGCTCCATCGCAACCGATGGCGCAGCGAGCGAGCCAACCGGCGCAACCGCATCCGGCACAGCAATTTGCGTCGGCGCCAACCGCTGCCCCCGCGATGCCACCCGCACCTCAAGCGACCGCTGCCGGACAACCGGCCGCGGCACCGAACGGCAATGCCGCTGCGGGAGTCGCGTTGGTCACGCACCAGCAATTGGTCGCGACGCCCGGCGGACAGACTGAAGTCACCGCGCCGACCTATACGCCCGACAACTATCCCGGTGTCTATGAGACTGCCGGATTCCGGAATCGCCTCTCCAGCGGCTTGGCCGGCGGCGCCTGCACCGCTTGCAACGGCGGCTGTGCGACCTGCATGCCCGACAACACAGGTTGTGCCTGTTGCGGGGCGGCTCAATGCCCAACGCCGATGATCTGCCAATTCCCCGGCGATCCAAACGAATACTTGTGCGATGGTGGCGACCGGATGCCGAGCGCCCGCGTGTTGTTGAACAACGACGTCGGAGGCTTGGGGCTGGAAGACACGATCGTTCATTATGAAACGCAAGATGGGCTGACGTACGTCGAACCTAGCAACCGCGTCTGCGTTTACGCACCGCGATTTGCCGCCGTTCGCAAAGTCACCTCCGCCGTGACCGGCGAAAACGTTTTGGCGACTCAGCGTGTCGATCTGCCTCGCGGCCCGATCGGGATCGACCTGCGTCAACCGAGCAGCGCTGTCATGCAGCCGTTGGGCCCCGAACGCAACGTCCGCACGATGGGCCCCGATGCGTTGCGTGATCGCAACCGCGGTGTGCCAGCAGAAAACGTCGTGCAACCGTTGCTAGCCGAAGATGTGATCGCCGTCCTGGCGGGACTCTCGATCATCGAACAGGGCGTGCTTCGCGATGCCGACAAACCTTGGCTTGCAAAAGCGGGGCAGGCTGCGATCGCGTGGAGCAGCGAAGAGGGAGCTCAAGTCGTGATCGACGAAGTGGTGGTTGGGATCGCAACCAACGACCAGAAGCCTGAAGAGCTGAAGATCTTCGAAGTCGGCAAGGGCCGCGTTCGTCTGATCAAACTGGCCGACAAGCAGAACGCATTGCCGGGCGAGTTTGTTCACTTCGTCTTGCGATTCGACAACGTTGGCGACCAACCGGTCAGCAACGTCGCGATCCTCGACAACCTGACGACCCGACTGGAATACGTCGAAGGAAGTCAGACCTGCACCAAGGGAGCGAACTTCAGTGCCCAAGACAACGAGGGCCAATCGCTGCGACTGCGATGGGAACTGACCGAGACTCTCGGCGTTGGCGAAGGCTGCGTGATCCGCTTCAAGTGCAAGGTCCGCTAACCGCGTCGGCTCTTCGAGTCGACAAGTTGCTTGGCCAATCGGGGCAGAGATGATTTCATCCCTGCCCCACTCGAGCCCCAAGCCGACAAAAGCCGCCCCCAAAAGACGAAGCGGCCACCGACCGGTTTTCCATTCAGCGCTTCGCTTACCAGCGGCACGCCTGCACGACTAAGCCCAGTCGCCACGTTGCAGCACTCTGCATGCAACAAACTGCACGGGAATAAACGGCCCGCAAAGCCAGTCCGCCACGCCCCGGATGTTTCACAGCCCTCGCACCCCGATTGCGAGCTACATCATCAGCGTGGCGAACCGACGCCATTTTCGATCGCTTGATCGAGCGCACGGAATTGGATGTGTGTAGCCCGCAAGCAAGGACGCAGCCCGTTTTCGAGGCGTTCGGGCTTCGCTGCTGAGTGGGATAGTTGACGCACTCGCCCCCATTCCGGACGGCATCACTTTCCACTGAAGAAATTCTCTCTCCCCGTTTTTGCGTCGAACCCATTGGGCCGTTTCAAATTGTTTCATTCGGGCGCTGCCCGCCGGTACGGAAAACTGCTTCCCTGGCAGAACGTACCTGACAATCGATTGCATTGCAGGTTTCCCGAATCCCACTGCGGTACTTTTGCTCCCACCAGACGCGAATAGCCCCCATGTACTAGCTGTGCTCCATGGTGCTGGGGCAGGCTCAATGCCGCTGTCAAAACTTAGTCACAAATGGCCATAGAACCTACACAGCTCTCAGTCACCCAGCACCAGCGAGCATCACAACGCTGTGGCGCGTAATAGCAGGTCCTTCTCTAGCGTTTATAAATGGTGCCTCAGTGCGAACTGTTCGACATGCCGGACACTAGCTTGCCTCCCCGTGCCGCTGGAACGTTAGCAAACGTATCGCCATAATAGCAGGCTGCGGAGGTGGTCGCTCACAAGCTTCCGGCGCTTGACCCGTGGCGTTTTCTCATGGGTAGGCATCCGACGGGACGCCGCTCGGTTCATTCCGCTGCCGGCTTTCCTTTCTAGCGTGGCCAGATGGATCGGCCCTTCTGTAAATCGAAAGGGAGATGATGGGTGATGTAGATTATTCAGCTACTGGATTGTCCCGAGAACTCCGGCACATGGCTGGTGAATTTCGTGAAGCACGATTGTGTGATGTGTCGGGCCTAGATGCCGCCTACGAACTTTCAGTGCGGCTCAACCGCGTTTTAGCGGATGCCATGATTGCAAAGCTCCTGCCACAACCAATGCTGGATGCCATGTTCGCCGATCTGGCGGATACTGAATCGCCTTTGACGTCGTTAGATGTGGTCTTGGGCTACTGTCAAGAAACGACCACATTTGTAGGCGATGGATTCCCAGGGAAGGTAGATGTGGTAATAAGCCCCGCAATAATTGCCGAGGAATGGCCACGCGTCTTCAAGCCAATTTGCGAGCTTGTCCCAAGTCCGGTCACCGACGAATTGGAATGCTTTTGGACTGTTTTAGAGGCGAAGCGTTTTTCCTACTACGGGTATCTCGCGTCCGCCTGTGAACTACTTTCTGAATGGATTGAGGGATGCGAGCAAAAGCAAGATCCTTCCGATATGCAACTCGAACATGAGAGATCTCAGGCAATCGTAACAACTCCACTGGCGCCCGTGGCTGAGGGTTCCCAAGCTGAAATGGCAGGACAATTCGGAGTAGTAGAGCCCCTGACGGACAACGACCGTTGTATTCTTCTCGCAATGCTTGATCTGAACGCCTACATCGAAACGCCCATTTCCAGTGACATAATCTTGAATCACGCAATGAATGGTGCCAGCGATCGAAAGCGGGCATTTGATCGGCTCAAAGCGAACAAGCTGATAGGTGCGAAAAGGCGTCACGGCCGATGGCTGACTGACCTTGGAAAGCAAGTTGCCAACTCGTTGGGGAAGTCCGATGCACCAATTCAACCCTTAATTCGCCCCTAAATGGCGCAATGAAATAGTGGGATGATGCCTACGTCATCAATGATGGAGGTATCAAATGGCAACAAAGATCACGCGGTCGACCGACGCCGCTATCTGTCAGCTATCCCACTCGCCGCTTGGGTCGTCGATCGGTTGCGACGTGCTAACCGGAGTCGAAACCACATTTCGGCGACTGTTCCGAATCGGCAAGCCGGTTCCCTTTGGGAACGTTGTCCGTGATGCAAAAAAACACGAGCGTTTCGACCGGCGCGTGTTCGGCGCGATCCCTGCCCGGATGCATCGGGACGGCGAAATCGTCAAGGCTGGATACAGGACCAGCGAATCAGCGAAACATCACGCCGCCATCAAACAACGGTGGAGGCTGGCGTAATGTTGTCTCCATTGGAATTTGAAACGCTCGCCGATGTTGTTGCCCATCGCGTGACGGCCTGGTTGTCAAATAAACGTCGTTCGCTGACTCGCCAAAAACTGGCCCCGATCACTAATACGAGTTCGCCAAAGCTGGACTCGGCATCGTGTTTCGGAAACAGTTTGTTGTGGGCGGAGTCGCGTGCGGGATGGATGTTCGCTTGGCATCTTTCAGGAAGGGTGGGGGATGCTTGTATTCTTTGATGAATCCGGCGACACCGGAATGAAGCTCGGTGCGGGGTCGTCGCGATATTTTGTTGTGACCGGCGTGCTGTTTCTCGACCGGGATGAAGCCCTGCGGTGCGATCAGGCAATTGACCGATTCCGACAAAAGTCCGGCGCGTCTGGCCGCGAATTCAAGTTTGCCAAAATGCCCGATGCGTTCCGGTTGCAATTCTTCCAAGCGGTGCAGTCGTTTGAATTTCTGTACTCGACCTTTGTGCTCGACAAGTCGCTGATTTCGGGGCCAGGGTTTCACGATAGTCGATCGTGCTACAAAGATTCGACTCGGCTGCTGTTCGAGAACATGGCTCCCCATCTACGCGACGCGATCGTGGTGCTGGATCGATGCGGCAATCGCGACTTCGTCAATCAACTGAAGAAGTACTTGAAGACTCACGCCAATGCGGGAGAGCGACGTGCGGTCAAGAACGTGAAGACGGATGATTCGCACAAAAACAATCTCGTCCAGCTGGCCGACATGGTTTGCGGTGCCGTTGCGAGATGCTACAGCAGCAGCGCCGGGAACCGACGGCAGTTTCGTCGCTTGATCGAGCACAACGAATTGGAGGTGCGGATTTGGCCGACAGCAACGGACGCTACCTGAGTGCGCACAAAAAAACCCGTCGCCTATTCCTTGCGGAAACGCACACACTGGGTGACTGTTCGGCATACGGGTCAATTCCAACAGAATTATCGCCCGCTGCAGAGAAAACATCAACCAGAAAATCAAATAGTGCGGTACTTCCACCCCGCCGAGCGACGCGAGTTGCTTGACAGCCTAATCGCGGCGCAAGCTACGTCTCCTGCTAGCAGCGCCGGGGCAAGTCAGCGCCCAATATTTGGGCGTTGTTGGCAACCCGGCGCGTAAGCGAGGCGCCGCGTGAATTCCTCGCTTACGCGTCGGGTTACCATTTCCGGTGACGATCCAGTTTGAAAAAGTGCCCTGCCCCGCCGGCAGCGCTTCCTTCTTTAGAACAAGAAGAGCGCCTCGAAACGCGCCGAGCTCGATCTGCTGTGTGTGCTGAAACGAAAAAAGCCCCGGCTTGCTACAAGCTAGGGCTTTTTTGGATTGGTGTTTTTTTTTCTGGGGGGGCAGTTCGAGGACTGCTTTAAGAAAGTGGGCGATATTGGATTCGAACCAACGACCTCTACGATGTCAACGTAGCGCTCTAACCAACTGAGCTAATCGCCCTCGATGGGCATCCGATTAGGTGTTTCGGCTTGTCGACGGGCGACACTTAACCAAAACATTTATCGGCTGGTCCGGTAGTCTTGCTTCAAGATCGTTTCTCGTCAAGGGCGGGGAGAGGGATCAATGGGGGCGATAAGCCGTTAAATCTTATAAAATCGTTAAAAATGCTGTTGACTGGGCCCTTCCCGAGCACTGATACTTTTGAAAAGCCCTTGCTTCCACTGTTGTAACGATTCGGATGCTAAGGGTTTATGTTGGCTGTCGCGATGACGGCGAAGATGTTTTTTTCCCCATGGGCCGAATAAGGTTTGGCCGAGGTTTGTGAATGGCACTAGCAAGAAGAGGTATGCAACCGCAGGTCGAGCGTGATTCGACCCGGATCAATACCCAGATTCGTATTTCTCCGATCCGCGTTGTAGGTCCCGAAGGGGATCAATTGGGGGTAATTTCCACCGAAGACGCGCTATCGCGAGCCCGAGATGCCGGTCTCGATCTAGTTGAGGTCGCTCCCAACGAACGGCCGCCGGTTTGCCGAATCATGGATTACGGCAAATACAAATACGACAAGAACAAAAAGAAAAACTCACACACTTCGCACCAGACGAAGACGAAAGAGATTCGTTTGCGGCCCAAAACAGGCCAGAACGACATCGACACCAAGATCCGTCAGGCCGAAAAATTCTTGGGGCACAAGGACAAGGTCCAAGTCTCCGTCCTCTTCCGTGGCCGTGAAAACGCTCACATCGACGAGGGCGAAAAGGTGATGGAACTGGTCCTCGAACAGCTGGCTGAAGTCGGCAAGGTCGAGTCGGCGCCGCAACGCAACGGTCGCCGAATCATCTGCATGTTGGCGCCTCGCTAAACGGTGCCAGCCCGATACCGGTGGCTCATGTCACCGGTAATGCGTCTGCCCCCTCCAGGCTATCGGACTCTCTGCAGCGGCAGCCCGATAGCGGAGGAACGCCTCAAGCGCTTGCTGGTTCGGAGCACAGCGTTTGCCTCCCGGCCAGCGTTTCGCATCGGCGGCATTCCCGCGGGTCTGCAAAGCAAGACCAGACACGTTATCCACAAGGCACTCGCGCCGCCGTGTCTGCGATTCTCGTCGACTGTCGCTTATTTCTGAGCGACGGCTTGCAGCAACTGGACTGCCAGGGTGTCGATCTTTTCGCTGGCGGTGTTCGATAGCACGACCACCGCGGCCCCCGCCCAACGATTGATCATCAGCATGCTGTGGTAACCGCCAGTCTGGCCGTTGTGCCACCGCGTCGAACCGTCACCGGTGACGTGCCAGCCGAGTCCCATCACCGGTCCCTGATCGCTATCGTCGCGATGGACCTGCCACGCGATTTCGATCGCCGGCCCAAGCTTGCTCGATTCTGGCTTCAGGTTCGCCGCTGCAAATCGCAGCATATCGGCAAGGCTGCTGCGGATCCCACCTGCCCCCGGCATGTCGGCGAAGTCCCAGTTGGCGGTCTCGGTGCCGTCGGCCAGATGTGGTTTCGCCAGCCGATCGCGCATCGAAGCTGTCAGTGCGACTCGCGTGTCAGCCATCCCCAGCGGCTCGGCGATCCGTTGCTGCAGCAGTTGGTCGTAGGAGAGTTGGGCTCGATCGGCGACAGCACTTCCTAACAGGGCAAAGCCGAGGTTCGAATATTCGTGAGCCGCGCCGGGCTCGCGTCGCAAACGGTGGGAGTTCAGAAATTCGTAAGCCAGCGTTGTCGTGTAATCGACGTAGGGGTTGTCGGTTTGCAGGCTGGGCATGTTATCGGCTAGCCGCGGCAGGCCGGAGCGATGTGTGGCGAGATCGACCAATTGAATCGGCCGCGTTTCGCCAGCGGGCATCGTGACACCCTCGGGCAACAGTTCTTGGGCGGCTTGGTCGAGTTGCAACTGCTTGCGAGCGACGGCATCAGCTAACAGCAAGCCGGTGAAGACTTTGGAGATCGACGCGATCTCGTAGATCGTGTCGTCATCGGGTGTAGGGCCGCCGGTTCGAGTTTGCCCGAGGTGCTGCGTCGTCGCCTGGTCGCCTTTCAAGACGCCAACCGAAAGCCCAGCCGCTTGTTTGGATTCGATGTATGGCGTGGCGAGTTGCTGGATGATCGCGGCGACATCGTCGTCGGCTTGCGACGGAGCCGCAACGACGGCTGACGCCAAGACCAACAACATGCCAATGCGAAACAGATTTTGACCGATCATCAGGTGAGTCCTTTGTTCTTGCGATGCTGTTGGCGTCCCGAAGCGTAAGCGTCGGTATCGGGCAGGCCGTCGTCGGGTTGTTCGATCTGCTGGGCCGATTGCTCCAGCAACCGCTGCAGAAACGGACGGCACCAACCGCAACCGGTCCCCGCGCCAAAACACTCGCTCAACTGGCTCGCTTTGACAGGCTTGCGGATGCGGATGAAGTTCACGACCTTCCGTTTGGTGACGTGAAAACAGAGGCACAGTTCGTCGTCGAGTTCCATCGTTACACGCCACTCGTCGTGTCGCAAGCCAACGCGATCGCCACGCGGCAGGCGTCCAGGTAGTCATCGATTTCGAGCGTTTCATTGGCGGTGTGAATGTTCCGTTGGCCACAGCCCAAAGTGACCGCGGGGATGCCATGCTTGTAGAGCCAGTTGGCATCCAGGCCGCCCCCTGCCAATTCGGTGTAGGGCTTGCGGCCTAATTGTTCAACAGCCGCCGCCGCCATGCGAACGCTGGGAGCGTCGTCGTCGATACGGAACGAATCGTAATCCAGGTGCGAGCTGAATTCGATCTGGCCGACCGAGCCATCGGCGGCGGTAACCTGCGTCGCAGCCCATTGGAAAGCCGATCGGATCTCGTCGACGATCCGCGTTCGCATCGCCGAATCGTGGCTGCGAGCCTCGACGCGAAGATTGACTTCGGGAGTGACGACGTTGGTCGCCTGGCCGCCTTGGATCACGCCGACGTTGCTGGTGCCGCGGCCCTCGGGTTTCTCGATGCGGCCGTGCCAGCCGTCGTTGTGCAGGCGAGCGATCGCGAGACTTGCGATGGCGATCGCGCTGATCCCTTGTTCGGGAGCGACTCCGGCGTGGCTGGGGCGTCCGGTGATCTTGATCTCCATCCGCTCGCCGCCGGTCGCACCAACTGTCAACTTGTCGACGGTGCCGCCATCGAAGTTGAAGGCCAAGCCGACGTCGCCGATCTTGCCGACGTCGAGGTTTCGCGCCCCCTGCAGACCGACTTCTTCTTGGATCAACCAACCGAAGACCAGCGGCGGGTGATCGCCTTTCAGCTTGAGCGCTTCGAGCGCCGCGGTCAGGATCGCAGCACAGCCGGCACGATCGTCGGCCCCTAAGCCAGTCGCCGGATCGGTCGAGACGATCTGGTCCCCTTCGCGAGCCGGTTGAGCGCCTTCGCAGATCGGCACGGTGTCCATGTGTGCGGTCAACAGACGCGCCGGCAGGTCCGACTTGCCGGGCAGATGGAAGATCAGGTTACCGACTTCACCCGCCAGCCGAGTTCGCGTGTTGGCGTCGTCGTAGCTGAACTGAGCGATCGCGGCGCCGGCGTCGGTCAGTTCGGCGATGATCGCTTCGGAGACCGCCGTCTCGCAGCCGCTGATGCCGGGGATCGCCATCAATCGGATCACGCGATCGACAGCTTGCTGGGTGTCCAATGGAATAGATCTCGACATGGGATTCGCTTCTCGGTGGTTATGGGGTGATCGGCCAGGGCAATGCATTGTTTCAAGTGGAGGTATCAGCCGGCAAGCGTTAGCGTCCGGTTTGCCTGGAGAACCGGACGCTAACGCGTGCCGGCTAATTTGCCTATGCACAAACACTCATTAGCCCTGGGTGATCGGCTATCGTCTGCAAGCTTTATCGATACACTAGGTCAGGTCGGCACGCCATCCCTTGCCCTTGAATTATGAAGCCGTGAACGCATCCGAATCTCCCAACCCGCCCTACTTCGATGTTCTGTTAGACCGGATCGCGTCGGGCGATCGCGAGGCGGTGACCGCGTTTGGGCGGCATGTTCACTGGGGACTTTGGGATTCCCCCGCCGCCGCTGACGGAAGTGCCGCCGATTATCTGCAGGCGGCAGAGCGAATGTGTCAGCGGATCTGCGACGCCGCCAAGATCCAACCGCCCGCCCGGATCGCCGATGTCGGTTGCGGTTTCGGCGGCACGATCGCGAGCCTGAACGAGCGGTACCAGTCGCTGGCGATGACGGGGATCAACATCGATCCGCGGCAATTGCAGCGGGCTGAGGAACAGGTGGTCCCGGCGGCGGACAACCAGGTCCAGTGGACCTGTGCCGACGCGGCGTCGCTGCCACTGGACGATGCAGCGTTTGATGCCGTGCTGGCTGTCGAGTGTATCTTTCACTTCGATCGGCCTCGCTTCTTTGCCGAAGCGTCTCGAATCCTGCGACCCGGCGGCGTGCTGAGCCTTTCCGATTTTGTCCCTCAGCCGCAGATGGCTGACTTCATGACCGGCGGCGCCGGTGCGATGAGCGAAGCGATCCGCTGGACCTACGGCGATGTCGACATGTCGTGCAGCCTCGACGGATACGAACAACTCGCCGCCGAAAACGGGATGCGGTTGTTGGCTTGCGAGGACGTGACCGAGCAGACTCTGCCAACCTACGACTTCTTGTGCGAAGGGGCGCAGCGATGGCACGACCGTCATCACGCCGAGCTGTTCCTGCAAGCGACGGGTTGGCTGCGGAAAGCGTCTCGCAAGAAATTGATCCGCTATCTGATCTTGAGCTTCGAAAAGCTAGGCGATCGGAGCTGCTGATTCATTGGACGGCGCAGGTGTCATCAGTTCGCGGATCACGCCGACGTAGGTCTTCGTGACGTGCGCGTGCTCGCAGAACTCATCGTCCTGCATCAGTTCGTCGTGCAATTTGGAAAGGTTGCATCCGGGGACCGACGGGAACAGATGATGTTCCAGGTGATAGTTGACGCCGTAGGGTGCGATCATGATCCGCTCGAAAAGGCTTGGCAGCACGGTCCGCGTGGCGTTCAGTTCGTGAGTCTGCCGCGTGCCTAGATGCTCCGCCGTCGCGCGAACGCGGTTGATCAGATTCAGCAGCGTGATCCCTGAAAACATATATAACGCCATCAACGAGAGCGTGAGGCGTGGCGAAACTTTGATCGCCACGGCGAATCCGGAATAGACGGCGATCATCGACGCCACGTACAGCACGCGAGCTCGCATCGGGAACGCGGCGTCGACAGGCCGATACAAATGGTTCCACGGCGCCCAGTATTTGAAGAGGATCCAACTGCGGTGCGCGTTGATCCCCAGCAGGCTGCGGAGCATCGTGACAAAACATCCCCAACGGGTCTTGGGCCATTCAAACCATTCCTGTTCTTCGCGCTGAGCCGCGAGATCTTGATCCTCTTCGGTGTTGGCAAACCGATGGTGACGGAAGTGTGTCCGGCGATATAGCGTGGTGCTCATCCCGATCGGGAAAGCGATAAACAGGTCGCAGACGACGTCGTTGACGCTGCGGTTCTTGTACAGCAGGTAATGGACTCCATCGTGCAGCATCACGCCCAACGCCTGCATCCGGCTGGCGACGACAAACGCCGCGACCAGGTAGACCGCCCAGTGGCCGCTGTATCCGGCGGCGAACATCGCGGCGATCATCAGCGACCAATGGAACAATAGATAGCCGGTCGTTCGCCAACCGTTGACGTCCGATAGGGCTCGCACGCTTTCGATGTGCCGCGTTCGCGAGAAGCGGGGCAGCGGCAGTTCGCTCTCATCGGTCGCGGGCCGATTGCCATCGGCTGCATCGTTCAGGATCTGATCAACGGTTCTCATCGGCTCCGGTGGGGCGAGCCCCTGCAAATTGGAAGTCCTGTGTCGGAGATGGGGTGGGGAGTTGATAGCTTCCCACCCTTTTAGTGTAGCTTGCTCGGTCGATCCGCAATTGCAAGCGACAAACAACAGTGCAATTAAGTTTTTCAAGCTCGAACGCCCCATGAAACGGGTAACCCGAAGCGTAAGCGAGGAATTCCCGGGACCGCTCGCTTACGCGTCGGGTTGCCAGTAATCCCTAATCTCGAGCCGTGATTTGCTCTGGCGGCAAACCGTCGAGGGGCTGGAGTTACCGGTCGATCTCCTTCTCGGTCGCCCAAGCCGAGGGAGGCGTAACGCCCCCGCATTTGCGAATTTGTGTCGGCCGCGGTACCGAAAGGCCGAAAAATGATGCAACCGGCGAGAAACACCCGTAAAATGGATTCTCCGCCTTCCCGCCCCAATCCATCCACTCAGGAGTTCGCAGTCGCATGACCAGGCAACCCAACGCCATCGATCGTCGCTCGTTTGTTCGAATCGCTAGCGCCGCCACCGTTGCGGTCCCCTTGGCTGGCTCGATCGCTCGGTTTGCTCACGGTGCCCCGGCGGCTCGTCAGCCTGCTGAAAGCGCCGTCGGCGAACTCTACTCTTCGCTGTCCGAGGCGCAGCGCGGCGAGATCTGCTTCGACTTCAATCACTCCAAGCGAAGCGAGATCAGCGCCAACTGGCACGTCACCAAACACAAGATCGGCGACACTTTCTACAGCGACAAGCAACGCGATCTGATCGACCGCGTGATCCGCGGCGTGACCAGCGAAGATGGCTACGAGAGGTTCCAGCGACAGATGACCTCCGATCACGAAGGGGTCCACAATTATGCGATCGCGATTTTTGGCGATCCATCGACCGATCAGTTTCAGTGGGAACTGACAGGTCGCCACCTGACGATGCGAGCCGACGGGAACAGCGTCCCCGGCGCTGCCTTTGGCGGACCGTTGGTCTACGGCCACGGTGTCGGCAACCCGAAGCGCAGTCTATTCGGCTACCAGACAGCGGTCGCCAACGAGGTCTTCAAGTCGCTGGATGCCGACCAAGCCAAGGCGGCTCTGCTGGAAGGCTTCCCCGGTGAGTGGGAGGTCGAACTGCAGGGGAGCGAAGGGAAATTCGAAGGCGTTGCTGTCGCGGATCTCTCCGGCGAACAAAAGCAGCTCGTCGAACAGACACTGCGAACGATCATCGCTCCCTACCGCGAGACCGACGTCGAAGAAGCGATGTCGATTCTGGACACCAACGGCGGCGTCGATCAGTTGCGAATGGCCTTCTATCAAGACGAAGACCTATTAAACGACAAGGTCTGGGATCTGTGGCGAATCGAAGGCCCGAACTTGGTTTGCCATTTCCGCGGCGCACCTCACGTTCACGCCTACATCAACATCGGCGTCAAGAAGGCTTAAGCGATCGACGGGGAACGAAGCCGCTCGGCAAGAGCGGCTTCGCCCGGCAGGCGTTTTACCCGGCAGACCCTCTAGCCGGCAGACGTTTTAGCTGTCGCTGTCAGGGCGCGGCGTGCTGCGGCCGTGCTCTTCCGGCTTGTGGCGAATGATCTCTCCCTCGACCAGGAAGACCACATCTTCGGAGATGTTTTCGGCGAGGTCGGCGATCCGTTCCAAGTGGCGGGCGGCGCTGAAGCAGTGCAGTGCCGGTTCGACCGAATCGGGATCGCGTTTCATGATCTCGCGCAGTTCTTGGATCAGGCTGCGATTCAATTCGTCGACTCGCTCGTCGGACCGCATCACACTAAAAGCGAGCGAAGTGTTGGATTCGACAAACGAATCGAGCGCTCGGCTGACCATCGTCGTCGCTTCGCTGACCATCGGTTCGAAGTCGTCGGGGATCGGGAACAGCGGGAAATGGGTCAACGCCTTCGCTCGCTCGGCGATGTTGCAAGCCAAGTCGGCCATTCGCTCCAGGTCGCTGTTGACCTTGATCACCGTCGTGGTCCAGCGCAAGTCGCTGGCGACCGGTTGGTGAAGAGCCAGTAGATTCAGACAGTCGTCTTCGATCGCCACCTCGCGTTGGTCGACGATCTCGTCGGACTTGATCACCTCGTCGGCCAGGTTGATGTCGCGTTGGTACAGCGATCGGACCGATTTGTTGATCATCTGTTCGACGATCCCAAACAGCGACAGCAGATCGGATTGCAAGCGATCGAGACTGCGTTGCAGGTGCCGAGATCGGCGGAGCTTGTTCTTCAGTTCGTCCGACACGTTATTAACCTTAGGGTGGCAAGAGGATCGGTGGCGTCAGGAATTGCGTGAGCCGACAGCGACATGGCGTCGGGCTTATCCAAATTTGCCGCTGACGTAGTCTTCGGTCTGTTTGTTCGATGGCTTGGTGAAGACCTGTGACGTCGACCCCAGTTCGATCAGCTTGCCCTCGTAAAAGAAAGCGGTCTGGTCGCTGCACCGCGACGCTTGCTGCATGTTGTGAGTCACGATCACGATCGTGTATTGTTCGCGCAGTTCGTAGATCAGATCTTCGATCGCCAGCGTGCTAGCCGGATCCAGCGCCGAACAGGGCTCGTCCATCAACAGCACTTCGGGGCCCGTCGCGATCGCTCGAGCGATGCACAGCCGTTGTTGCTGGCCGCCGGACAAACCGAAGGCGGGCCCGTTGAGCCGATCCTTGACTTCGTTCCAAACAGCGGCTTTGCGGAGCGCCCATTCGACAAGTTCTTCGAGTTCGCTGCGGGAGATCCGCATGTGCAACCGCGGCCCGAAGGCGACGTTTTCAAAGATCGTCTTGGGGAATGGATTCGGCTTCTGGAACACGATCCCAATCCGCCGGCGAAGGTCGACGACATCGGTGCGATCCGACAGCAGATCCAGGTCGCCCATCTGCAGCGATCCGCTGGCACGGGCGATCGCAACCGTATCGTTCATGCGATTGATCCATCGCAAAAACGTACTCTTGCCGCAACCGCTGGGGCCGATAAACGCAGTCACTCGATTTCGAGGGATCTGCAGCGAGAGATCGTGCAACGCCTGGAAATCGCCGTACCAGGCGTTGAAGTTGTGGGTGCTGATCGCGGCTTCGGCGCTTTCGCCAGGCGACTGGTTCGCGTCATTGGCCATCGCAGGTGTCACTCGATTGGTTTTAATTGCGGCTTCAGACATTAAAAATGCAGTGTAGGTTGGGGCCCTGTTCGTCGACTGTTCGCAACGATCGCCGATCGTGATCAACGCGACGCGAACTTCTTTTCTGCCCAGTAGCGAAGCAAGATAGCGATCGAATTCATCGTCAACAGCAGGCACAGCAGGACGATAATCGCCGTCGCCGAAAGCTCCCAGAATCCAGGGTTATCGTCGCGGGCCCAATTATAAATTGTGATCGGCATCGCGGCGGCATTGTCCATCAAATTTTCGGGTGCATTTCGCTTGCCGACCACGCCCCCCATCACCGCCAGCAGCGGCGCAGCTTCCCCTACAGCGCGGCTCATCGCCAATATCGCCCCGGTCATGATTCCAGGAATCGAAGCGGGCAAAACGATCGTGCGGACCATCTGCCAGCGAGTGCAACCCAGCCCAAGGCCGGCGTCGCGCATCGTATCGGGAACCGCGCGGATCGATTCCTGCGAGGAGATGATCACGATCGGCAGCACGACTAGCGCCAGCGTAAGGCCAGCCGACAAGACACTCTTGTGAAACGGCAGACGCAGGTAATGCCAGGGGTGTTTGGCAAAGATGCTGGCTTTGGATCCGCGGTAGACCGTCTGCCCCAGTACCGTCGGGTCGGTTGGCTTAGTCGCTCCGCGATCGATCACGTTGAGTGTGAAATCGCCGCCGTCGGGATACCTCGCAGCGATCGGTTCTTCGATTTCCAGCACGCGAAGTGTTTTGTCGGTGACGGGAATCCAGACGAACGTCTTGGCGGCAGTTCGCACCTGGTAATAACGCTGTGCACCAAACTCCAAGTCGGCCGCCTTGTTGGCTTCGTAGGTTCCAAACAGACCAAACATGTAGACAAACGCGGTTAGCCCGAGGATGCCGTAGACGATCGACGGCACGCCGGCGAGGTTGGTGATGTTCAATTGCACCAGATTGTGCAGGATCGCCAGCGCCTTGTTGCGCGGTTTGAACTCTTCCAAGAAGATCGCCGTGCCGATCCCGATCGGCAGCGCCGCGGCGCCACAGATCAAACAGATCACGATCGATCCGATGATCGCTGGCCAGAGCCCCGAGCCGTCGGGGTTGTCGTCGCGATGGACGCCCGTCAGGAAATCCCAGGAGAGTTGGTCGACGCCGCGAACGAAGACCGTCGTCAACAAGACGATCAGGATCACGACAGCCTGAACGGCGACCAACATGCAGGCAACGCGAAAGATGGCACTGATCGTATGCCGGTTCTTCGCTCGCTGCGGGTCGACCGCGGGAACTTGGTAATCGGCTTCGCTCATTCGTAGGCCTCACGGTATCGGCGGCGGACGAACTGACCAATCAATGTTGTGATGAACGTCAACAGGAAGAGGGTCAGGGCGACGGCGTAGATCGAATAATAGGCGATCGTGCCGGGGATCACGTCTTCGCTCTGGAAGACCTCGACGATAAATCCGGTCATCGTTTGCGAGGGGCCACGAGGGTCCACCGTAAACGTGGGGATCGAACCGGCGGCGAGAGCGACGATCATCGTTTCGCCGATCGCGCGGGCAAAGGCCAGTAGGAAAGCCGACACGATTCCCGACATCGCCGCGGGGATCACTACCTTCACGACGCTATCGAATCGCGTGCCACCAAGCCCATAAGCTGCCTCGCGAAGGCCGCGAGGAACGGCTTGCAGAGCGTCTTCGGCCAGCGAACTGACAAGCGGCAAGCAGAGGATGCCGACAGCAATCCCCGCCGACATGGCGTTGTAGGGCTTGAAGCCGAGCGGTTCGAGTAGCGACGGCGTGATCACGACGACGGCAAAATATCCCAACACGACGGTTGGCATACCGGCCAATATTTCAAGCACAGGCTTCAGGATCGCTCGGACCCATCGCGGTGCGTATTCACTTAAGTAGACAGCTGTTGTCAGCCCCAGCGGGATCGCGATCGCCATCGCGATCAACGTGATCCGCAGGGTACCCAGCAGCAGCGGCCAGATTCCATATTTGTAATCGGCTTCGTTTTTCGATCGGCCGATCGTCCATTCGGTCCCCAGCAGGAAATCGCCGAGGTCGATCCGCGAAAAGAATCCAAACGATTCGGTCAGCAAAATCGTGACGATGCCGACGGTGGTTGCGATCGAAAGCGTTGCGCACAGAGTCAGTAGCGAGACGACAAACGCTTGGTTTCGCTTGCTCGTTGCACTGGGCCGCATGCGTCGCTTCCGCAACGCGCTGGGCAATTCGACGGGTGTTCCACTCGACACAATTACTTTTTCAAATTCTCAGGCTTAAAGACGTTGATAATCGAACCCTCGCGTTTTTCACCTTCAGCCGTCAGGTAATGGGTTCCTGCAACGCGGTTTTCGATGTTGTGTGTGGCGGCAGTATAGACGCTTTCGGGAAGCGGTACATAGTTCGCAGCGGCGACAATTTCGCGAATGTTCGTCATGTACGATTCCACGAAGATTTCCACCTCGACCTTGTCCAGCGATTCGGAGTTCAAGTAGATGAACAGCGGGCGGCTGAAAGGGGCATATTCTCCCGATTCGATCGTCTCCGCGGTCGGCAACACTGCTTCCCCGGCCGGGTTGATGATCGGCACCGCTTGCAGGTCGTTCTTGTTCCGGTCGTAATAAGAGTAACCGAAGTAGCCGATCGCAAATTCATCGCCAGCGACGCCGCGGACCAGGATGTTGTCGTCTTCGTTTAAGTTGATCTGGTTGTCATCGCGGAGCGAACCCTCTTTGCCGATCACGACTTCGCTGAAGTAATCGTACGTGCCCGACCCGGTTCCTGGCGAGAAGATCGAGATCTTCTTGTCGGGCCATTGCGGATCGACCTCTTTCCACGTCTTCGCCGAATCGCCCGAGCGGAAGATCTTCTTCAATTGGTCGACGGTCAGCGATTTGACGAACTTGTTTTTAGGATGCACGGCGATCGTCAAACCGTCGTAAGCGACGGGAACTTCGATGAACTCCATGCCGTTTTCGTTGCAGGTGTCGAGTTCCTTCTGCTTGATCGGCCGCGACGCGTCCTGGATGTCGGTCTCCTTCTTGGCGAACGACTTGAACCCGTTGCTGGTCCCTTCCCCCGTGATCGAGATCGTCACGTCGGGGTGCTGTTCGTTGAAACGTTCTTTAGCTTGCGTGGTGATCGGCGAGACGGTGCTCGATCCCTCGACGGCGATCTTGCCGGTCAATTGCGAGACGGCCTCGCCATCGGAAACGACGGGGCCACCCGCGTCGGAATCCCCGCCCGACTTTTTCGAACCGCATCCCGCGACAGTCAGGAAGCCAATGCACAACATTGCCGTGAGTGTCGTTCTGCCAAATGTCTGTCTCATCGTTCGTTCCGCTTTCTGCGAGGTTGTGGAGGTGACGTTTTTCAGGTTTTCGTCGAGGCAAATCGCATTGAACTTTACACCCTTCGCCTCCTGGAAAGCACCCGTCGCTGCGCTAATTTTGCGTGAAGAAGAGCCGCCTTTGGCGGCGGCTGTTCGCCACAAGGACTGCTTCGGGGCTGGCGACCTCGTTACGTCGTCGCCTCCGATTCCAGAGCACTCTGTTTGTCCAAGCATCGCGAGATCTGGCGAACCGCCTGGCGCAGACGCTGTTCGTTTTCGACGAGCGACATCCGCAGGTAGCCTTCGCCGGCGGGGCCAAATCCGCTGCCCGGGCTGACGGCGACGTCCCCCTTCTCCAGCAGCATCATGGCGAAATCCATCGTGCTCATATGACGCCACTGTTCGGGTACCTTCGCCCAGACGAACATTCCCGCCTTGGGTGGGTCGATTTCCCAGCCGATCCGTCGCAGCCCATCGACCAGCGCATCGCGGCGACTTTGGTAGACGAGCGCCTGCTCGGCGACTGCGTCTTCGGTGTCGCGCATCGCCACGATCGCAGCGATCTGCACCGCTTGGAACATGCCGTAATCGTAGTAGCCTTTGATCGTTCCCAAGGCGCGGATCATGTCGGCGTTGCCAGCACAGAAGCCGACTCGCCAGCCAGCCATGTTGTAGCCCTTGCTCATCGTCGTGAACTCGACGCCAACATCCTTGGCTCCGGGGGCGGACAGGAAGCTGGGCGGTTGGTAGCCGTCGAAGCCGATGTCGGCGTAGGCAAAGTCGTGGATCACCATGAACCCGTACTTCTTGGCCAGACGCACCACCTCGACGAAGAAGTCGGGCTCGATCGTCGCCGCCGACGGATTGTGCGGGTAGTTGATGATCAACAACTTCGGCCGCGGCGTGAAAGTCTGGCAGGTGTATTCGACGTTGCGGAGAAATTTCTCGGGGTCGAAGACGTCCAGCGTGACGACGTTCCCCGACGCCAAGATGACCGCGTACATGTGGATCGGGAAATAGGGAGATGGGATGATTGCGGTGTCACCAGGCCCCATTAGAGCCAGGCACATGTGCGAAAATCCCTCCTTGCTTCCCAGGCAAGCGATGACTTCGTGATCGGCTTCCAGCTGCACGTCGTATTTACGTTCGTACTTATTGCAGACCTCGCGGCGGAGATTCAGCAAACCGTTCGATTTGCTGTAGCCGTGGTTGCGTTCATCGTGAGCCGCTTCGGTCAGTTTCTCGACGACGTCGGTCTGCGGCGGATCGGAGGGATTACCCATCCCCATATCGATTACGTCGCTACCGTCGCGACGCTTTTGATAAAGCATCGCGTTGATCCGCCCGAACATGTACGGCGGCAACCGATCGACCCGATTGGCAACACGAATTTGAAACGGCTCGGGTTGCGGATCTTCGGTCGATTGGTCGATTGCAGGTCCGTCGAGATTGATCTGATCGCTCATGGGCGTGGGTTCCAAATGTAGAGGAAAGTCGCGCCCATTCTCTCAAGATGTTTCCCGTTTCGCTAGGGCTGGATCGTCTTTACAAACGAAATCACATCGGCCAAGTCCTGGCGTTTGAGATCGGTTTCCAATCCTTCGGGCATCAACGACACGCCCGTCGCTTGCATCAGGTCGATGTTGCTGCGAAGGATCACGTCTTCCTTCCCTTCAGCGCGTTTGAGCGTGATGCTGCTGGACGATTCCGCCCCGATCATCCCGGTCAGCACACGACCGTCGATCGTTTGCACGATGTAGGTGTTGAAGTTCGGTTGCGCTTCGCGGTTGGGATCCAGGATCGCGATCAACAGATCGGCTGTCGATTTGTTTTTCACCGATTCCAGGCTCGGAGCAACTTGGTGCCCTAGCTTGCCAACCTGGTGACAGACAGCACATTTCTGCTTGAAGATCGCCAGGCCACGAGTCGAATCGCCTTCGAGATTCAGCACGTCCTGATACTGGTCGACAACCTTGGCTCGGTCGCTGTTGACCGCTCCGGCGAACAATGCTTTGCCGCGAGCTTGCAGCTGCTTGTTCGGATGCGCCATCACCAATTGCTTCGTCTCCGCAGGCAGTTCGCCCGGCTTGATCGCCTTGGCTTCCACACTGTCCAGCAATTTTCCGAGCCACGCTGGCTTATCCGACAGCGCGACTAGAACCGCTTGGCGGATCTGTGGGCTGTGTCCACGCCAGCCTTCCAGCATCTCGCTGGCCAGCAGGTCGGAATTCAATTGAGCCATCGATTGGACAGCAGCCAGTTGCAAGCTCTGCGGGTATTGCGGATCGAGCATCGCGGGCAACGTTTCCGTCGCGGTTTCCAGATCGGCAAAGGCGAGCAACTGGACCGCAGCGGTGCGGTCGGCCATCGATTCATCTTCATCGGTTGCGCGATCGTTTGCTTGTTGCATCATCGCGGCAAACGCTTGAACGCGGGCATCGTCAGCCGATGCGGTTGGGATTAGCTTGGCAAACGAGCTGCCGCGTCGCTTCAGTCCTTCGCCCAACGAAGCCATCACGGTCCGTTGAACCGATGCGGGAACACCTGGCTTGGAGCATTCGCCGATCAAGTTCAGCGTGCCATCGGCTTCGGGAGTTGCACCGACGATCAGGGCCAGTTGCGAGATGATCGAAGCGGCCTGCTTCTGTTTTGCAAAGTCGGCGTCGCTGATCAGCGAGGCGGCCAATTGGTCGGCGGTGCCGCCGACCGACGACATCAACGCCGCGACGACCTCTGCCGAATTGTTTGGGTTGCGAGCCAAGCGGGCCAAGCCGTCGATCGCTTTAGGATCTTTCGATTCGCCCAGCGAAAAGGCTAACTGGAAACGAACGTGTTCGTTTTTGTCGTCGCACAGCGACAGCAGGTCGTCCAGAACCGCAGGCGATGTCGCCAGCATCGGTTCGGACAATCGAATCGCATGCGCTCGCACGCGTCCTTCGGAATCTTTCAGTCCGCCGCGAACGTCGGCTTCGGTCAACGAATCGAGTCCGGCCAAGCAGTACATTGCGTGCAGCCGAGCCAGTGGCTTGTCGGATGTTTTCAACAGTTCTCGCAATTGCGGAACCAGCGTTTTGTCTTGGCGTTCCCAGATCAAACGCTGCGCCGTTTCGCGGTTCCAGCTGTTGTCGGAGGCCAATTGTTGAACCAGTTCGGCTGGCGGCAGATCGCCGATTTTGACAACCGGATTTCGTTTCATATCGGGGCTGACCAAGCGATAGATCCGGCCGCGATCGTTGCCGCTGGTCAGATGCAAAAACTGCTTGATCTCCTGCGGGATCGAATACGGATGCTCGATCGTTTCGCGGTACATGTCCAGCACGTACAGGCTGCCATCGGGAGCGTTGACGAAGTTCACTGGACGGAACCAGTTGTCCGACGACGCCAGGATTTCAACTCCTTCATCAGCACGCTTGGCACGGTAGACAACCGACGATGTGTCGACCGTCTTGCGGTGAACCAGGTTGCCGCCGACATCGCCGACAAAGGCGTTGCCGCGGTAACGTTCGGGGTAGGCGTTGCCGCGATAGATGGTGATGCCGGTTGCCGAGGTGAAATATCCGATCGGGTGTTCGGTGGGAACGGCATTCTTTGGCTTTGACGGATCCAGCGGAATGAACTCCCACTCGCCGTCTTCTTTGACAACCAGCTTATAGCCCTTGTCGGCAGCTCGCCATTTCTGGCGAATGATTCGCCACGGTTCGGGCGGACTGCGGCGGAAGACGCGGGCGCTCGCTCCATCTTGGGCGATGCTGCGGATCATCCCCGAGGCGACAAAATAAGGATTCCGTTCTAGGTAATCGCGTGGATAGACAACTTGTTGGATGTGGTCGCTGTTGCTGCAGACGAACCGCGTCCCCCAGTCGTCGATGCTGTGGCCAAACTGCGAACCGCCGGTGACCGGTTCAAATTTTTCGGTCTTTGGATTCAGCCGCAGATCGGCACCGCTGATCGGGAACAATGGTTCGCCGCGATGCGTCAACGACATCGGATTGCGACCGGCCGCAAAATAGATTTGATTGTCCAGGTCCCACTTCAGACCGTTGGTGACCGCTTGCACGTTGCCCCGGCCAAACCCGGCCAAGATCTCTTCGCGCACATCGGCTTTGCCGTCACCGTCGGTGTCTTTTAGATACAGCAGGTATTTAGGGGCCAGAACGAAGATGCCGCCGTTGTAGCAGCACAGCGATGTAGGCCAGCTGAGCCCATCGGCGAAGACGACACTCTTGTCCATCGCGCCGTCGCCATCGGTATCCTCCAACATCCGGATGATCCCGGCGTCGACCAATCCGCCCCCTTCGGGATTCAGTTTGGTCGGCTCTTGGGAAAACGGATAACCGTGCATTTCGGCGACAAACATCCGCCCGTATTCATCGAAGCAGGCATCGACGGGGTCGCCCACCATCGGTTCGGACGCAACCATTTCCAGCTTGAAGCCGTCGGCGGTGCGGAACCCAGCCAACGCGTCGGCCGGTTCGGTGTGCGGGATCCGCGGCATGTCGGCCTTCGTGACTTTTCGCGATTTCACGATATCGTCGGCACTGGCGAGCGGAGAAAAGGGGAGCAGCAAACTTGCGAGACAAGCGGAGCGCAGGGCGCGGCGGGGAAATCGCATTCCGGAGACATCCAAAAGGTGGGAAAGGTGTCGAATGAACTTTAGGCGAGGAGCACTGCGAGAGTGCTGCAGCCATTGTAGCAACGGGTGCAGCGAGGGGTAACTTTTTGTAGCCCTCGATCGACAAAAATCGCCCGCACGACTCCATCAAGCCGCGCAGCCAGCTAGTCCACCAGCATTTCAGCTCTCCAAACCGATTGACTTAAGCACCATTACTCCCCCGTAACCGGCTCCCTGCAGGCGGAGCTTTCACGTAAACAGAGCGTCCGATCGCCATCGATCACGGTTTTGCCACGGAACAAATTTTCAGTGGTCAGGTCGCGGCACTGGCTTGCCGGTGTTTTGCTTCGAGAGCACCGGGGGCGTGCTATTTGCGTAGCGACGATAGACCGCCGTCGACTCCCAGAACTTGGCCGGTGATCCAGCTGCTGGCATCGGAGAGCAAGAATTCGGCTGCCGCAGCGATGTCGTCGACTTCGCCGTGGCGGCCTAGAGGATACATGGCCGCCATCGCCTGACGTTTCTCGTCGGTGGCCAGCAGACGTTCGCTCAGTTGAGTTGCGGTCAGGGCCGGGGCGATGCAGTTGACGCGAACCTTGGGGGCGAGTTCCGCAGCCCAAGTGCGAGTTAAACCTTCGATCGCTCCCTTCGCTGCCGCCACGGAGGTGTGCATGGCGAGCCCCTGTTGAACGGCGACGGTGCTGAACAGGACGACGCTGGCGGAAGCTCCCGATTTCAGTCCGGCCAAGCAGGCTTGCATGCACCTGACGGCGCCGACCACGTTGAGCTCAAAATCATCTCGCAGCGTCTGTTCGGTGACCGATCGCAGCGGTCCCAGGTTGATCGATCCCGGGCAGTAGGCCAAAGCATCGATGGAATCGGGCAGTTCATCCGCCGTCGGCCCCCGCTGCGTCACATCGAACGGAACGTGCCGAACGCCGGGCAGATCGGGCAGTTCGCCGATGCCACGCGAAAGCACCGTCACCTTGGCTCCTCTCTCCACGCAGCGGCGGACGATCCCTGCGCCGATCCCATGACTGCCACCAACGATGACGAAATTTTTGTCTTGCATCTTTCGACCAGTCCAAGAGGGTGCCGCGTCTGTGACTTACGCAAGCGATGGTATCTCGCACCGCCAACAATTGACTGTAGGCAGCGGGTTGGGACTGGCAAGTCGTTTCGTTCTTTTAGTTCTTGGATCCCAGCGCGTCGAGAATCGCTGCGGTGCCGGTGGCCGGTTCCTTGCAGGTGAAGCTTTCACATTGGTAAAGCGTCGGATCTCCATCGACTGCGGTTTTGCCACGGAACAAATTTTCAATGGTCAGGTCGCGGCTCGGTTCGCTTCCGGTGGCGACTTCCGCGGCCAAGACGGCTCGCGGGCGATAGGCCTGGAAGTAGGCCGATTTCAGCTTCGTCAGCGATTCCGCCGACGGGTCGACTAGAACAAACTGCTGCGTCGGATTCAGGCAGATGTCTAGCGCGATCAGCAATCGGCTGGCGGCCATCGATTGTTCGGTCATCACGGTCACGGCCGATCGCAGCGTCAAGTTCGCCGCCGCTTCGAAGCGTTCGTTGCCGGTCAGACGCGCCAAGCGGATCAACGCATATGCCGCTTCGCCATTGCCGCTGGGAACGCTGCTGTCGTGATAGTCTTTGGTCCGCAGGATCAGCGATTCGTGATCGTCCGCGGTATAGAAGAAACCGCCGGCGGTGGTGTCGCTGAAATGGTCGAGCATCTGGTCGGCCAATTCGCTGGCGCGGGCGAGCCACTTGCAGTCGCCATCGGCTTCGAACAGCGAAACCAACGCCGTGATCAGCGTCGCGTAATCATCGACGTACGCGTCGAGATGCGACGTGCCTTGCCGATAGGCGTGCAGCAGTCGTCCTTGATCGGTTCGCATCTGAGTCCAGATGAACTCGGCCGCTCCTTGAGCGACCTCCAACATCCGCGCGTCGCCCAGCACGCCGCTGGCCAACGCCAACGCGTCGATTGCCAGCGCGTTCCAACTGACAAGCACCTTGTCGTCGCGGCCCGGCCGGACGCGCGACTCGCGAACCTCCAGCAGCCGCTGGCGATCTTCGGCCAGTTCGCTGCGGAGCGTTTCGTAATCGAGCCCCTGGCTGCTGGCGATCAACTCCAGCGGACGCCGCAGGTTGAGGATGCTCTTGCCTTCGAAGTTTCCTTCTTGCGTGATGTCGTAGATTTGGCAGAACCGCTCGCCTCGCGCTTCGCCCAAAACCTTCACGACCTCGTCTGGCGTCCAGACATAATATTTGCCTTCCTCTCCCTCGCTGTCGGCATCTTCGGTGCAGTGGATCGCGCCGCAGGGATCCAACATGTCGCGGATCAGGTATTCGAGCGACTCGCGAGCGACTTGAGCAAACCGCTGGTTGCCGGTCGCTTGATAGCCACGTAGATAGATGCCGGCCAGCAGCGCGTTGTCGTAGAGCATCTTTTCGAAGTGCGGGACCAGCCAACGCTCGTCGACGCTGTACCGCGCGAATCCGCCGCCCAGATGATCGTAGATCCCGCCATCGGCCATCTTCGACAGGGTAACGGTGACGATGTTCAGCCAGCGATCCTCGCCGGTCGCATGCCAGTGACGCAGCATCAGTTCCAGATCCATCGGATGCGGGAATTTGGGCCGCGATCCGAAGCCGCCGTTTTGAGCGTCGAAGGTTTCCGCTTTCGCTTTGCACGCCGCCGCGATCCAGCGGGAAAACAGTTCGGGCTTGCCATCGGGCTGCGGCTGCAGCGACTCTTGCAGGTGATTCGTCATCTGATCGGCTTGGCACAAAACATCGGACTGCTTGTTTTCCCAAGCGTCGGCGACTGCGTTGACGATCGTATCGAAGCCGGGCATGCCCGATCGACTGGTCGGCGGGAAATAGGTTCCGCCGTAGAACGGTTTCCCCTCGGGAGTCAGGAACATGCTCATCGGCCAGCCTCCTTGGCCGGTCATCGCTTGGACCGCGTGCATGTAGATCTGATCGATGTCGGGGCGTTCCTCGCGATCGACTTTGATGCAGACGAAGCGATCGTTCAACAGTTCGGCGATCCGCGGTTGTTCAAAGCTCTCGTGCTCCATCACGTGGCACCAATGGCACGCCGCATATCCGATCGACAGAAAGATCGGCTTGTGTTCGTCTTTCGCCCGCTGCAGCGCTTCCTCACCCCACGGATACCAATCGACGGGATTGTCTTGATGCTGCAACAGATAAGGACTGTTGGATTGAGCGAGTCGATTGGTCATGGCAGCAGCTTTCTTGAGAGGGCAGAGTTCAGCGATGGGGAGTGTGGCGGATCGGACCCCGTCCATTAACTCAAGTCTTCAGCAAGTCGGCTCGACTGGCAAGTCCCCGCGAAAAGGAGACGCAACGTTTGGGCTGCGACGAATCGGCGGCAACGCGATCGCATCCGGATCGGCTATGAGAACCCGATGCGATCACGCGGCGGATAGTGCCCCAAATTGAAACCGAAATTTGCCCTGGTCTCCGCGAAGTGAACGCCTGCACTGGCGTGATCGGTACGCTATACTCGTCCCCCAAGTGTCCCGCCTCTTCTCACAGCAAACATCTTCCCGCCTGTACGAGTTCGCCGCATGACTGTTATCGATATCATTGTTTTGATCGTCTACTTTGGCACCATGATCGGCATCGGCTTGTGGGCCATGCGGCGTGTCAAAGGGCAAGAAGATTATTTCATGGGCGGCCGCGGGTTTGGCAAGCTGCTGCAAACCTTCGCCGCCTTTGGTGCCGGAACCGGAGCTCATGAACCGGTGCAAGTCGGCCGGACCGGTTGGACCAGCGGGCTGTCGGGCGTTTGGTCGGCGCTGATGTGGTTGTTCGTGACGCCGATCTATTGGTTCACCGCGGTCTGGTATCGCCGGATGCGGCACCTGACCCTCGGCGATTGGTTTGTCGAACGCTACAACTCCAAAGCCCTCGGCGCCGCGTACACGCTGTTCGCGATCGTCTTCTATATGTTCTACCTGTCGACGATGCTCTCGGCGATCGCCAAGTTTTCGGTGCCGTTGATGGGGGTCGAGACGCTGTGGGGCTATGAACTGAAGTACATTCTGATCCCGACGATCGCGGCGATCGTGATCGTCTACGGCGTGCTGGGCGGATTGACCGCCGCCTATTGGACCGATCTGATCCAAGGCATCTTCATCATCTTGTTGTCGATCCTGTTGATCCCCTTTGGCCTGCTGGCACTGGTGAAACAGTTCGGCGATCCGGCGACGATGGGAATCATGGACGGATTTACGATCCTGCATCAACGCGTTGCCGCCGATAATTTCAGTCTGTTCGCCGGCCCCAGTGCTGGTGAGTTCCCGCCGCAATACATCTTCGCGTTGACATTGCTCGCCCTGGTCGGGATCGTGGTCCAGCCGCACTTCATCGCGACCGGTGGCGGTTCGGCGAAGAGCGAAGATGAGGCTCGGATCGGTCTGGTCGTCGGTAACTTGCTGAAACGCTTGTGCACCGCCGGTTGGGCGTTGACGGCGTTGATCGCCCTGGCGCTGCTGGCAGGCAACGCGGAGATCGCCGCCGATCCGGATCGAGTCTGGGGCGTCGCGGCTCGCGAGATCCTGGGTCCGTTGAACCTCGGTCTGGTTGGGCTGATGCTGGCCTGTTTATTGGCGGCGATGATGAGTTCCGCTGACGCTTATATGATCGTCACCTCGGGTTTGGTCGTCCGCAACGTTTACGCGGCGTACATCGAGCCCGACGCAACCGAAGCGAAATGTGTCGGCGTCGCGCGGATGACCGGCTTGATCATCATCGTAGGCGCGTCGATCGTGGCGATCTATTTCTCGAACGTCTTCGGTCAGTTCAAGATGGCGATCGAGTTGCCGTTGCTGTTTGCCGCTCCGTTCTGGATCGGAATGGTCTGGCGAAGAGCGAACCGAACGGCGGTCTGGATGACGATCAGTTTTGTCGCTGTCGTCTTCTTCATCCTGCCGATCGCCCTGCCGATCGTGAACCCTGCGATGCGCGAAGATCCTTCGCTGACAACGACCACTCAGATCGTGACCACAACCCGCGTTCGCGAAGCGACGCCAGTCGACGTTGCCAAACATGAAGCTTGGGAGACGGCGGTCGCTCAAGCCGAAGAGCGTCACGCGGACGATCCCGAGCGATTGGCCGCCGTGCTGAAATCGATCGGCGCCGCGCCGCCCAAAGCGGAGATCGGGCAACCGATCACGCTAGTCAATAAGACTGGCGGCGCATCGATCTTCTGGAGCGAAGGAGTTGTCCCGATCGGCGATGCGAAACTGGAAACCGTTTCCGAAACCGAAGCGGATGGCGTGAAGACGCTGGTGCAAAAACAGACCGGACCGATGGAGGGGAAAGGCAACTTCAACATCGATTTTATGGTCTACCATCTGCTGGGGATCGATCTCGGCAGCGTCTCTAAAGCGACCCTCGCCTCGCTGCGTCTTCCGCCGCGGGTCGTGATGCCGTTTGTATTCCTGATCGTCGTCAGCTACCTGACCCCACGCGATGACAAAGAGAAGTTGGACCGCTATTACGCCAAGATGAAAACCGAGGTCGATCCCGATCCGGAGAAGGATCGAGCGAAGCTGGAAGCATCGTACGCCGACCCGACACGGTTCGACGATCGTCGGTTGGTGCCTGGTGGCGACATTGAGATCATGCGTCCCGGCCGCAAAGACATCGGCGGATTTGTGCTCTCGATCGCGGTTTGCGCCGCGATCATCGGCCTGTTGGTCTGGGTAGCCCAAATCGGCTCCTAAGCCAAAACACGGGCACGAAACGCAAGCGGATGTTTGATCACTCGCTTGCGTTGCAAATACTAGCACGAAGCGCAAGCGAGTGGTTCTGCATTCGATTACGCTGGAAATACGATCCGAGCACGAAACGCGACCGAGCTGGTTCTCGACCACTCGCTTGCGCTTCGTGCTGGTATGTCACGGACCATGAACGATGGTCGCCTTTCGCTCCGCGAAAGTGCGAGGTGCTGGAACGCACTTTCGCGGAGCGAAAGGCGACCAACGCCCACCCTTACCGCGTGCCCGGCGGGCCGCGCGTTGTACTGCATGGCGCGCGGGGCGTTGCCACCGCGGTTAAACAACCTGCCTTTTCCTTCCTCCCTTCCCCTTCCCTGCCTGGAGTGTGTGCTGCGATGAAACGGATCCCTTGCCCTGCGTGGTTGATGTTGCTGAGTCTCTTCTTATTATCCGGTCCTGTTTCGGCGGATGAGCCAGCGCTGCGCGTCGGCCGGTTCAGCGTCGATGCTTCGCCGCCGGTCGGCAGTCCGTTGGCCTACGATCCGACCATCGGCGTGCAAACGCCTCTTTCGTGCAGCGGCATCGTGCTGCTAGGATCGGGGGAACCGATCGTGTTGTGCGCGATCGATTGGATCGGCGTGGGGAACGATGGGCATCGCGACTTCCGTCGCGCACTCGCCAAAGCTGCCGGGACAACTCCCGATCGCGTGGCGGTGCATGCGTTGCACCAACACGATGCCCCCGCCTGCGATTTCACCGCGGCTCAATTGCTCGCTCAACACGGCGTCACCAAGGTGCGGTACGATTCGCATTTCGCGCAGCAGGTGATCGAACGAGCTGCCAAGGCGGTAGCCGAAGCGACAGCTGACACCACGCCGGTCACGCACCTTGGCGTGGGCGAGGGAGAGATCGAAAAGGTCGCTTCGAACCGCCGCGTCCTCGGCGAGGATGGCAAAGTAAAATACGTTCGCTATTCCGCCACGCGCAACCCCGTGATCCGAGCTGCCCCGGTCGGGACGATCGATCCGATGTTGAAGATGATCAGTTTCTGGAACGGTGAATCGGCCGTGGCAGTGCTGACCTACTACGCCACGCATCCGCAAAGCTACTATCGCACCGGGCTGGCGAATCCCGACTTCCCCGGCATGGCTCGAAACGCTCGCCAGGCCGAGACCGGTGTGCCGCACATCCACTTCAACGGCGCCGGCGGTAACATCGGTGCGGGGAAATGGAACGATGGCTCGAAGGAAAACCGACAGGTGCTGGCCGACCGCGTCGCGGCGGGAATGAAGAAGGCTTGGGAAGCGACCAAGCGAACGCCGATCGCTGCCGCCGACATCGGATGGGAGACCGAATCGGTGCAACTGCCCGTCGGCAAACACCTGCAAGCCGAACCGTTGCAGAAGATCTTGGAGGACACAACGGCCGCAGGCCCGGTACGGCAAGCGGCCGCTAGGAACCTGGTTTGGCTGCGTCGCTGCGAAGCGGGGGATTGGCCGATCGAGATCGCTTGCTTGCGGATCGGCAAGGCGCGAGTGCTACACATGCCGGGCGAACTGTTCGTCGAATACCAGCTGGCAGCTCAGAAGCAACGCCCCGATCTGTTCGTGGCGATGGCCGCTTACGGCGATTACGCCCCCGGCTATATCGGCACCGAGATCGCTTATGGCCAAGGAGGCTACGAGACCAGCGAGCGCGCGTCGCGAGTCGCTCCACAAGTCGAAGGCGTTCTGACAGGTGCGGTCAACCGCTTGTTAGCCGAATAAGCTGATTGTCGCCTTTCGCTCCGCGAAAGTGCGTACACGTCAAGAACTGGTTTAAGGAGAACGCTTGTCAGTCGCCGCACTTTCGCGGAGCGAAAGGCGACCAACGGGGCGTTCGTTATCGCCAGACGGTTCCCTGCTCGGGTCCCCATGGGACGCCTTGAGGTGCAATCGTCTGCAAGATTGTCGCCTTTCGCTCCGCGAAAGTGCGTACGCGTCAAGAACTGGTTTAAGGAGAACGCCTGTCACTCGCCGCACTTTCGCGGAGCGAAAGGCGACCAACGGGCGTTCGCTAGCGCCAGACGGTTCCCTGCTCGGGGCCCCATGGGACGCCTTGAGGTGCAATCGTCTGCAGGATTGTCGCCTTTCGCTCCGCGAAAGTGCGTGCACGTCAAGAACTGGTTTAAGAAGAACGCTTGTCAGTCGCCGCACTTTCGCGGAGCGAAAGGCGACCAACGGGGCGTTCGTTATCGCCAAACGGTTCCTTGCTCGGGGCCCCATGGGACGCCTTGAGGTGCAATCGTCTGCAAGATTGTCGCCTTTCGCTCCGCGAAAGTGCGTGCACGTCAAGAACTGGTTTAAGAAGAACGCTTGTCAGTCGCCGCACTTTCGCGGAGCGAAAGGCGACCAACGGTGCGTTCGTTATCGCCAGACGGTTCCCTGCTCGGGTCCCCATGGGACGCCTTGAGGTGCAATCGTCTGCATCGCTTGCGGGCGAGCGAGGCCGTGATCGCGGATCGATTTCTTGTTGAAGCTTTGTGGCGGTTCGGGATCCGCCACTTCGCCGGCGGCAACTTCTTGGCGTCGTCGCATGTACCATCCGCTGCCGTCAGCTGATGCCAACGTCGCCTGCATCCCTTGGCGTTGCGGGCTTGGTGTGGCGGCGGCGATTTGCGTGACATCGCCCGGTTGCGACATGTTGCCAGCCGGAGCGACGGCGGCGACTTGTGCCACGTCGGCTGCGGCGGGGCCACGGTTCTTCACATACGCGTCGACGGGGCCGCTGCCGCTGGCGACCCAGGCGAGCCAGGTGTCTTGCAGTTCGGACAGGCTCTCGTATCCGTAGTGGCGGCGAACGGCTTGAGTCCATTGGCTGCCTTGCAGCGTTTCGCCGACGAAGTCGACAAACTTGCGGCGGCCGCCTTGTTCGATCAGGAATCGCGAAACCGAAAATCCTTGAGCGTACAGCGGCAGGATATCGCTGGGGTATTCCCGCATCATGAACATCTGGTTCATCGGGATCCCGCGGTTGTTGCTCAAGAACTCGCGAAGCATCTCTTCGTGTCGCTGGCGTTCGCTGTGGTGTTCCACGGTTGTGCTGGCCCCTTCATCGGCCCAGCGTGGCAGCGGTTGGCCGAAGTGCGTCGCCAAGACGGTGTGGGTGACTTCGTGCGGCAACACGCTGTCCATGATTCGGACTTGCGATCCTTGGATCGACATCCGGAAATCGCGGACGCCGCGGCGTGTTGGGGTGTATTCGGTCGCTCCGCCAGCGCCCAGATGCGGTGCGTCTTGCACGCGGATCGGACATGGAGCGGGCCACGGTGGCAATTCGCTGCCCAGCCAATCGATCGCCAATTGGGATCGAAACTGCTCCGCCGCGTCGCCAACCTGCTTGGCAAACTGCGGTGTGCTGGCTTGTACGATGAAGTTCTGCGTTCGGTAGCCGGCGCCGAAAGCGGGTACGGCTAGGAGAGTTGCGACAACGAAGAGACTGCGTAGAAAGCGAGCTTCCATGCTCAAAGACCTCGATCCATCGGGGTTCGGTTTTGGAGAGCGGGGAGTCTACGCGGAGACGCGACCGCGTCCAACGTCATTGTCGGCGAGAATCGTGGCGGCAGCGCTCGTAGTTGCCGCAAGCAAATCGCCCAAACCGTGAAGTTTCCAAGACTTGCGAGTCGGCAAAAAAGATTGAGATTCCCACCAAGAAACCTTCAAGTTGCCGGTGCAAGCATTGCTATCAATTTGCTAGCACGTCACCTATCTGGTGTGGGAAGGGGCGTGCGACGCGCAGCTTTAACTGCTGGAAGGCTGCGTTTGCCGGCGGATCGTCTCAAACAGTTCCGCCGAAACGATCGGCTTGGTGACGTAGTCGTCCATGCCGGCGGCGAGGCACCGCTCGCGATCCCCCTTCATCGCGCTGGCGGTCATCGCGATGATCGGGATGTGCCCGCCGCTGCCTTGTTCTTTCTCGCGAATCATTTCGGCGGCTTGCAGCCCATCGATTTCGGGCATCTGCACATCCATCAGGATCAAATCAAAGCACTCGTGCTCCCAAGCCTGGATCGCTTCGCGGCCATCGGCGGCGACGACCACTTCGTGACCTTGCCGCTTCAACAAACCAATCGCCACGCGTTGGTTGACCAGCCCATCTTCGGCCAGCAGGATTTTCAGCGGAATGCCGTTGGTTTCACCGTCGGTCGCGTCATCGGGCTCGGACGATGTGGATGTCGCACCCGCCCCGCATTGGTCGGCGAAGATGTCGACCAGAGTCTGCAGCAGTTCGGACTGGATCACCGGTTTGGTCATGTAGCGAATCACATCTAACTGTTCGCATCGCTTGGTGTGTCCCGCTTGCGCTGCCGACGAGATCATCACGATCTTTGTGTCGCGGAGCGCGTTGTCGCTACGGCAGCGTTCGATGAAAGCAAACCCATCCATCTCGGGCATCATGTAATCGAGCAGCACCAAATCGAACGGCGGCCCTGCCTGAATCGACTGCTGCAATGCCTCGAGCCCAGCCAGCGGCGAAGCCAACGCGACCGATTCGATCCCCCAACTCTTGAGCATCTCGATAAAGACGCGGCGGTTAGTCGCGTTGTCGTCGACGACGAGAACTCGCAGCGGCCGATCGGGCAGCGAATCGAATCGGGCGACCGGTTGGCGATCTTCCAGCACTTCAAACTCGGCAGTGAAATGGAACGTCGTCCCGGTCCCCACTTCGCTTTCGACCCAGATCTTGCCTCCCGCCAGTTCGACCAATTGCGACGAGATCGTCAGTCCTAGTCCAGTCCCGCCAAATCGCCGCGTGGTCGACGCATCGGCTTGGCTGAACGCTTCGAAGATGTGCCCCAACTTGTCGTCGGGGATGCCGACGCCCGAATCGATCACGCGAGCGTGGATCCGCACCCGGTCGTCGGATCGCGATTCCAAGCCGACGTCGATGATCACTTCGCCGGCGTTTGTGAACTTGATCGCATTGCCGACTAGATTCACGAGGATCTGCCGCAGGCGTCCGGGATCCCCTCGCAACGTATCGGGGATCTCCGGCGCGACCCGGCAAGCAAGCTCCAGGTCCTTTTCAGCCGCTCGGATCGCCAGCGCCTGGCCGGTCAGACCGACGCAATCGCGCAGACTGAACTCGATCTCCTCCAGTTCCAATCGGCCGGCTTCGATCTTTGAAAAATCGAGAATATCGTTCAGCAATCGCAGCAGGGCATCGGCCGAATGCTGGATCATCTTTAAATATTCCCGCTGCTCGCCGCTGAGCTTCGATCCCGCCATTAGATCGCTCATCCCAATGATCCCATTCATCGGCGTGCGGATCTCGTGGCTCATGTTCGCCAGGAACGAACTCTTCGCTTTGTTGGCGTCGCGAGCTTCGTCGCGGGCGACCACCAGTTCGCGGTTCGCCTGTGCCAACTCGCCACTCATCGCATTAAATTGTGCCGCCAGCCCAGCGACTTCGTCTCTGCCGGTGATCGCGACGGTGGTCTGCAGCTCGCCTCGACCGATCGCCTCCGCCGCAGCGGACAATCGATGCAATCGCCGCGACATCGAAATCGCGGTCAGAGTGCCGATCAGCATCGCAACAAGCGTTGCCATCAACGACAGCCAGACGATCCGTTGCCGCAACGTGTCGACCGGGGCGAAGACGATCGATTCAGCTCGCTCGTCCAACACAATCCAGCCGAGCCCGGCGTAATCGGCGAAGCCGCGGGAGATGGCAAAAGCGGAAAGGTAGCGTTCGTCGCTGATCGGGTCGCGTCGGTAGAAGACGCTGCTGTTCGATTTGTCCGCGACGACAAGATGCTCCAGGAATGCGGTGCCATCGGCCAGCGGCTCCAGATCCATATCGCTGGCTCGAATGATCTTCCCCTTGGCGGTGAACAGCACCAAGCGCTCGTCGGGGCTGTGCCGTTGAACGCGAGCGTCGAAGACATCCAACACCGTTTGGATATTCATCACGATCTTGATCACGCCCAGCAATTCGCCCTGCTCATCGTCGATCCGTTGGCAGATGTCGACCGAATAGATCCCCGCGCTCTCGTCGAACCGCACGTCATCGATAAAGACGCCTTCGCGAACCGCGTGCTTCCACCAGTCTTCATCGTCTTGGCGGTAATCGGACGTGCGATTGGTCAGCGCCGCGTTGACGCCCCAGCGATTGGTGATGAAGACCTCGCCGAAGATCAGATACCCGCTTCCCTCGTTCAGCTTTTGCAGTCGCAGGCGGAGATCGCGCGACAGGGCGTTGAGCATCAGCGTCTGCATCAGCTCGGTTTCTTGACTCGCCGGTGCATCGGTCCATTGGCGATCGCGCTGGGCGATCGTTTGCTCCGGCTGGTCGAGTTCGGAAAACTCGCGATTGGAAGCCTGCAACGTCTGCTGAACTAAGCCGCTTTGCGAATAGGCTTTCCAATCGGCCGACCGCGATTGAACGACTCGATCGATCTCATCGATCACCGCGCTGGCTCGCATCAGCGAAGTCGTTTCGATCGCATGCCGCAGACTTCGCTCGCTAACATTAGTTGCGTAGCTGCCGACGATCCAAATCAGCATGGCTGGGATCAACGACGCAAGCAGCAGCTTATGAACGATTCGCATGTTCGTGCACGAGGAGTTAGCCGAAGAGCAGGCGGGCCTCGCGTTTCCGATAACCGCGAACCTGCCAGAATCCGTAGGCAATCACTGTTTCCAGTGTAACCATTCGGTGGGGTGTGGTGCGAATCGAATGCCAATTCGTCGCGGAGCCGCCCGGCAGGCGAACCTTTGTTGCGATACGACGTCGCCCGGGAAACGCGGAAACGCCGCCCGGGCCACCGCTCAGCATTGCCCCCCCGCGACAACAGGACCTCCTTTACCATGTCCGATAGAATGTCCGATCTACTCACAAAATTCGGTCGTCATGGCGAATCGGCGTGGTGGGGCACAGTTGCACGGCGCGGAACGTAACCCTGATCCTGGCCGCCCTGGAAACGATCCTGCGTCAATCGGGCAGCTCGATCGAGCCCGGCGCAGCCCTAGCCGCCGCAGCTCAAGCAAGCGATCCGGCGAACGTCTAACCTGCGCAGCGGCAACTGCGTCGTAGCGTCATTCTTCAGCTCTCCCTTTAACCTACGTTCAGCGATGGAGATGCTGGCCGCTTCGGACGTCGCCAGGCGTCGATTGCTAGGAAGGCCATCCAGGGCGCGAACTCGAGCCAGGTGACGACAAAGTCATAGAATGCGACTCCGGCGTATCGGGTACCGAGGACGGTGGTGTCGGCGTGGTGATAGTCCAGCCAGAATCGCAGGTAGTAGACCAGCACCAGTCCGCTGATCGCCAACCAAGCTCTCCCGCGGGCAAACGGCAGGAAGGGCAGCGCCCAGCTCCAGTACCACGGATTCTGTGTGGGGCACAGCAGCCAGAACCAGGCGAGCGTCAGGAAGACGGTCTCGCAAAACAATGCCCCGTCGGCAGCGGAGGAAGCTCGCCACGCCAGCCCGATTGCGACCAGCAAAAACGCGGCCGCTGTGATCGCTCGCGCGACAAAAAACGGAGCCTCTGCCGCTTCGATGCCCATCGATTGCTGAGCCGTTTCGAGGGCGCTCTCTCGGGCCGCGTCGGGAACGATCGAAAACCAGGCGATGCGATCGGATGGTAGCTCGCTGGTCGGCTTCAGGTTTTCGATCAGGATCAAAAATAGGAAGTCGTTCATTTCCCAGCGTTTCAAAAACGTCGCCACGCCCAGGCTGGGATCGGTCGCCGGTGGGCTGGGAGGTGCGATCGAGATCACCTCGATCGGCTCAGGCATCGAACCGCCGGAGTGCTCCGCGACGAGTGCTACGATCGGTTCAGCAACTTCCGCATCGCGTGGCATCATCGGCCACAATAGCAGCAGCGTTCCAACGGCCAGGACAGCTCCGGGCATCAGCAAATGTCGCCAGCCGAATCTACGGGCGACAACCAACACCATCAGCGGTGCCAGCACGACAGGGTACAACTTGGCACCGATGGCTAGTGCGAGCGTGATCGCGACGCCTGCCAATCCAAGGTCGTTGGGCTTCACCGTCGCAGCGTCTCGTTTTAACAGTCGGACGGCCAGGTAGATCGAGAGCGCTGTGAAGAAGACGGCGATCGCGTCCAAGTGGCCGCTCCCGGCGACCTCTTTCATCAACAGCGGACACCAAGCGTAGATCACGCATAGATCGGCGGATCGCCCGCACGCCCGCAGCAATCCGATCACCACCAGCAGCGTTGCGATGTCGAATCCGATCAGCCACGCCTTCATGATGAAGAGGCGGGCCAGCAGCGACGCACCAGCGGGCGTCGTGATTTCGCTGGCGGCAAAGACAACTTGGCTGGTCGACGGATAAATCGTTGGCAATTCGGGAAAGTGAACGCGAGCCAAGATCTCCGCCAACGGAGGCTCTCGATCCAAGACCGCGATCAATCGCTGCAGTTCGGGATCGTCGGTCGTTGAAAACGCAGCATCCTGAACCTGTTGTGGACTGTATTGATAGGGGCTCACTCCCGCCACCGAGACCGCTCCGTCCCACAGGTACCGATAGATATCGACCTCTTGAA
Source organism: Rosistilla oblonga (assembly GCF_007751715.1). Taxonomy (NCBI): domain Bacteria; kingdom Pseudomonadati; phylum Planctomycetota; class Planctomycetia; order Pirellulales; family Pirellulaceae; genus Rosistilla; species Rosistilla oblonga. The sequence goes on along the minus strand of NZ_CP036292.1, from coordinate 6,984,097 downwards.
TCGGCAGCGAGAAGAGCACCACGATCCGAAACCCAATCGCCGCCACAACTACTAACTTCAGATTCCCCGGACCGGCAGCCACGCTTCGGATCGCGATCAGATAGAGTGCAAACGCGACGGCGAACAGTCCTAAGACAGCAAGGATCGGTCGGTCGACGCCTGCCGCGTGGTAATCGAACTGCCAGCTGAGCCAGGCGATCGCCGCATACAGCCCGATTGAAACGATCGCCAAAACGGCCAGCGATCGCGTTGCGACAGCTGTTCGATCGTGCGGTCGGTCGGCACCATCCATCACATCGATCCCCGTCGCAAACCATAGCGAGCGACTGTGTAGAGGATCTTTGAGCCGGCTTTGATCGTTCCGCTAACCGTTCCGCTGATCTTGCTGGTCCCGACGCGGTTGCGGTAGGGAACTGGAATCTCCAGATAACGCAGATGGGCAAAGATCGCTTTGATCTGCATCTCGATCGTCCAACCGAAGTTCTCGTCGGCCATTTTAAGATCGCACAGCTTGCCGTAGTCGATCGCGCGGAACGGGCCCAGGTCGGTGTAGCGGGCACCAAACAGCAGCCGCATCAAGAAGCAAGCGAGTCGATTGCCGTAGACGCTTTGCGGCGGCATCGCTCCCTTTTCGCGTTCTCCCAGCAGTCGCGACCCGAGCACAAAATCGGCTTGCCCCATGAAGATCGGTGCCACCAACCGCGGCAAAAGATCGGGGTGATCGCTGTAGTCGGCATCCAGAAAGACGACGATGTCGGGAGCCGCACGCCCGTCATTTATCTGTTGTTCAATCGTCGCCAGACCACGCAAGCAAGCCGCTCCATAACCTCGCTGCGACTCGCTGACGACAACCGCTCCGCCCGCTCTGGCGACGTCGGCGGTCCGGTCGGTCGAGCCGTTATCGATCACGATCACTTGGCCGACGTCGGGCAGATCGCCCAGAACCAACGGCAACGATCGCTCTTCGTTCAGCGCGGGGATCACGACGACAACGGATTGCAGATGCGACGAGACGGGATTCGCCGCAGCGCTCACGGCTGCGGATTCGGCTTGATTGATAGCGGTCACCTGGGACATCGTATTGGGGCGACGCATCGAGATCGCGATGCAGATGCTGCAATTTAGTACCGTCTTGCTTCGGAATCTGTGAATTCGCTCACAGGTCCGCCAAATGTCCGTTCTTGCCGAGCTTCAACCGCTTGACCCAACGATCGTGTTCCCCCGTCCACTTTTACAGCCGCCGAATGCCATTCCCGAGAAAAAAACGAATAGAATTCGTAAGGACTGGCAACCGAGACCGTCTACCTTGACGAAAACACACGCATCGACCTGCGTGTTGCCAGCCAATCCTTGTCTCCTGGAAGGAAACCGCGAATGAAGACCACGACGACCGCCGAGGCCCCGTCTTCTGAATCCTCTGTCTACGATCGTTATGCCGCCGCAGCCCATGCCGTCGAACCCGCACTCTGCTGCCCCGTCGAATACAACACCGACCTGCTGGCCGCGATTCCGCAAGAGATCATCGAGCGCGACTACGGCTGTGGCGACCCAACTCCCTACGTTCGTCCCGGCGAGACGGTGCTCGATCTAGGCAGCGGCGGCGGCAAGCTCTGCTACATCGCGTCGCAAGTCGTCGGTCGCGAGGGGCGTGTGATCGGTGTCGACTGCAATCGCGAAATGCTCGACCTGGCTCGCAAGCACACCTCGACAGTCGCCGAGACGATCGGATACGCCAACGTCGATTTCCGTTACGGATTGATCCAAGACCTGGGACTCGACCTCGACCTTTTGGCCAGCGAACTGGCCGAGCACCCGGTCCACGATCCGGCCGGCTACCTTTCGCTGCGTCAGACCGAAGAACGTCTGCGTCGTCAGCACCCGTTGGTCGACGACGATTCCGTCGATTGTGTCCTGTCGAACTGCGTGCTGAACCTAGTCCGCCAACAGGATCGCCGGCCGCTGTTTTCGGAGATCTTCCGCGTCTTGCGTCGCGGCGGACGGGCGGCGATCAGCGATATCGTCAGCGATGAAGATGTCCCCGATCGCTTGCAGCAGGATCCCGAGTTGTGGTCGGGATGTATCACCGGAGCGTTCCGCGAGGACAAGTTCTTGCAGGCGTTTGAAGAAGCCGGATTCCACGGAATCGAGATCGTCAAACGGCAGAGCGAACCGTGGCGGACGGTCGAGGGGATCGAATTTCGATCGGTCACCGTCGTCGCTCACAAGGGCAAGCAAGGACCATGCCTGGAACGCAATCAAGCCGTTGTCTATCGTGGCCCATTCAAAAAGGTCGTCGACGACGACGGCCACACCTACCACCGCGGCCAGCGGATGGCAGTCTGTGACAAAACGTTCCACCTGCTCCAGCGGGCTCCTTATGCCAAGATGTTCGACGCGATCGAGCCGCGAGAATCGATCGCCTTGGAAGATGCCAAAGCGTTCGACTGTCGACGCAACGTTTGTCGCGATCCTCGCGAATCGAAGGGGCTCGATTACGATGCGACCAGCCAGGGGAACGCCAGTAGTTGCAGCGACGAAGAGCCCTGCTGCTAGTGCCCCGTCGCATTGAAGTTTTCGTTTAAACCGCGAGCTTGTCGAGGCTGCACACGCAGCAGAAACGCGGGGCGATGCCCACGCGGTTAAACGAAGTCTCCGTTCATCAACCGTCCGATCCGCAAAGAATCCACACGATGCAATTATCTCTTCTGCGACAACAGAGTGAACTCGCCAACGCCGCTCGGCAACGCGAGGTGCTCGAAGACGAATTCACGCCTCCGCTCCCCTACTTCACCGAAGCGCTGTCGAATAACGGATTGCCGCGACTGACCGCCACCGGGATCGAGGTGCTGCAGATCAATGTCGGCAAACTGTGCAACCAAACCTGCACCCATTGCCACGTCGACGCTGGCCCCGATCGCCGCGAGAGCATGTCGCGAGCGACCGCCGAGGCGATCATCGACGTCTTGGCTCGCCACGATATTCCGACGCTCGACATCACCGGCGGTGCGCCGGAGATGAACCCGAACTTTCGTTGGCTCGTCGAACAGGCGACGTTGCTGGGCCGCCGCGTGATCGACCGCTGTAACCTGACGATCCTGATGGCCAATGGCTATCGCGACCTCCCTGAATTCCTGGCCGAGCACGAGGTGGAAGTCGTCGCGTCGCTTCCCTGTTACCTAGAAGAGAACTGCGACAGCCAGCGGGGCGATGGCGTCTTCAAGCGATCGATCGATGGCCTCCGCCGACTCAACGCCCTCGGCTACGGACAACCCGATTCGCCGCGGACGCTGAACCTGGTCTACAACCCCGTCGGCCCATCGCTTCCGCCATCGCAAGCCGCTCTCGAAGCGACCTACCGCAGCGAATTGAAGTCGCGATACGACATCGTCTTCACGAATCTGCACACGATCACCAACCTGCCGATCAGCCGCTTTCTGGACGATCTGTTGCGGTCGGACCAATTCGACAACTACATGCAAAAGTTGATCGAGTCGTTTAATCCGGTGACTGTCGAAGGCGTGATGTGCCGCACGATGGTCTCGGTCGACTGGCAGGGCCATCTGTTCGATTGCGATTTCAATCAGATGCTCAACATCGGCCTGTCGCCGGAGCAACCGCGGCATATCTCCGATTTCGATTTTGAATCGCTGGCCAGTCGCGGCATCCAGACCGGCCGGCATTGCTTCGGCTGCACCGCCGGCAACGGTTCCAGCTGCCAAGGAGCGGTCGTCAAGATCGGTACCGAAAAGCCTGCCTAGATCTGTGCAAGGCAGCTTGTGCGGATGTTGTGCGGTGGCTCACAGACATCCGCCTCGGGGCGGGGCAAAATTGTTGATTCGTTTCCCCGTCACGCCAACAATATTCGTCCGAGGCCAAACCAACGATGTTTTCCGTAATTCGATTCGCTCTTCTGACCGCCGCGCTCTGCATCCCAATGATCGGATGTGCTCCCAGCACTCCCACGGAAGAACCCACAACCGCTCCCGCGACCGAGACAGCCGACGAGCCCGCGAGCAAGCCCCAAGGTTCCGGCACGTCGTACTAGAAAGTCGACCTCGACAGCGATCGCATCCACCGGCCCGCGTCCCAGTCGCGATTCAGTCGCAAGGCGACGGCATCCAAGAGCCTGGGACGCAAGTCCTGTCAGTTATACGTAAGTCGCAGATAACGGCGAAAGCAAGGGGCAAAAGGGGACACGCACATTCCTGGCACGCCTGGCGCGGGCCGAAGGTCCAGCAATTTGCATAGCCCAGCCTGCAGGGCTGGGTATCAGCCGACGGCGCCCGGTTTCATTTCACAACAGGCGAAGGGGCAACGCCCCGGGGAGTGGTTGTGACAATCGACCGGGCCTTCAGCCCAACCATGTCAATCAACGCCCCTAGAACCCAGGCCGATGGCCTGGGCTATGCAAATGGTCGAGCCTGCGGCCCTAACATGGATGATTGCGATGTGGAACGGTCTGCGACGAACGAAAGACTTCACACTGGCCGGGCAAGCGTTCGGTCGCGACAACTCATCATGCCTTACGTATAACTGACAGGACGCAAGTCCCAGGAATCTAGGCCCCAACATGCTGCGTCAGTCGCGAAGCGACGACATGCGGTTTCCGGTCCAGTGTCATCGCTTCGCGACTGTGCGGCGATCAGTCGCAAAGCGACGGCATCCAAGAGCCTGGGACGCAAGTCCCAGGAATCTGAGCCCCAACCTGCCGCGTCAGTCGCGAAGCGACGGCATGTGTTTTACCCGCAAACGTCGATGGCCAGCTCGCCGCGGCCCGCGCAGCTCACATCAATCGAGACAGGCCGTAGAAACACGCGCCGACGAGGCTCAGGTTCAGCACCACCGTCATCCAAAACACGATCACAAACGATCGCTTGCTCGTCTTGTGACGGAACGTCCGCCGGCCGACCCAACCGCCCGGCCAGCCGCCCAGCAGATCGATCGTGTGCAATCTTCGTTCGCTGATCCGCTGGCGATCCGCCCGCGCCTGCCGCTTGTCCCAGCCGTAGCTCGCGAAACTCAGCAGCGACAAAATCAACATCACCACGGCGTAGATCATCGCCAGCGGACCGATCCCCACTCCGTCGGTCGAATCGTTTTGGGCCAACAGCAGCGAAGTCGTGGTGATTGCGAACCGAGAACCGGTCCCGTCGAGAACGGCGATCGAAAGCAACGGAGCATGAAAAAACATCGGTTCATCCTTGGTCGGGGGTACCGTGCGCGGAGCATCGGTCGGGCGCGGCGGCACGTAGTGTAGCCGCCAACCGAAACGAACATCTACCGCGTTTCGGCGGATCAGCAGTCGGCGGATCCGCCGATTTGGCGAATGGCAACGATCGCTCTCCGATCGACTACAATAGGCCCACCTCCCCCAGCCCGCCAATCGCACGACAACACTCCCCGCGATCGCAGCTTTGCTTTCCCTCCTTAGCCCTCCAGGAAAAACAAGCCATGCCAAAATCCCAACCCACTTCGTTGCCGCCCCACGATCGTCGCCGATTTCTGGCGAGTCTCGGTGCCGCGACCACCGCTGCCGCTTGGCCCTGCCACGGGATCGCTGCGGACGCGACATCCACAAGCGGTTCGCTTTCGATCGGCCACGCCGTCGTCGACACCACGCCGCCGTTGGGAATCGAGCTAGCCGGGTTCCATAAACCGGTTGGACAAGAACGCCGAATCACGGGGATTCGCCAAAAGACAGCCGCCCGAGCGCTGGTGCTGCGAGTGGCCGATCAATCCGTTGCAATCGTCTCGCTCGACATTTTGAGCGTCTCGCCCGGCTTCACACAACAAGTGCAACAGCGGGTCGCAAAACAGACGGGCATCCCGGCTGCCAACGTCCGCGTCTGCGCCACGCACACGCATTCGATGCCCGCGTTTTCTTATCTACGGCAATGGGGAGCCATCCCCGAAGATTACCTGAAAGAGACGTTGGGGCACGTCGTCGATGCCGTCGTCCAGGCGCATCGCGATCTCTCGGCGGCGGAACTGTACGTCGGCAAGAGTTCGGTCGACGGAGGCAACTTCAATCGAACCAGCCCGACCTGGAAGACCGACCAGGAATTCACTGCAGATGCAACCGCCGCGGATCGCTGGCTCGATACGATCCTGCATGTGCTGCGTTTCGAACGAGCCAACAAACCCGACGTGATGTGGTATCACTTTGCCTGCCATCCGGTCTGTTATCGTGATGGCGAAGCCGGCCCCGATTGGCTCGGGCTGGTCGCCGATCAAGTGCAAGCCAAACATGGCGTCACCCCCGGCTTCCTGCAAGGACACGCTGGCGACGTGAACCCTGGGGATGGAGACATCTGGATTGGCGAAGCCGAACCGACGGCGGCGGCGATCGTGCAGGGGATCGACCGCGCGTTGGACGCCAGCGAACGGGTCGACGCCAATGAACTGCGACTGGTCAGCGAACCGTTTGCATTGCCGCTGAACATCGATCTGTTGCAACAGCAACTGGAACTCTATCGCGAGCATCCCGAGCAATGTGCGTCGGGCCAGTGGGTCGATGCCGGCTTTGCCAAAGCCTGGTACGAATCGGCGAAGGATTGGGATTTGCAGCGGACAACGCATGCCACGCCCACGACGGCGCTGCGGCTGGGAGATCTCGGCATCCTGTTCCATTCCAGCGAACTGTACAGTTATTACGGGCTGCAGATCCAACGCGATTCACCGCTAAAAAACACGATCGTTGTCGGTTACACCGACGATCTGATCGGGTATCTCGTCGACCCGCGGGCCTACGAGGCGGGCGAATACGCCGCCGTCACGGTCCCGCGAATCCTCGACCTGCCGCCGTTTAAAACCGCTGCGGCCAGTCAGTTGGCCGACTTTGCCAATCAATTGCTCACGCGAACCACTTAAGGACAACACCCCATGCTGCGGATGTATTTTGGCTGGATCGCGGCGTTCTGGTGCGGAACGCTGCTCGCCCAATCGACGACGAATCAACACGACGCAACGCAAGACAATCCCGTTGCCTATCTCGACGCCTATTCCGATTCCTATTATCCCCACGCCGACTTTGCCAAGTTGACGACGCCGCAATGGGTTGGCGAACCGGGCGTCGAAGCGGTGGTGACGCTGGGGATCGACGACATGCGCGACACCGCGAAATACGAGACCTATCTGAGGCCGATCCTGAACCGGTTGAAACAGATCGATGGTCGCGCGCCGGTTAGCATCATGTCCTGCCAGGTCGACCCCGCCGATCCTCAGCTGCAAGCTTGGCTGGAGGAAGGACTGTCGATCGAAACACACACCGTCGACCATCCCTGTCCGTGCCTGCAAGCGGGCGATTTTGCCAAAGCCAAATCGACCTACGACCGCTGTGTCGACCTGATGTCGTCGATTCCGAACAGCCGTCCTGTCGCGTTCCGCTTTCCTTGCATGGATTCCCAGAACACGCCCAGCCCGCGTGGGTTTGCTGAAATTATTAACAAGACGACGCCTGGTGGCAACTTCCTGCAGGCGAGCACCTCGGTCGTCTGCGTCTTCACGTCACGCGATCCCCAACTGCCACGTTCGCTCACGCTGACCGACGAGGGTGAGGAACGCTTTGGACGCTACATCCCGTTCCCTTCGTTTGTCAACAAAATCGAGAACTACCCTTACCCGTATGTGATCGGGAAGCTGTGTTGGGAATTCCCCTGCACGATTCCCGACGACTGGCAGGCGCAGAACATTCAACAACCGAAGAATCCACGAACCGTCGACGACATGGTCGCCGCGATCGATGCGACGGTGATCAAGCAGGGAATCGCCAACATCGTCTTTCATCCGTACGAATGGATTCGCAGCGAACAGATCGCCGAAGTCGTCGACCGCGTGAACACGAAGTATGGCAAGCGAGTCAAATTCCTGACCTTCAAGGAATGTATCGACCGGATCAATAAGAATCTGCTGGCCGACCAACCGCTCCGCCGCCCCGACGGTGGTGGCGACAATGGAGTCCGGGTCGTCGACCTCAACCGCGATGGCTTCGTCGACGTGATGATCGGCAACGAAGATCGCAAGCTGGCTCGGATTTGGCAGCCGAAAACCGGAGAGTGGCGCGAGCTGGAAAGCCCTGTCCAGTTCACAGCCGCGGGCGAGGCAAAACAGCGCGTCGACCTGGGCGTTCGTTTTGGCCAGCTGTCGAGCGACGCCAGCGTTTCGCTGTTGGTGAACAATGCGAAGGACCAAGCGATCTATCGGGTCAGTGACGACGGAATCGAGCGAAGTCCGCTCCCCGAGCCGCTTGCCGCCGCGAAGACCAGCGTCGACGGTGTCGATCAAGGCGTGCGGATGCGCGACCTCGATCGCGATGGAATCTCCGAAGTCTTGGTTGCCAATGAACAGACGCGGCAGGTCTTCTCGCTGGACGGCGACGGCAACTGGAAATCGGATCCGGTGCCGCTGCCGTTTGCCATCGTCGATGAAACCGGCGGCGACAACGGCTTGCGATTTGTCGACCTTGACAAAGATGGCTACGACGACATGATCGTCTCCAACACGCGCCAGTCGGCGATTCGGTTGTACGACAGTGCGACCGGCGACTTCACCCGCGACGTGGAACCGGCGACCGAGATACCTTTGATCGTCCGAGCCGGCACGAACAACGGAGCTTGGTTTGCCGCCGATCACGTGTGGTTGCAGAACGAAGATACGCACCGCTTGCCCGATGGCGTCGACCGCCGCACGTTTGCCGAGTTGATCGGCAACGCTGATCCGGGGCCGCGGAGTCCCGATTTGTCATGGCGCTCGATTCAAGTTCGCCCCGGCTTTACGGTGGAATTGGTTGCCGCCGAGCCTTTGGTGATGGATCCCGTTGCCTTGGACTGGGGCCCCGACGGCAAGCTGTGGGTCGCGGAGATGGCCGATTATCCGCTGGGGTTGGACGACAAGGGGAAACCGGGAGGCCGCGTCCGCTACCTCGAGGATACCGATGGCGACGGGACTTACGATAAGTCGACACTGTTCTTGGACAACATCCCGTATCCGACCGGCGTGATCGCCTATCGCGACGGCGTGATCGTCAGCGCTGCGCCGACGATTTTCTACGCCGCCGACAGCGACGGCGATGGCACCGCGGACACTCGCACCGAACTCTACCACGGCTTCACTCAAGGCAACCAACAGCACTTGGTCAACGGATTCGAACGCGGCTTGGACAACTGGCTGTATCTGGCCAATGGGGACAGCGGCGGCACGGTTGAATCGAAACAGACCGGCAAAACGATCGACATTCGCGGCCAGGATCTGCGGATCCGGCCCGAGGATGGATCGCTGGACGTGCAAGCTGGCCAGACGCAATTTGGCCGCCACCGCGACGATCACGGCAATTGGTTCGGATGCAACAATTCGGTCCCCGTTCGGCATTACGTGTTTGCTGATCATTATCTGCGACGCAATCCGTTGGTCGCTCCTCCCGCCTCGGGGCGAAATATCGCTCGGCTCGATAACACTCAATTGTTTCCAATCTCGCGCGTGCTGAGTCATTGGTCGGGATACAAACCGCCAGTCGCCGGCAGCGGGCATCAATTCACATCGGCCTGCAGCACGATGGTCTATCGCGACGACCTGTTGGGGCCGGAGTTCCAACAAAACACATTCACTTGTGAACCGGTTCACAATGCAGTCCACCGGCGCCAATTGGTCCCTCAAGGCGTGACTTTTGAGAGCGTTCGTCCGGCGGACGAAGCGGGGATCGAGTTCATGGCTTCCAGCGACAGTTGGTTCCGGCCGTCGACAGTCACCACCGGCCCCGACGGTGCGCTCTGGGTTGCCGACATGTATCGCCTGGTAATCGAACATCCCGAATGGATCGACGACCAACGAGAAAAGGAACTCTTCCTCCGCGCTGGCCACGATCGCGGCCGGATCTATCGGATCTACCCAAGCGACAAGAAACCGCGACCGATTGCCAAATTGGGCCCGATGAGCAGCGAACAACTCGTCGCCCAACTCGCCTCGCCCAACGGCCGCACCCGCGATCTCGCGCAAGCGATCCTGATCGACCGCGCCGATGCCAGCGTCGTTCCGCTGTTGCAAGCGACCGCCAAAACGTCCGAAGCTCCGCTGGCTCGGCTGCATGCGATCTGCACGCTCGACGGCCTTGCTGCCTTAAACGTTGCGACGCTGCAATCCGCCATCGCCGATCCCCATCCAACCGTCCGCCGCCACGCGATTCGATTGTCCGAATCATTCTTGGCGAAAGGGGATGCCGCCAGCGACGAACTGCTCTCGGCGCTGATCGCCTGCGACGCGACCGATCCCCACGTTCGCTTGCAGTTAGCCTATTCGTTGGGCTTCTCGGAATCGCCGCGTGCGACGCAGTTGTTAGCCAAAATCGCTAGCGATTCGGTGAGCGATGGCAACATCCGCGCGGCGGTGATCAGCTCGTTGAGCCCTCAAAACCTGGCCGATTTTCATGCGGCGATCGAACAATATCCGGCAGCAGCAAAAGCGTTCCAGTCGCCGATTTTGCAGATGGCGGTGCGAAGCAAAGATGCCAAGTTTTTGTCGCAGCGCGTGGGCGAGATGATTGCAGCGATCGATGGCAAACCAACAGCGGACCAGCTCGATTCGCTCAGCGGCACGCTGGCGTCGATCCGGCAACAGAACGTTTCGCTCAGCGAAGGCGTTCAATCGCAGATCGATCAGATCGTCCGCGATGCCACGAATTGGGCAACCGATCCCGGCGCCGACGTTCCCCGCCGCGTAGCTGCTATCGAAATGATCGCGTCGCTCGGGAACAGCACCAACAACCTGCTTGGGCTCGTCGATGCGGCAGAGCCGATCGAAGTCCAAGTCGCAGCGTCGCGAGTGCTTGCAGCCAAGCAACCGGCGGAGATTTTGGAACGCCTGGAATCGTTAAGTCCCAGCGTGCGGACGGCGATCCTGGAGACAGTCCTCTCGCGCGAAGCATCGGCACTGATCCTGATCGACGCGCTGCAAACGAAACGCCTGCCGCCGCAAACGCTTGGTGCCAGCCAGCGTCAGCAACTGGCGTCGCACGCCAGCGCGAAAGTCAAAGCGGCAGCGGTCAAGTTGTTCGGCGAATCGAGTTCAGCAGCCGACAAGCAGATGCTGATGAAACAATATCAAACGGCAGCGCCGCAGCATGGCGATGCCTCGCGTGGTGCGGCGATCTTCACCAAGCATTGCGCCGCGTGTCACCGCGTGCGAGAGATTGGCCATCCGATCGGCCCCGATCTGACAAGCCTCAAGGATCGATCTCCCGTTGCGATGCTGACGGCGATCCTCGATCCCAACGCAGCGGTCGAAGACAAGTACCGCGGCTACAGCGTGCTGACGATCGATGGCGTCGCGACCGCTGGGATTATCGCCAACGAATCGAGCACGGCGATCGAATTGCAAATGCAGGAGGGGAAGCGAAAGACGATCCTCCGCGAGGATATCGAACAGATTCAAAACACCGGCACGTCGCTGATGCCCGAAGGTTTTGAAAAACTGATCCCCGTCAATCAGATGAACGATCTGCTCGCCTTCCTGGACGATGTCGGTCCGCCGGCCAAGCAGTTCGACGGTAACCATCCCGCGACGGTTCTGCCGGCTGCCGATGGAAACCTTTCGCTGACGGCGACCGCGAGCCGGATCTACGGCGATCGCTGCGTCTTCGAATCGAAATACAAAAACATCGGCCACTGGGGAAGCCCACGGGATCGCGCCGAGTGGACGTTGGAGGTCGCCGCAGCGGGCAACTATGAAGTCTGGCTGGACTACGCCTGCGCCGACGGCACGGCGGGGAATCGGTTCCAGTTCCGCTGTGGCAACGAAACGCTGACCGGCACCGTCGCCGGCACCGGATCGTGGGACGATTACGAACAGGTGAAAATTGGCACAATCGAATTGCCAGCGTCGACGTTGACCGCCAGCCTGCAAGCGACGGAAGAACTGAAGAAGTGGCTGTTGGATCTGCGAGCGATCACGCTGAAACCTGTTCAGTAGCAGCCTCAGAAATCGGCGGGGATGGTCGTTCAGTCAACCGTTCCGCATAGGCTTCGTTCCAAGCCCCCCGCTGCCTCAAAGCGCTGCAGGCGATCATCTCCGCCGATCGAATGTAGCGATCGGCGGACGTCGCCGTTCCTGCTTTTTCCAGTATTCCGCTGCGATGCTTCCGCAGCGTGTGGGGTCGTTTTTTGCTGGTTCGTCGCGTGCAGCCGACTTGTCATTTTACGGTAAAACGCATAACAATAGTTCATGCATCCAGAATCCTCACGCCAGCGTTTCGACCAGTACCGCCAAGAATTTCGAGAAAAACGAAGCTCCGGTGGCAATCCTCACTCGGCGAGTCCAAGCCCGCACAGCGATCGCGGCACCAACCGCCAGCGCTCCTTCTTCCAGTTGTTCACCGAATTCTGGGGACTGTTGGGCCGATATCGCGGACGCGTGATCCTGGGGCTGGCGACGTTATCGGTGGCCACGCTGCTGCGTCTGGTTCCGCCGGCGGCGACTAAGTTGGCGATCGATTGCGTGCTGACCGATCCAGCCAAACCGATGCCCGGTTTCCTGCAAGGGTTCGCCTGGCCCGAGGAGAAGATGTCGCTGCTGGTAGCGATCGCGTTGGGAGCCGCCTTTTTTACAGCTTGCGCCACGGTGATCCAATTGTGGGGCCGCTGGCTGGCGACGAAGACCGTCAATCAGGTGCAAATCTCGATCCGTCGCAAAGTCTTCGATCACGCGATCCGATTGCCGCTGACCCGAGTCTACAAACTGAAGAGCGGCGGTGCGGCGAGCCTGATCCGCGAGGATGCCGGCGGGATCGCCGATCTGATCTTCAGCATGCTGTACAACCCGTGGCGTGCGATCATCCAGTTCGTGGGCAGCTTGATCATTTTGATGTTGGTCGATTGGAAACTGATGCTCGGCGGGCTGCTGCTGTTGCCCGGCGTCTACATCACTCATCGCACATGGATCAACCGGATCCGGCCGATGTTCAAAGACATCCGCAAGCAACGGCAGCACATCGACGCAGGAGCGACCGAAACGTTTGGCGGGATCCGCATCGTCCGCACCTTTGCTCGTGCCCGCAGCGAATCGAACCGCTTCGTCCGCGAGGGGACGATGTTGGTTCGGCAACAATTGTTCACATGGTGGTGGAGCCGGGCGATCGAGATCATTTGGGAGGTCGTGATTCCGCTGGCGTCGACGGGGCTGCTGCTGTACGGCGGTTCGCAGATCATCAACGGCGAACTAACGCTCGGCGATCTGATGATGTTCCTGGTCTATCTGACGATGCTGTTGGACCCGATCGCCGCGCTAGCCGGCAGCGCAGTCACCTTCCAAAACAACCTGGCGGGGCTCGATCGCGTGCTGGACGTTTTGGAAAGCCCTCGCGAGCTGCCGACCAATCCGACGGCGGTCAGTCTGCGAAAAGAGGAGGTTGCCGGGGCGATCACGCTCGAAAACGTCGGCTTCCACTATCCCGATACCGAATCGATGGTCTTGCAGGACGTTTGCCTGGAGATCCAACCTGGGCAGACTGTCGCGTTGGTCGGACGCAGCGGCGCCGGGAAGACGACGCTGACGAATCTGATCGCCCGGTTTTACGATCCCGTTTCCGGTGCGATCCGCTTGGATGGCCGCGATCTGCGCGACATTCGGTTGGAGAGTTTTCGCAAGCTGTTAGGAATCGTCGAACAAGATGTCTTCCTGTTCGACGGGACGATCCGCGACAACATCGGTTACGCCCGACGCGATGCCTCGCTGGCCGAAGTGCAAGCGGCGGCGCAGGCGGCTGCGGCGGCGGAGTTTATCGAAAAGCTGCCCGAAGGCTACGAGAGCTGGATCGGCGAACGGGGCGTCAAGCTGAGCGGAGGCCAGCGCCAACGGCTGGCGATCGCTCGAGCGATCCTCGCCGATCCGAAGATCTTGATCCTGGACGAAGCGACAAGCAATCTCGACAGCGAAAGCGAACGACTGATCCAAGACAGTCTCGGCTATCTGCTGCAGAACCGGACCTCGATCGTGATCGCTCACCGCTTGAGTACGATCATCCACGCCGACAAGATCGTCGTGATGGAGGAGGGACGCGTCGTGCAAGTCGGCACGCACCAAGAGCTGATGTCGCAAAACGGTCGCTATCAAGAAATGGTCCATCTGCAGATGGAACCGCTGCCGCACGCCAATGGCTCTGCGACCGGCAACCGTCGTTGATCGATTCCGTGATCACCAGTGGAACGGTCGTCCCATGACCGCTCCCTTTCGTTCTTCGATGCCGTTGCGCCGCCGCGGATTGCTGTGTGCAAAACGCGGCGTGCCTGGGGGATCTAGCTCGCTCTGGCGAGCGAACGATTAGTAGCCGCCGAACGGATTGTCTTTATCGCCGCCCGATCCGCCACGCTTGTTGGCTTTCAGGTATTCGAAAACGTTGCGGCGATATTCGTTCGCCCGCTCGCTTCCGTTTCGCCAATATTCGTCCTCATCCTCGTCATCGGATCCGTCATCGGATCCGTCATCCATTCCGCCATTGGTTATATATCCATCCATGGGGGGATCGACGACCACCGGTGGCTCTTCAGCCACCGGTGGTTCGGCGACCGGTGGTTGGTTAACCACGGGGGGATCGACGACCACTGGCGGCTCTTCAGCTACCGGTGGCTCTTCGACAGGTGGTTGGCCAACCATAGGAGGATCGACGACCACGGGTGGCTCTTCAGCTACCGGCGGCTCGACGACAGGTGGATGATTAACCACGGGGGGATCGACGACCACAGGTGGCTCTTGAGCTACCGGAGGTTCGACGACAGGTGGGTAAGCAACCACGGGAGGATCGACGACCACGGGTGGCTCTTCAGCTACCGGTGGATCGACGACGGGCGGGTGATCAACCACGGGGGGATCGACAACCACTGGCGGCTCTTCAGCTACCGGTGGTTCGACGACGGGTGGGTGATCAACCATGGGAGGATCGACAACTACGGGTGGTTCTTCAGCTACCGGCGGTTCGACGACGGGTGGGTGATCTACCATCGGGGGATCGACGACTACTGGCGGCTCTTCAGCTACCGGTGGTTCGACGACGGGTGGGTGATCAACCATGGGAGGATCGACGACTACGGGCGGTTCTTCAGCTACCGGTGGTTCGACAACCGGTGGTTCGACGACGACCGGTGGTGTGGGGTTGAGGATGTCGGAAACGAGTACGGTCTGATCGCTGAAGCGGAGTGTTTCGACAGATCGGATCAGGTCATCGCCATCGGGACCGCTGATCTGCAGCGTTCCGTTGCCGAGGTCGACGATCGAATAATCGTCGCGGTTGCCGCTGAAGTCGGCGAGGTCGTTGCCTTCGCCGCCGTCGATCAAGTCATCGCCAAGGCCGCCTTGGAGGACATCGTTTCCGGCACCTCCCTTCACTAGGTCATCACCCTCTTCGCCCTTGAGCAAGTCGGCACCTTCGCCTCCTTCGAGCTTGTCATCGCCAGCTCCGCCCTTGATCAGATCGTCGCCACTGCCGCCGTCGATCGTGTCATTGCCAGCGCCACCCTTGAGCAGATCCGATCCCGCGTTGCCATTGATCGTGTCGGCATCTTCACCGCCGACCAACAAGTCGTGTCCGTCGGTCCCGTCGATCGTATTGATGACGTCATCCTGACCAGCATCATCCTGACCAGCATCATCCTGACCAGCATCATCCTGACCAGCATCATCCTGACCAGCATCATCCTGACCAGCATCGTCCTGACCAGCATCGTCCTGTCCAGCATCGTCCTGTCCAGCATCGTCCTGTCCAGCATCGTCCTGTCCAGCATCGTCCTGTCCGCCGTCGTCCTGTCCGCCGTCGTAGAAGATGTCGCACGCGTCGTCGCCGGTTTTGCCGAACAGATCGTGGCCGTTGGCACCACAACCGTGGCCACCATCATTGCCACACGAAGGCATGTCGTCGTTGGGTGCGGGCATGTCGTTGTCGACGATATCGCCAGCGTTTCCGCAGGAAGCCGACATCAGCAACATCGGCTCAGTCGTTTCGGTACCGTCGCCGATTGCACGCGGTTTCGGGAGCTCGGGAGCTTCGGTTTCGTTGGATATGCTTCCGAGATATAGATTTTTGATGGACTGAACGAACCGCTTCATACTGTTTTGCCCTTGGACTCGATTGAATAGACGCTGAATGGATCAGGCATCGCGGTATTCGATCGAGCGCCCGCCTGGACGTACCCCGCATCAAATGAACCCGCTACGGTGAACGCTAGGTTTCGTTCCGCCGCCAGGAGCGGTGCGGGGAATCGGTTCGGCTTGAGAAAATAATTGCACAGTGCTGCGATCGCCCAAACCGTTGCAAATCTGCCCAGGCAAGCTAGAGGAGAGCCGGCGTTCCCTAAATCGCATTGCGTCACAACATGAAGATGGACCGTCACGGAAAGGGCGTCCCTGTAGCGATACACGACTGCACTCTCTCCGAAAAACTTGCTAGACGCACGTTTTCCGACCCTCCCGAGCTTCGCTGGGGCAAGTGTGGGGAGCAGCCCCGGCCTGCCGCGTGAGGGCTGTCTTACAAGTTGAAGGCATCGCCTCGCGCTGACTGCTATACTTTCGGGGGTCCTCGTCGATCAAGTGTTCCCGTTTCTTGGGGCCGCTTCCCGCCGCGATCGCGTTGGATCTGTCGCTCCTCCCTACGAATTCACTCAAGAAGGAAAAGGTCCCCGTCATGTTGCGCCGTGTCCCGTTCTGTCTGTTGTTGATCGCCATCGCGATCGCTCCCCTCGATGCTACCGCCGCGGAAAAGCCGACGTTGCGCGCCGGTGCTGCGATGGTCGATATCACGCCTCCGCTTGGCGAACTCGTCGTCGGCAACTGGGTTCCGATTCCCGCTCAACATATCCACGATCCATTGCACGCGAAGTGTTTGATCCTGGACGACGGCAAGAACCGGATCGGTTTTGTCGTCTGCGACAACGTTGGGATCTCGCGCGAGATCTGGGACGAAGCGCGCGAGCAGATCGATCGAGCCGGTGCGATCGACGGCGAAAATCTGTTGATGTCGGCGACGCACACGCACAGCGCCACGCGAGCGACTTCGGAAAAGTATCGCCCGATTCTGGTTGCCGGAATCGTCAAAGCAGTTGCCGAAGCTGTCGAGAATCTCGAACCCGCCAAAATCGGCTGGGGGGCGGGAGAGGAGCCGTCGGAGGTCTTCAACCGCCGCTGGCACATCGGCGATGAGCGGCACCGTCGCAATCCGTTTGGCGGCGTCGATACGGTTCGCATGAACCCACCCAGCGGTCACCCGACTCTGATCAAGCCGGCGGGCCCCGTCGATCCGGAGATCTCGTTTATCAGCGTCCAATCGATCGACGGCCGTCCGATTTCGCTGATGGCCAATTATTCGCTGCACTACGTTGGCGGCATGGGCAAAGGCGAGGTCTCCGCGGACTACTTTGGCGTCTTTTCCCAGCGGATCGGCGAGCTACTGAAGGCCTCCGATAGCGACAAACCATTTGTTGGTATCCTCACCAACGGGACCAGCGGCGATGTCAACAACATCAACTTCCGCGATCGCGGCCGTCCCTACAAGCCTTATGAAAAGATGACCGAGGTAGCGCACAAAGTGGCCGACAAGGTGATCGATGCGCACGCCAAGATCGAATTCCAGGACTGGGTGCCACTGAGCGTTGCTCACCGCGATCTGACGCTCAAGGTCCGCAAGCCGGACGCCGAGATGCAGGAATACTTTGCATCGATCAAAGCCTTGCCCGAGGGAGCTAAGGAATATCACCGGCATCAGAAAAGTTATGCCGGCCGCGTCCAGCGACTGCTGGAAGGTCCCGATCAATGGGACGTGTTGTTGCAAGCGGTGCGGATCGGCGACCTGACGATCGCCGCGATCCCGTTCGAAGTCTTTACGCAGATCGGATTGGACATCAAAGAGAAGGCTCCCTTTGCGGACGCTTTCACGATCGAACTGGCCAACGGCAGCTACGGTTATCTCCCCACGCCGGCTCAACACAAACTGGGCGGCTACGAAACCTGGATGGGAACCAACCGCGTTCAGTTGGACGCCTCCGACCGAATCACCGAGACTCTGCTAGAATTGATGCAGGACCTGAAATAGCCGATCCGCTGATGGAATCGAGAGTTACCGATTCAGTTGAAGTTCATTGGTTGTAGAACGAAAACTGGCCGGGCACCGAGCAATAAAGCTTGGTGACCGGCCAGCGTCAATTTCGAATGCTGCCGTTCGATCTCGCGAACGCTACATCTTGCCCAGCATTGCCTTTGCCTTCGACTTGGCCGAAGCGCCTGAGCTGTTTTTCAGGCTCTCGAAGTCGGAAAGCAGCGCGTCTGCTTTGGCGGGATCACTCGCCTTCATCTCCTCTAAGGCCTTCTGAAGCTCTTCAGCTCCACTGCCGAGTTCGCCGGATTCGGCGACCTGTTCAAGCGTGGCTTTTACTGTCTGTGCCGCTGGTGTCGCAGTCGGTTGGACCTTTACTGGTGCCGTACCCGATCCGCAGCCGATCATCGCAAGAGTCAGTAAAACGCCGAAAACACAACGTCCCATCATTTCCATTTGTCCTTAGTCCAGTTGAAGGTGTGATTGCAAGGGTTTGCAATTCAGCGAGTCTAGTCGAGCGAGATGGCTTGACCGTCATTACGATTGCCCAAGTGGCAATACGTTTGTCCATTGATCGTCTCGGCGACAAAGCGGACCGAGCCATCGGCCAAGCCGTGCATGGCACCGCCAGGGTGCTGGCTTCGCGAAGGAAAGACGCCTTCGCTGTCCATCCATCCGCAACCGCTACAGGGCTGGCAGTTGGGGTATTTCCAGTTTGGTGGGGCTACGGTGTTGAAGACGGTTTGGGTTGGCATCGGCGCCATCCAATCCCGACCAGCGTGACTGTGGTGGTTTGCGATGGCAGCTTCACAAGCCTGGCCATAGGTTTCAATGTCACCTGGGCTGTAGAGTTCTCCGGTTACTGGCCAAGCCTTATTCGTGCCTGTCCATCCGATAGCGCGAACTACGTCGCCGGGGCGATAGAAGTTGTTGTCGTGGTCTCCCAACAAATGTTCTGCGACCATCACGGTGTTGGAGGTTCCGTCTTTAACGTCGGCCATCCGACGTTCAAATCCGGTTTCGCGACCAAACATACCGTTGTTGTTTGCATTGGTTCCGGTCCATCCCAACGCACAGCCTTCGCTAACGGCGTAGCTGCAGTTGCCCGTGTCTGCACCGGAATTCGATCCGTCCGACGGGCACATGAATGCATCGATTCGAGTTCGACGTGGTGTGGTGAACGGGTCGACACGCCAACCCTCGTGCAATTGTGGGGCAGTGGTCCACATTGCGCTGATTTGATCATAAAGCGGTTGCTGCTCCATGAAGGGCAGGATCATTGTGTGCGCACTGAATCCTTCCCAGTGGCTGCATGTTCCAGCGCTACTTGTGAAGCGGTTGGTGTAAATCGGGAATTTTTTGTACGTGTCGTGGTAATTGTGGAACGCGAGCGCAATGTTCTTCATGTTATTAGAACAACTCATACGCCGGGCTGCTTCGCGAGCAGCTTGGACTGCTGGCAACAGCAGCCCAACCAAAATGCCGATGATTGCAATCACAACCAGCAGCTCAACTAGGGTAAAACCTTCGCGTTTGCTTTTCATAAGAAGATATCTCTCAATAGAAAAGGAAGAATGTGGCCCTTGCAGCCGGGTCAAGGGCACCAGCTAACCATTAAATCGGTATGATGTATGCGTGTCAATGATTTCTTTTGGAGCCCTTTTTTGGTTGGGATACAATTTGCGGGATGAGTAGGAAGAACAGTCGTGTCGCTTGCACCGCCAAACCCGCTTCGCCGCAGCAAGTGCCTGGCAGCAAACGACGTACGGCCGTAGTGGGGGGCGTGGTCCTCGTTCTGCTTGTTCTCGTGGCCTATCTGCAAGGAGGGTTTGCGCTCTGGCCGCTGCAAAATGCTCGCTCGGCGATGGATCGGCGGGATCATGCATCGGCGATCGAGGCGTTGCAGCTTGCGGAGTTTTGCAATGGTGATCAAGTTTCCATCGATCTGCTGAGGGCGAGGATCAGTCTGCGGCGTGGAGATTTGGCGGAGACGGAGTTGCAGCTGCGCCGCGCCCAACAGCACGGGGCAAATTCTCGCGACATCGAACGAGAAAAACTTTTAGCGGCTGCGCTAAATGGGGAGTTGGAGAAGATTGAGCCCGAGTTGAAGGCTTGGCTCGAATCGCCGGGGACCGACGGCGCCGACATCTGCGACGCCTATACCCACGGTTTGGCAAGCCAAGGTCGGCTGGAGGAAGCTCAGTTACTTTTGGAAGCTTGGCAAACGGGGTTTCCCGAAGATCCCAAGCCGCATGTGAAGCGAGCGAGGATTGGCGAATACGCGCTGCAGCAGGACGCGGCGGAAGAGGAGTACCGCCGCGCGTTGGCGAAGCAGCCCAGCTACGCACCGGCGATTTATTCGTTGGCTCGCCTGCTTTTGGAACGCAAGCGGCCCGAGGAGGCGTTGGAGCTTTTTCAGCTTTGTCACAAGGTCTCGCCCGACACTGCCGCTGCGGCGCAAATCGGTGAAGCGAGGTCGCTGGTGATGTTGGGCAACAGCGACGATGCCCGCGAAATTCTCCAGCAGGTTGAAGACTACCAGCCGCAGCAGGTTGTCGTCGCTTTTCAGCGTCTTGGTTTCCAGCCCGATGGCGATCCCGCGGCGTTTGAACTGGGGAAGTTGGATTCCGCAAACGGCGATTTTGCTGCCGCCCTTCCTCGGCTGCGGCGGGCTGTGTCAGCGAATCCTCATGATCTCGATGCGCGTTATGCGTTGGCGATCGCATTGCGGGGGCAAGGTGAGCAAGCCGAGGCGGAGAAGGAGTTCGAATACGTCAAAACCGTCCGGCAGGAGCTTGCGAAAACTGAAAATCTACGGACGTCTCTCGGCACCGACCCGACAGACAACGAGGCGCGGTTTCAGGTGGCGATGATCTATCTAAAGTACCAATCGCCAAAGCTCGGGATCTTTTGGTTGCAGAGTGTGCTCGCTCAGGATCCTCGGCACTGGGGTGCGCACGACGCTTTGGCGACCTACTACGAAAACAATGCCGCTCGCTCGCCATCATTTGCGGAGCTTGCTAGGCGTCATCGTGGATTGGCAAACGAGATTCTCGCTGTCCCATCGGAATCGACATCGGTAGTCGTGCCGTGATCGATCGCCTAGGCTTTGGTTTGACTCACACTTCACCTACCGCCCCGTCTTGATCCCAGGTTGCAATCGTGCGAACACTTGTCGTTTCAACGCTGATCCTGCTGTCGATTGGATGCTCGCGATCGACACCCGATCCCCAACCCAGCAAGGATGAAGTCAGCGATCCTATCGAGACGATTCAGTTGGATGACGTTACGGCCGGTAGCGGTGTCCAGTTTATGTATCGTCATGGTGGGCTGGAGACGACCAATAGTATCCTGGAGGCGTTGGGCGGCGGCGTGGGGGTCTTGGATTACGACCGCGACGGGCACTGCGATATCTTTTTTCCCGGTGGTGGAGTGTTGGCCGCCGGTGAAACACCGGGCCCGCGACCAAGCGGATTGTTTCGCCAGCATTCAGCGTTTCAGTTCGACGATGTGTCGGATGATGCATCGATCGCATCGTCCCAGTTCTATACTCACGGTTGCGCGGTCGGCGACTTCGATAACGATGGTTTCGACGATCTGTTGGTAACCGGTTACGGCGGTCTGCAATTGTTTCAAAACCAAGGGGACGGAACCTTTCGCGAAACGCATGTCGATCGCGGACTCAGCGATTCGCTGTGGAGCAGCAGTGCGGCGTGGGGCGATCTCGATGGCGATGGCAATCTCGATCTGTACGTTGTCCACTACGTCGATTGGTCGTGGGAAAACGACCCCGATTGCACCGATAGCAGTGGAGTTGCAGACATCTGTCCGCCGCGAAGTTTTTCGGGAGTCGACGATGTTTTGTACATGGCCAATGGCGATGGAACGTTTCGCGATGCGAGCGAGGAGATGGGGCTCGTGCCAGGCGGGAAGGGACTTGGAGTCACCGTCGCCGACCTCGACCTCGACGGCGATCTCGATGTCTACGTCGCCAACGATACTGTCGACAACTTCTATTACGTGAACGATGGTAATGCGAAACTCTCCGAAACCGGCACCATCGCAGGCTTGGCAACCGATGATCGCGGCGTCCCTAACGGAAGCATGGGCGTGGCCGTCTTGGACTTCAATCGCGATCAGCGGCCCGATCTGTGGGTGGCCAATTATGAAAACGAATCCTTTGCGCTCTACCGGAACGACGCGAGCAATGTCTTCACCCATGCCAGCCAGTCGGCCGGGATCTATCGGTTGAATTCGACCAACGTCGGTTTTGGTACAGTTGCTTGCGACATCGATCGCGATGGCGACGAAGACCTTGTCGTCTCCAACGGTCACGTGATCAAGCGTCCCACCAGTGGTCTCGTCAAACAGAAACCGATTCTGCTTCAAAATGAGGGGAATAGCTTTCAGCGAGTCGCGTTTGCTGAGGACGATTACTTCGGCCAATCGCATCTTGGTCGCGGGTTAGCATCGGCCGACTTTGACAACAACGGAATGCTCGATTTTGTCTTCTCGCATAACAACGCCGACGCCGCGTTGATCCGAAACCGAACCTCTTGCGAGACGCATTGGTTGGGAGTCCGGTTGATCGGGCGTCGTTCGAATCGGTCGGCGATCGGTGCCAAGATCTACCTGCAGACATCCGCCGGGCCCCAGTTCCGGACGCTCGCCGGTGGCGGCAGCTATCTGTCGCATTGCGATCCACGCGTTCTGTTGGGGATTCCAGCGGGAGCCACGGCAGAGAGTCTTCGTGTCGTCTGGCCCAGCGGCGCAGAGCAGCAGATCGAAATCGACCAATTGGATCGCTACATCGATGTGATCGAGCCGGCGGATGCGGCAAATTGAAACTGTGGGTTGCCCCGCTGGCCGATCGCCTTTTGATTGCCTTTCACCAACCGCTGGCGTAAGATCGAAGTGACTTCCGTTTGGCGATCTCGCGTCAATCGACTCTTGTTACTCGATCTTTCCGGCTCGCATCGTTCGAGCCTTGTGAAATGGCATCACCCAAATTGCGTTATGCAATCGCTTGGGAAGCAGCTCGGCTGCTGTACGATCACGAAGAATCCGAATACTACCGAGCCAAGCTGAAGGCGGCGCGGCGGGTTCAGAAATCTTGGGTCAAACCGGCCGATCTGCCTAGCAATGCGGAGATCCGCGACCAGGTCCAGATGATGGCGCGGATGCACGAAGGCGATCTCGGGCATTCCCAGCGACTGCACAAGATGCGGCTGCGAGCTCTGTGGTGGATGCGTCAGTTGCAGGCGTTCCATCCCTATCTGATCGGCAGCGTGCTGACCGGGCACGTCCGCGATGGTTCGGACATCGACATCCATGTCTTCGCCAGCAATCCGCAGTCGATCTTGCTGCACGTCGAAGAGACGGGGAGCGGTTGCCAGATGGAACGCAAGCGAGTTCGCAAGGATGGCGAGGAACGCGTCTTCACGCACATCCATCTCCGCGACGAATTTCCCGTCGAACTGACGGTCTACCATCCGTCGCTGATCGGCCATCGTTTTAAGAGTTCGATCACGGGGAAGGCGATCGAGCGGGCCAGCCTACCGCAGTTGCAGCGGTTGATCGAACTGGAGCACGGCCAGGGGATCGACCAGCAGGATCATGCGTTGGAGGAAGCCGAATGCCAAGTCGATCGGTTTCAGTTGTACGAGTCGTTGTTGTGGCCGCTGGAGAACGTCAAGCAGAATCTGAAGTATCATCCCGAGGGGGACGCGCTTTATCACAGCTTGCAAGTCTTCGAACACGCTCGCGATGAGATGCCTTACGACGAGGACTTTCTATTGGCGGCGCTGCTGCACGACGTTGGCAAGGCGATCGATCCGCAGGACCATGTGGCTGCGGGGCTCGAAGCGCTCGACGGATTTATCCAACCGCGGACCGCTTGGTTGATCGAGCACCACATGTTGGCTCACCAGTTGCGCGATCGAACACTCGGCGCCAGAGCGCGTCGCCGGTTGGTGGAACATCCCTGGCACGACGACTTGGTGTCGCTATCGGATGCCGACCGGCTGGGGCGCCAGCAGGGAGTGCAGGTGGATGATGTCGGCGATGCGCTCGACTATATCCGTAGTCTGGAAACGATGTTTGGCTAGCGACGGAGCGTCGGTTTCCAAGGATCGACAGCTGGAGCGGTGCTGGGAAAGTCGACCGGTTGTCGGCGGTCGGCGACCGGGGTGGGGGCGGTCTGGTCGGTGTTGATCGCCAGTCGTTTTTCGAGGCTCTCGACGCGCTGCGTCAAAACATTGTTGAGCAGTTCCAGGCGATTGGCTCGCTCGCGCTCGTAGCGATAGTCGGCGAGCAGCCGTTCGGATTCCGATTCTAGATGAGCCGCCTTGTCGCGTCCAAACAGGCTGCAGCCTGTCGATGCCGGTAACAGCATCGCGACGCACAATAGAAAAACGGCTTGGGGGTTCATCGACGAAGCCTGAACGGAAATGCAGGGAGGATCCGCAGCGAGCCGCGCGGATTTATTCCCCTTTTTAGCCGTTCATGCCCAATGCACTCAAGATCGTTTCGGTCAACGAACTGATCGGGCTTGTCGTTTCGCTGTAGGTCCAGAGATTGCGGACCAGGTCGGTCGTCATCATCCCACCGACGCTCATCATCACCAGGATGCCGGCTAAGGCGGAAACGTTCCAGACCGAGAAGGGGACTTCATATCCGGGGGCCACCGCGGCGGCTTGTTGTACCGGAGCGTTGGCGACGATCAGATCCTCTTCGACGCCGTCGGCAACCAGGCCAGCTTCGTCGATCCCCTGCGCGTCATCCGCTAGCAATTCGTTTCGTTCGGCCCAGCCGCGGCCGTCCCCGGTGGACGGATCGACAAAGCCAGCGTCGCCGAGGTCCATCGCGGCACCAAAGGCGTCGGACTCTTCGACTTCGATCACTTGGGAAGCGCTATCGTCGTCGGCTTCCAGGCCGATTCCCGATGGCGAAAGCTGAAACTCCTCGTCCGCTTTGAAATCGACAAGCGATCCGCTGCCACCGGCCGATCGACCGCTGCTGCCAGGTCCCGAACCGGGAGTCACGCCGCTGCCGTCGCCGCCGAGATCCAGTGCCGAAATGCTCGATCCGGCCAGGTCCAACGGTTCGCTTTCCAGCGACAGACCGCTGTCCGAAGGGCTCATCAGATTGATACCGCTGTCGCCGACGACCGAAATGTCGCTCCCCGCGCCGCCGAGAACCAAGTCGTCGTCGTCGCCGGAGATGACCAAGTCATCGTCGTCGTTTAGGGCGTCATCGATATCGGAGATGCCCGAAAGAGCCGACTCCATGTCCAGGTCGCCCAGCAGCGAAGGTTCGCTATCGCCGCTGATCAGGCTGCCCGAACCGCCTTGATCGACGCCCAGGAGGTCGAGTTCGGAGAGGACATCGTCGCCACCTCGATTGGAACCGCTTTTTACGGGAGGGTCGGAGAGGTCGATCTCGTCGTCGCTGTCCTCCATCAGTCCCAGGTCGCCAATCGAGTCGTCGGCGTCGCTGTCGGCCCCCAGTGAAATCTCCGGGGGATGGATGGCGCTGTCGCCCTGTCCCGATCCGGCCACGTCGTCGAAGTTCAGGTCCAGATCGCTGCCGCCGGTCGCCGGTTCGGCAAGCGAGAGGTCGACGTCGCCCATGTCGCTGCCGCCGTCGTCGGCGAGGCTGAGATCGATGTTACCGCCATCGGAAGGACTGTCGTCGGCGAGGCTGAGATCGAGGCTCAAGTCGACTTCGTCGTCGGCGGCGGGAGATTGTTCTGGGCTTGCCAGTTCCAGGTCGCCCATCGAATCGTCGGCGAGGCTCAAGCTGATCTTATCGGCGGCGCTCTCTTCGGAAGCTCCGCTGTCGATGGCCGAGTCGTCGCTTTCGAGCTTTAGTTCGTTGGCGATGATTTGCACATCGCTGTCGCTGCCGGCATCGTCGTTGGATCGAGCGACCAACGCGACGTCGCTCCCCTGCCCTTCGGGTTCACCGCCGATTTCCAAATCGCTGCTGTCCGATGGCGAGCTGTTGCCGCCAATGATTCGGCTGCCCGACCCGGCGCCTTGTTCGGTGACGAGGATCGACGATCCCTCATCGTCGTCGCTGATGCCAAATCCGGTGTAGATCCCCGAATCGCCTTCGATCCCATCGGCCAACAGGCGGTCGATCTCGTCCTTGGGAAACTTCCAACTGGCTCCATCCTTAAAGGCACGGACATCTCCACTGGAACGCATTTCAACCAGCTTTTCGGTTGGAATGCCCAACAGCTGTGCAGCTTCTTCGAGGGGGATGAATTTGTTTGCCATGACCTACCGAACCAGTGTCTGAAAAGGAAGAGAAGCGCGATGTTGATTCACGTTCCACTGGCGGCCCTTTGGCAAACGTCAGACCGACCGGCCTAACGCTCAACCATCTGCCGGATTTCGGTCGGCAGCGGCGCAGTGGCGTTGTATTCGTCTAAGGAAAAATCCCAGGTCAGTCGACGACTGCTTTTCAGCGTAATCTGACCTGTGGGGCCATCTATATGATACACCAGCATCGTGCCGCGAGTAGCATTTACGATTGTAATCTGCTGGCCGTCGTTTGCTTGAGGATTTACAAAACCGAGCAATTCTCCAGCTCCAGCCACCAGGGCGGGCCGCGATGCCTCGGGTTTCGTCTGCGTCTCGCCCGCTCCCGAGCCCGGCGAAACATTCGCCAATACGAGAGTGAACACCGCAATCACAAGTCCCAGCCATAACCGCATCGCACCAATCTCCCTATCTTGTGCCATCTGCGGAAACATCCTTCACGGCATTATGAGCCGTTGCTCGAAAGCTTCAAGCGCTTTCGGCGTCGGTCTGCCGCGCTGTGCCGCTACGAAGGATATTTGCCGCACAATCGAATCAGTCGTTTAGACCGACGGTTGTAGGTCGGTCGGGCATCCAACATCAAGATCGATCTGTGCTAGCAAGCGATGCGGTTTCGCCAGGAAGTTGAACGATAGGTTATGAAATCGCCCCCTGCTTGGGTTCAGTTGCGCAAACTTTAACGATCCAATCAAGTTGCACGTTTGTAACGGACGATGACGGGTTGAAGTGATAGGTGTGCCAGAGTCTCTCTGGCGCACGGTTCGGAATCTCGCGTGCGAACGAAGGTCAACGATGGCAGGTCGAAACAATTTGGCTTCGAATAGTTGGAGTGGTCTCGCTAGCGTCGCCCTGGGCCCCTTGGTCGCGGCGATCTTCTATAGCGTTCTGTATGTTTCCCCGGTCCCTTTCCTGCACCGCTACTTCATGGGGCACCCGGTCGCTTATGCGGCGACCGTGCTGTTTTTTGTCGCCCTGGTCGGATTGATCGTTCGGCATCTGGATACGCGTCGCCAGCTGGGAATCGTCGCCGGTCTGGCCGACAGCGAACTTAAGCCAGCCGAGCGGACGTCGTCGGATTTGGGAGAGCACGTCACTCACTGGCTCGATCATTTGGCTCAGTTGCCGCGCAGCGAGCGCGGTTGCCAGTTGGTCCATCGCCTGGAAGATCTGCTGGGCCGCCAGCAACGCCGCAAAACGACGCGTTTCTTGAACGACGACCTTCGCGATGTCTCGGATCGCGAAGCGGATCAATCGCACGATAGCCTGCAATTGGTGCGGATCATCGTCTGGGCGATCCCGATGTTGGGCTTCCTGGGAACCGTGGTCGGTATCACGCAGACGCTCGGTGGCCTCGACTTCAGCGACGGCCAGAACGCCGTCGACAACTTAAAAGCCGGCTTGTACGTCGCCTTTGATACAACGGCGTTGGGGCTGGTCCTTTCCGTGATCGCGATCTTCTTGCAGTTCCCTGTCGAGAAGAAGATGAATCACTTGATGGCGACTCTCGATCAACGGTCGATCGAAATCCTCTCGGGCGGTTTCCCCGAAGAATCGACTGCGGACCAACCTCTGCAGGCGATTGCCGAAATGAATCGGGCCGTCTTAGCGTCGGTCAATCAGTTAGTTGAAACGCAAGCCGAGCTGTGGAAGAAGACCGTCGATTCGGCTCACGACCACTGGACCAGCGTCGTCGGTAACGCGGGCGACCAAGTGCAATCGGCGCTCACCGAAGCGATCGAGCTGACACTGCAAAGCCACGCCGAGCACGTCGACAAGACTCACCAAAACGCTTCGCAGCAGATCGAACAACGTTGGAAGCAATGGCAGACCGCGCTCAGCGACAACGCGCGGGTTCTGATGGTGCAACAACAAACACTCGCCCAACAGAACGAATTGCTGATCGGTACCGCCGACCGCGCCAAGGAATTGGCCGAGGTTCGCGAACTGCTGCAGACCAACACCGCGGGACTCTCCGCGATGCCCGAGATGAGCGACGCGATGCGTTCGCTGGCCCGCGCCATCGATCTGATCGTCGATCGTGTTCCATCGCAATCCAATCGGAGTAAAGCGGCATGAGCAGGCGCAGACGCCCTGGTCTAGCGCCGTCGCTGTTTCCGTTCCTTGCGGTGCTCGTCTGTACGCTAGGCACACTCATATTATTGCTCGCTTTGGTCGCCAAAGATGCCAAGGAAAGCGCCGAACAAGTGGCTCAACAGCAGCGTCAAGAGATGCTGCAAGAGGTCACCGAGGTGGCGCAGCAGGAACGTTGGCGGGCCGAGGAGTTGCAGAACGTGCGCGACCAGCAGACCCAAGTGCTCGAAGAGCGGCGGTCGGAGTTGGCTCACGTCGAAGATCACCTGCGCCGTGTTAAGCGTCAGTTGGAAGCGTTGCAGTCGGAGATTCGCAGCGCTCTGGTCGAGGATACCGATGAAGCGGAACTGAAGTCGAAGATCGAAGAGCTGACGGCCGAGATCGAAGACAAAAAGGAATCGTTAGAAGATCTGAAGGAACGCAACGCCGGGCGGCGGCCTCGCGTCGCGATCATGCCTCACCGCGGTCCTAACGGAACCCAGCGGCGGCCGATCTATCTGGAGTGTTCGGCGAATCAAATCGTTCTGCAGCCCGAAGGGGTTCGGATCACGATCGATGAATTGCGTGGGCCGACGGGGCCGGGCAATCCGTTGGATGCTGCGCTCCGTACGATCCGCAACTACTGGGAATCGCAAGGGACCAGTGGCAGCGAGCCTCCGTATCCGCTGCTGATCGTCCGTCCCGATGGGATCATGGCCTACACCGCCGCTCGCGTTTCGATGACCGCCTGGGATGATCAGTTTGGTTACGAATTGGTCCCCGCGGATGTCGAGTTGGCGTTTCCGAAACCGGATAACGTGTTGGCCGAACGAACTGAAAAAGTGGTCGCCGAATCGGTCCGCCGCCGCGCGACAATGATCAGCGCCGTGCCGAGTCGATATCGACAGGGGCGTTCGGGATCCGATCCGATTGGCGAAGCGATCGACGACGCCACGCAGCGTCAAGCGACAGGATTCGCTAGTCGTCGCAGCGGCAATCATCCCGGTCAATCGCCAACCGGTTCGGGCTATTCCGGCGGCAACGGTTCGGGAATGCAAGAACCGATGCAGCGTTGGAACCAGAACCTCGGCTCTTCGATCGCAAACAGTTCCGACGGATCTTCGAATCGGTTTTCAGCGGGAACGCAGCAGGGGCAGCCTGGTTCGCCGCAGCAGTCAGCGTCGGGATCGAAGCTCGGCCAGCCGAATTCTTCGCAGCAGACGGGCCAATATCCGCCCGGGACGACGGGTTCTAACGATTCGTTGTCGCTGTCTCCTCCGACGGGCGATGGCAGCAACTTTGGCAGCCCCGGCGCGATGCAGGGACCTGCTGGTGGCAACGAGACCGGTAGCGATTATGGTTCCTCCGATACCGGCGCAGGGACCGAAGCGGATGCGTCTGGACAGTCCTCCGACGCCGCGGGTGGAATCGCTGCCGATGGCAGTGTCGCCGCGGGGCAAGCGTCGGCGCAGCAGATGGGATCGGGAAGCGACGCCAGCAGCGATCCCGATGCGGCGCAGAACGCCAGTGTTTCGGCAAGCGTATCGGCGAGTGCTCCGTTGTCGCAGCAGCGTGGCCGCGGTTGGGCGATGCGTGGCAGCAAAGGAGCTTCCGACGGACCGGCTGTCGTCCGCAACGTCAAGGTTCAATGTTATGGCAATCGATTGGTGATGATCGGCGATTCGACCAACGACACCGACGTGATCCTCGTCGATCCTGCCGACCCATCGGCCGCGGTCGTGCGGTTGGCGGGACTCGTTCGGCAACGCGTCGACAACTGGGGCTTGGCACTCACCGGCGGTCGTTGGCAACCGGTTCTGCAGGTGGCGATCGCTCCTGGGGGCGAAGCCAATTTTAACCAGCTGAATACCCTGCTTCATGGAAGTGGGATCGGCGTCGATGGAAGGAGCGTGCGATGAGTCGACGTAAGCGTTCCGATCAACTCTCCGGCGGGCACGATTCGTTCCTCGATATCGTCGCCAACCTGGTCGGCATCCTGATCATCTTGGTCGTGATCCTCGGTGCGCGGTCGCATCAACTGGCTCAAGAGATTGAGATCGAACCGCCGACCGAAGCGGAGTTGGCGTTGATCGATCGCGAGCATCGGACCGCGTTGTCGGTCAGCCGCGATGTCGAGCGGTTGGAGAAATCGATCAGCGCCTACGACGGCGAACTGGAACATCGCCGCAAGGAACGCGAGGTCCTGATGCAATTGCTGGACGTGGCTCAGCAGCAGTGGGAAGAATCGCTGGCGGAGATGGACGAGCAAAAGCAAAAGACGGCGGCGCTGCAACGCGATCGCGAGATCGCCGAAAACGAACTGGCTGAACTCAACGCCCAAGCATCTGCTTTGGAAGAGGTTCCCGAATCGATCGTCGCCGTCGAACACTTGCCGACGCCGATGGCCAAGACCGTCTTCGGCGACGAGGTTCACTTCCGCTTGAAGGACGGTTTGTTGGCGATGGTCCCGATCGACGCGTTGTTAGACGAGATCAAAGAGGATTTCCAGCGGCTGGCCAGCAGTGCGCGAAGCGGCGACAAAGAGTCGTCGGTCGGTCCGATCCGCGATTTTGTCGCTCACTACAGCATGCAGATGTCACGAGAATCGGTCGCTCGCGGTGGCCAGATCGGAATGGCATCGCGCGTGCAGGTGGCGGAACTGATCATCGAACCACTGCGCGAACCGATCGGCGAACCGATCGCTCAAGCACTGCAGCCACAATCGCAATTGGCCTATGAACTGGCTGGCCGCGATCCCGCCAGCACGACCGTCACGGTCTGGGTTTATCCGGAGAGTTTTGCTCAGTTCCGGCAGGTCAAAGAGTATCTCTACCGAATGGGCTTCGCCACCGCCGGTCGCCCCCTGCCGCACGGCCATCCGATCGCCGGCAGCCCCTCGGGCTCGCGATCTCAGTCGCAGTAGCCAGAACGCTGGCCAGTATCGGGAATTAGCCGCCACGCGTTAGCGTCCGGTTCTGTTGGCAACCGGACGCTAACGCGTGGCGGCTGATGTGCGCGTCGGCAGCATCGTTCGCCCGTTGGCTAC
This sequence comes from Rosistilla oblonga, assembly GCF_007751715.1. Classification (NCBI taxonomy): domain Bacteria; kingdom Pseudomonadati; phylum Planctomycetota; class Planctomycetia; order Pirellulales; family Pirellulaceae; genus Rosistilla; species Rosistilla oblonga. Next base: position 6,952,593 of record NZ_CP036292.1, on the reverse strand, counting down.
GCTTCGGCCATGTCGCGGGCGTGGTAGCTGCTGCGGACAAACGGTCCGCTGGCAACTTGCTTGAAGCCGAGCTTCTTGGCGATCTCGCCCAGTTCGTCGAATTCCTCCGGCGTGATGTATCGCTGAACCGGCAGGTACTTTTCGCCCGGTTGCAGGTATTGGCCGAGAGTCAGGAAGTCGATGTCGTAGGCTCGCATGTCGGCCAGCGCGTCGAGCAGTTCGTCGCGGGTTTCGCCGAGCCCCAACATCAGGCCGCTCTTGGTTTTGATCGTTGGATCGAGCTCTTTGACGCGACGCAGCAACTGCAGCGTCCATTGGTAATCGCTCTTCGGACCACGAACGCGGCGATACATCCGCGGCACGGTTTCCATGTTGTGATTGAAGACCTCCGGACGCGCTTCGACGACGCGGTCGAGTGCTTCTTTGCATTGCACAAAGTCGGGAGTGAGGACTTCGACAGTCGCTCCGGTCCGCTCGCGGACCGCGGTGATGCATTGGTAATAATGATCCGCTCCGCCATCGGGCAGGTCGTCGCGAGTGACGCTGGTGATCACGACATGCTTCAGCCCCAGTCGCGCCGCAGCTTCGGCAAGCCGTTGCGGTTCGTCCACCTCCGGCTTTTCCGGTGGCCGGCCGCGATTGACGGCACAGAATCCACAGGGCCGCGTGCAGATCGCTCCCAGGATCATGAACGTCGCGGTTTTCTGCGAGTAGCATTCCGAGCGGTTGGGGCACTTGGCGTTGTCGCAGACGGTTTCCAGACGCAGTTCGTCCAGCAGGCCAGCGGTGAAGTTGTTTGCGTTTCCCTTGGGGACTTCGCGCTTGAGCCACCGCGGCAGGCGACCGGAACCCGAGACGGGAGTGTTTGGATCGGGGATCGGGTCGGCGACAACTGGTAACCGAAATGCCATCTTTGAAATACTCTTGTGGAGGTTTTCTAACGTCGTTTTGCTTGTTCTTCGCTGCGCGGGTGCCGCTTTGGGATCGCTCCGAATCGCACCGGGCCAATCGCATTCTAGTGCTTCGGGGCGTTGGCGTCGAAGGGCTCCCCTCGCTTATGCAAGCGAATCCCGTCGCCATGCCACAGGATCTTCATGTCTTCAGTCGTCCATTGTTCGCGGCCGATCGAAGGATCGCCGACGATGAAGTTGCCGTTGGGGAGGCGGCCGAAACAGACGACCGAGTGCCCAAGGCCTGGGATCCAGCCCCAGTTGTGTTCGTAACGCGGGTCTTCGACGCCCGTCTTGGGCAGTCGCACCATCAGCAATACCGGCCACTGGTCGTCGATGATCAACTGATCCAGCGAGGGAGGAACGATCTCGACTTCCAGATCGTTGGCGTCGGCGAACAGTTTGACACCGCGATACAGCCCCAGCGAAACGGTGCCACGATTGTCGGTCAGGCAGGCCGTCATCAGATCGCTCTCGTCGACGTCGACTCCGTTGGCTCGCAACAGCGTCGCCGCTGCGGCAGGGCTGCAGGAGGACCAAGAGGTCTGCAGCGCCACGCCCTGGCTCCACGTGTTGCCGCCCGGTTGCGGTGGCCTCAGGATGAAACCTTGTAGCGGCCAGAAGACGGTGCCGAAGGAGAGCAGTCCCAGTAGGCCCGATGCCAGCAGTTGTCGCCAGTGAGGCGTGTTGGGCAGGCGATAGGCGAGTCCCGCGGAGATCGCTGCAGCGATCGGGACGACGTTGGCCCAGACGATCACTGCCGAATGCGGAATATAGCGAGCCCAGACGATCAGCCCGGTGCTGTAGAAGACATTGCCAAAAGCCCCGATCAACAGGATCGCCATCGCGGCGGTGCGCCATACGCCGCTGGGCTGCGGCGACCTTGCAACAAGCAGTCCCAGCGTGAGCGACACGACCAGGACGATGCCAATTGCTGTGAAAATGTCGGTCATGTGAGGTTGGAAACCAGTCGCTCGTAGGTCCGTTCGGCACTTTGCGGCCGGCCTTCGTTCTCCAGTTCCAATTGATACAGCTTTTGACCGCAAGGCGTCGGGTATTTCCCGGTGATGCAAGCTTGGCACAGCTCTTCAGCCGGCAGCCCGATCGCGCGGGCGATCGCTTCGACCGGCAGGTAGCGCAGCGAATCGGCACCCAGTTCGCGAGCCATCTCGCGTTGACCCGATTCGGTCAAAGTGGCGTTTTCGAAGTAGCGCGGAGCGATCAATTGATCGATCGTGCTCATGTCGATGCCATAGAAGCAAGGGGCGACGATCGGCGGACTGGCAACGCGAACGTGGATCTCACGAGCCCCGCCCATATCGCGGATGCGATCCAACAGGACTCCCATCGTCGTGCTGCGAACGATCGAATCCTCGACCAAGAGGACCCGTTTGCCTTCGAGCACTTCGCGAAGCGGAGTGTATTTGGTCGACGCTTTGACGCGTCGCGCTCGGCCGCCTTCGATGAATGTTCGGCCGGAATACCGGTTTCGGATCAGTCCCTCGCGGCTGGGGATGCCCAGTTTGTAAGCCATTGCGTCGGCAGCGGCTTTGCTGGTGTCGGGGACCGGGACGACGATCGTGTCCTCGGGATCCAACGAGATCTCGCCCGATTCGATTTCGATGCGAGCAAGCTCTTCGCCCAATCGCGTGCGGCTCAGATAGACGCTCTTCTCGTCCATCGTGCTGGCGACGTTGGCGAAATAGATCCATTCGAAGAAGCAGTGCGCTCGGCTCTTGCTCTCGCAAAACGGCTCGATTCGCAACCCTTCTCCGGGAGTCACCAGGGCGGCGTGCCCCGGCGGCAATGTCTTGATGTCTTCGGGTTCGAAGCCCAGGTTGACCAGAGCGACGTCTTCGCTAGCGGCGGCGAACAGGCTGCCGTCAAAGGCGTAACACATCGGTTTGATCCCCAGCGGATCGCGGGCGACAACCATTTCGCCAAGCGCCGTCAGGAAGGCCATGCTGTAAGCGCCGTCGAAGTCTTTGGTCGCTTTGCCCAGTAGATCGATCCAGTCGGGCTTGCCTTCGCTGTTGCTCAACAGGCGGCCGACCTCATGCAGAATGATCTCGGTATCGGTGTCGCGCGACAGGTGATGGTCGCCATCAGCCAGCAAGCGATGCTTGAGGATTTGATAGTTCGCCAGCTGTCCGTTGAAACAGAAACTGAACCACTTCCGCTTGTGAATGTGCTGGCGTTCGAACGGCTGAGCGTAAGAGCGGTCGTCTTGGCCGCAGGTGGCATACCGTACGTGGCCGATCGCCGCGCGGCCGGCTAGCGATCGCATCATCGATTCGCTTTTGGCCCGATGGCTCAGTTTAAAAACTTCGGAAACGGTGCCGATGTCTTTGTACGTTGCCAGGATCTCAGGCCGCTTGGGATGAAAGCTGGTCATCCCGGCCGCCAGTTGGCCACGGTTCTGGATGTCCAGCAGCATCCGAGGCATCAGCCGCGAGATCTGCGACGGACCTTGGTCCGGACACATCGGGCTGGGTGCCGTACGTGGAAGATGGTAGATCGCCGCAACACCGCACTCGTGATGTATTTCGCTCATCCAGGCCTTCGCCGTCGTTGTGCATTTTGAGGGCTCGCAAGCCGAGCCGTTCATGTAAGGGGACACTATCGTCTTAATAAAGTCTACTCATCCACGCCGTTTCGGCAATTCCGCCGTATTGCTTCGACTGCGGTTAATCCGCGGTCGATCGGCAGCAAACACGTGAATCGCTTGCCCGATCCCTATCGGCACAACAGGTTTTCTTTCCCAACATTTATGTAGATTGCGGAATTCGGTAACCCAAACGTCGCCTCACAGCTAGCCAACCAGCCTCGGCAACTCCAGTTGCTCGGAGGCCTTGCGGAGGGTTGTGGTAACTCGAATTGGTGGATGTTGCGATCCGATTCATGCCCCACTCCGCCGCTCGCCAGCCGAGTTTGTCGCTTCGGCACCAACCAAAAAAATACCACCAGGAAGCGCAACCAAGTGATTTCAATACCAGCAGGAAGCGCAAGCGAGTGGTCCCCCCACGCCACCACGAAACGCAATCAAGCGATCACAAATACCAGCACGAAGCGCAAGCGAGTGATCCCCCCACGCCACCACGAAACACAAGCAAGCGATCTCAAATACCAGCACGAAACGCAAGCGAGTGGTCACGAGAAATTGAAGGTGCGTCACTCGCTTGCGCTTCGTGCTGGTATGGGTGCCGGATCACGATCATTCGCTTGCGGTTCGTGTGGGTAAGAAAATTCGGCGTTTGTTGTCCAGACTTGCCGTTGGAAGCCATATAAAGGAGAGAAGAGCCGCCGTGTTTCCGATTCCGATGGAACCCGTTATGTCTTTTCCCAACCGCTTGAGTCTCGCCGCGTTGTTGTTTGCATCGGTGTTCGCTCGACTTGCCGACGCGCAGACGTTCGACCTGATCGTGCCGGGATCCGGTCTGCGCTCGACCGCGCAACTGACGGCGGATCGATTGGTGATCGTCGATGCCAATGGTCAGGCATCGATTTACGATCGTGATCCGCAACTCGACGCCAACGGCTACGCCGCGTATTCGAGTCAGGCGATGGGCCAGTCGATTCGTTGGCCGCTGCGTGGTGCAGGCAATATGCAAGTCGCTTCGCTGGCCGGACCGCTGGGGAGCATCGCATTCCGGTCGACGCAGATGATCGTCTCGCCGCGCGGCAACGGTGGTCTCAATCCTGGCGTACCAGGCGTGTTGCCCGGCAACCAGGTTGGACCGCAAGCTGCGGGCAATCCCAGCAACGACCCCAAATCGGTGTACGTGATTGAATCGGCACTCGGCCCCGGGTTGCTGCTTTCCGTTGCACCACTAGCTGGCGCCAATGTGCGGATCGAAACGCAAGCCACCGGCGGGCAGAACGTCTTCTTTCGGTTGCTGCCAACCGACAGCGGTTATGTCTCGATCGTGCCGATGAAGGATCGGGGGCTCGCGATCGGGATGGCGACCGGCCTGGCCGGGAACCAGGGGAACGCTCAACTGTTCGATCGTCGGATGGGCGGCGGCGATGCAATGCAGTTTCGCATCGTCCCCGACAACGCTGGCTTCGTGACGCTTGAACTGCGAGCGAATCGCGATTTTGTCATCGACGTCGTGAAGCCGCGCGGCGGTCGCCCCGCAAGTGTTGGCATCTTCACTCGCCATGGTTTGCAGAATCAGTTGTTCCGCCTGCAGCGAGTTGGCGCGATGGGGAACCTGCCACCGAGCGGCTTCCCGCCGCCGATCGGCAATCCCGTTGGGCCGGTGCTGATTTCGAAGACGGTCGAGTCCAATCCGCCGCTGGCACCGGTCCAGGTTCAATTATCGAACTCTCACGCAAACGCTTTGTGGGTGCTGGTGACCGACTTGCGCGATCCCGACAATTCGCAGCGGCTGAAGATCCCGGCGGGAGAGTCGCGGCCGGCGACCTTCGAACGCGATCCGGGGTCTCGAGTTGTTAGTCTGCTCGAGGTGCTGCAGCCCAACGGAGTGCGGGTTCGTGAAGAATCGGTCGTCGATGTGCCGCCGCAGCCGCTCTACGACATCAGCGTCTACGAGATGATACCGCAATCGGTCTACATCGATCGCACTCAGCCCGGATCGGCGCCGGAGATCCAGCACGCCCCGCGAAGCGTTGGCTTCTTCCAAGTGCCAGCGACTTTTGAGGGCGGCCGCAGCGATGTCTATCGAGCTGCCAAGCGGCAGAACAATTCCGGCGGCGTGCGAAGGCTGGAACTCAAAGATTGGGATTGGGACGAGGGCGATCCAGAAGACGCCTTTAGTGGGCGGAACTCATCGCGTTGATCTTGTTTGACGCAAACGCTGGCAGTCTGGCTGGCGTCAATTGTTCCATGTGATCGCCAGCTGTAGCGTCGTCGCGATCGAAACCCAGATCAGGTACGGGATCTGCGCCACCGCGACCCAGCGGTAGTGCTTCCAGATGGCGAACATCATCCAAAGGATCGTTGTCCAGACGATCAGGATGTCGACGGCGGCAAGCGGCAGATTGCGCAAGCCGAACTGAATTGGGGTGAAGCACAGATTGGCGACGAGGTTGATCGCAAACGGCAATGCGACCAGCCATGGCAGTCGCTTGCGAAACGCTTGTACGAAGACGAAACCAAACGTCACGATGATTACCGGATACAACAGTTGCCAGATCAGGCCGATCGTGCCGGGGGCGGGAGTCCACGAAGGTTTGTCCAGGCCGTTGTACCACTCAATCCATGTCATCGTGTCGATTCCCGTTGTTTGTAGGATTGGTGATCTAATTCGTCGCCGCTGAGACTCTTGATCTTAACCGCCATCTCGCCGCCACGCTGGAGGGTCAGCAATAGGTAGCTGTCCTCGCCCGCGAGGAACTTCGAATGGGGGTCGCGATATTGGGCGCCGCTGCCGCTGAGCGAGCTGTTGTAATAGGGAAAGCCATCGACTTCGGCTCGCTCTGCAAAATAGCCGTATCCGGTGACGCAACATGTTCCGCGGCGGAACAGGTTGTGCCATTGTTTGTTCGCCTGGTTGCGAATGCTCGCGTTGCGTTCGTTATAGAGCGTGACAACAAATCCGGGCGGGTTGGCCATCTGTTGTTGGTACCAGAGGAACTGAGGCGAGGCTTCGTCGAAGCGGTGGCAGGTTTGCCAAGTGGTTCCGAAGTCGGAGATGTGATTGAAGTCCAACGCGATCACCCGCAGGTCAAACTGTGGGATGTCGAAGTGCCACTTCCACTCGTCCCCCGGCAATTCGAAGAATTTGCGAAACGCGGTCGCATCGACATCGTAGACGGCTTCCTCGGGCGGCATCTTCCCACGCGGGCGAATCTGGCGGTCGTGATTCCCCAATGCCGGCATGAACGGTGTGGAGCGAAACAGATCGGGGTAGGCGTCGATCAGTGCAGCGTAGGGCTTCACGCAATCTTTGGTCCCCTCGCCGCAGGCTGGGAAGAGGTTGGCGATGTTGTCGCCAGCGGTCAGCAATAGATGGACGTCGTCCTTTTGGATCGCCGACAAGTCGGGCTTGCTCTGCCAGTCGGCGACGATCGCAATCCGCAGTTCATCGCTCGGGTAGGCTTTGAAGGTGGCGTCCTTCGATCGTTTGTCGCCGCTGCTGACCGAATAGTGATAGACCGCATCGCGATGTTCCAGCGGAATTTCGACATGATGCAGCTTCGTCGTTTCATCGACTCGGATCGTTTTGTCGTAGTCCGCAGTCAGGCCAAAGCGAACGACCGAATCCCCCGCGCTCTCGCTCATCCAGTTCACAACGATGCGGCTCGGGTCGTTGCTCTTGTGTGTCAGCCAGATCCGTCGGATCTCCGTTGCGACGGCGAGATCGGAAGCGACAAACAAAAGCAACAGGATTAAGACGTTTCGCATCGGAAGGCTTTTGGTGGAGGGTGAGGCGGCATGTTTCCGACGGCGCGTCTCGGCTGGCGTTGGCGGCTAGCGGTATTTGCCCATCAGGGGCTTCATCGCATCCCAAGACCTCGCGTTGGCGACGTGTTGTTTTTGCAGCCCGGCTCGCCGCGCTTGCAGGATGCCGTACTGCATCACGTCGAGGCCATCGATCGAGTGCGCGTCGGTGTTGATCACGATGGGGATGTTGTAACGGCGCGACGCCGTTTGGCAATGGACCTCATGAAGATCTAACCGAGCGGGGTTGGCGTTTAGTTCCAGCAGCGTCGACGTTTCGGCGGCGGCTTGGAAAACCGCGTCGATGTCGACTTGATACGCTTCGCGGCGATTGATCAAGCGTCCGGTCGGGTGCGCGATCGCGGTGACGTGTGGATTCGCGATCGCTCCCAAGATTCGATCGGTGATCTGTTCGCGACTTTGCCGTTGCCCATAATGCACGCTCGCCAGCACCCAATCGGCTTCGGCGAGGACATCGTCGGGCAGATCCATCCCGCCACCCTCAAGGATGTCGCATTCGATTCCTTTGAGGATCGTCAGTCGGCCCTCGTACTGCGGCCGCAGTTGATCGATCCGCGCCCATTGTTCACGCAGTCGCTGCGGGTCCAGCCCGCGAGCCATCGCCACGCGTTGGCTGTGATCGGTGATCGCGATCGCGGTCAGGCCGCGGGCGATCGCCGCGTCGGCCATGTCGCCGATCGTCGCTTCGCCATCGGTCGCCGTGGTGTGCATATGCAGGTCGCTGTAAATGTCTTTTAGTTCGATCAGGTCGAACGGGTCGCCACTTTTCGCCCAATCGAATTCCAGTCGATCTTCGCGCAGTTCGGGCGGAACCCAAGGCAGACCGATCGCCGCATAGACCTCCTGCTCTTCCCCGCCGGCGATCGAGTGCTCGGGATCGTCTTCGCGAAACACTCCGTATTCGTTGACCTTCAACCCTTGCGATTTAGCCATGCTGCGGACGCGAACGTTGTGCGCTTGCGATCCGGTGAAATACTGCAGCGCCGCGCCAAACTGATCGGCAGCAACGACTCGCATG